>NZ_CAJMEH010000010.1 GCF_905212365.1 uncultured Phascolarctobacterium sp.
TGGCGGCGGGCTGCACGGATGGCTGCCGGGGCTTTTGACCATTGCCGTCAAGGTGATGTTCATTCCCTATGCTATTCTTAAAGTAGTACACCAGCTGCGGGACGAGCGGGAAATCGTCAGCGATATCAACGTCAATTATTCCACGGCGGTGGCGGCCTGCAGCCTGGCGCTGGGCTACATGGTTATCGACGGCCTGCTGCCCATGGCTGCGGGACGCGATATTATGGCGGCCTCCATGTTTATGATTATGACGGGACTGACGCTGATAGTTATGCGCAGCCGCGCTATTATGCAGATGATTGGCCTGATTACTATGGAAAACGGCATTTATCTGTTGGGCCTGATTATGACGGAGGGCCTGCCTTTGATTATCGAGCTGGGTATTTTCCTGGACGTTTTAATCGCCGTGGTTATTTTGGTTATTTTGACCTCGCGCCTGCGTCTGTCCTTTAAAACGACGGATACAAACGTGCTGGACAAGCTGAAAGGTTAGGTGGAGCATGCTGGAATATATTTTGCCTTTGTTATGCCTGCCGCCTTTGTGCGCCGTGCTGGCGCTGACCGGGCGCTTTGCCAACCAAACGCTGCATTGGCTGCACCGCCTGACGGCTACGGCCGTGGGTTTGACGGTGCTGCTTTTGGCAGCCAATTTTAATCCTTCCCAGCCCTATGCGGACGATTATTTTTATATCGACGCCCTGAGCTGCTGGGTGCTGCTCATAATTACGACGCTGTACGTGGCTGCCAGCTGGACGGCCCGCTCCTACCTGACGCGGGAGGAGCGCTGCGGTGTACTGAAAGGCGAGCAGCTGCAAACGGGCCGGTATTTCGCTTTGATGCAGCTATTTTGCTGGACCATGTTCATCGTGCTGCTGGTGAAAAATCTGGGCCTTATGTGGGTCGCTATCGAAGCCACCACTTTGATTTCGGCGCTGTTGATTTCCTTTAAATTTACCCGCGCCGCATTGGAGGCCACCTGGAAATATATTATGGTCTGCACCGTAGGCATTTGCCTGGCGCTGCTGGGTACGCTGGTGCTGTATTACGCCCAGCTGGACGCTTTAGGCTCGGAAAAGGCCTTGAGCTGGCTGTACCTGCATCAGAACGCTTCCGTGCTGGACCCGTCCATGACGCGGCTGGCGCTGCTCTTTATCGTTATCGGCTACGGCACCAAGGCGGGCATGGCCCCCATGCATACCTGGCTGCCCGACGCCTACGCCGAAGCGCCGTCGCTGACCAGCGGTATGCTCAGCGGCGCGTTGTGCAGCTGCGCCATTTATGTGCTGCTGCGTAATCTGGTGATTCTGCTGCCTACTGCTGGCAGCGCCATGATGAGCAGCATGCTGCTGTTCTTCGCCGTGCTGACGGTGGCGGTGGCCGTGCCCTTCGTTGTGGTGCAGCGCGATATTAAGCGTCTGCTGGCTTATTCTTCTATGGAAAATATCGGTATTATGGTAGCGGGCATCGGCGCTTTTTCTGCCTTTTCCCTCAAGGCTGTGATGCTGCATATGTACAGCCACGCTATGATTAAATTCGTACTGTTCTATATTGCGGGTACTGTTATCCAGGAGTATCAGACCCGCAATATGATGCGTATTCACGGCATGATTAAGGATGTGCCCTATACGGCAACCTTTTGGCTGACCGGTATGCTGGGCATTTTGGGCCTGCCGCCCATGGGCTTGTTTTTCAGTAAATTTTATATTATGGCGGCTTTGTTCCGCGAGGGCCACTGGCTGGCCGGAAGCCTGCTCATCGTGCTGCTGGCAGGCGTACTGATCGGCATTTTGTATCATGGTATGCGCATGCTGGGGGACAGCGCCAGACGTAAGCCCTTGGGCGAGCTGCTGGGTTCCATGGATATTGCCGTGCTGGCGCTGCTGCTGCTGGCTACCTGTGCCGTGGGCGCAGGCTTTGAAGCCATTCCCTGGCTGAATAATTTGCTTAATTGCGCTGTGCGCGTTATAGGAGGCTGATGCTATGCTGGTAAAACCTGAAAATCTGCGCGGCGCCGCTAATATCTGCAGCGGCGGCGGTAAACATCCGCTGGCCGCTATGTTCGGCGCGGACGAAACCCTGCGCGGCGGCGGTCTGGCGATTTACTGCCTGTTCTATAATGCGGAAAAGCGCAGTCTGGACGTATTGAAAACGGAATTCCCCGCCGAAGGACCCTTCAGCTATCCCTGTCTGACCACGCTACTGCCTGCGGCCGCCTGGTACGAGCGGGAGCTGCACGATATGTTCGGCTTAGTGCCGGAAGGGCATCCCGATTTGCGGCCTTTGGTGCTGCACGAAAGCTTTCCTCCCGATTTCCACCCGCTGCTCAAGCAAACGCCGGTGGACTGCCAATGCCATGGCCATCGTGAATATGAAATGATGACTTCAACAGGCGAGGGCCTGTTTGAGGTCCCTGTCGGGCCCATTCACGCAGGCATCATCGAGCCGGGGCATTTCCGTTTCAGCCAGGCAGGCGAGGCCATGCTGCAGCTGGACGCCAAGCTGTTTTTTACTCATCGCGGCATTGAAAAGGCTTTGGAGGGCAAGACGCCTTGGGAGGCTATGCCCGTCATCGAGCGTATTTGCGGCGCTTGCAGCGTTGCCAACAGCCTGAGCTTCTGCCAGGCAGTGGAAAAGTTGTCGGAGGCGCAGGTACCGTACCGCGCCTGGCTGCTGCGCACGCTGGCGCTGGAGCTGGAGCGGTTGTACAACCATGTGGGCGATACGGGCAATATCTGCGCCGGCGTGGGCTTTTCGCCTGTTATCAGCATGGGCGCGCGCTTAAAGGAATACTTGATGCAGCTCAACGAGCTGCTGGCGGGCAACCGCTTTCTGCGAGGGCTGATTGTTCCCGGCGGCGTGGCTATGGACGCCGACGATAAAATTTTGGAAGAGATAGAGGACGTGCTCAAAGAGGTGGAAAAGGTTTACGCCGATATGGTGCATATCATGTGGGAGCAGGCTAATTTCGTCAACCGTATCCGTACCACGGGCATCGTTCGTGAAAATACTGCCTTCGATTTGGCTATGGTGGGTGTGGGTGCCCGCGCCAGCGGTATTGCCCGCGACAGCCGCAAGGATATGGGCTTCGGTATTTACGACGAGCTGGCTTTCGACGTGGTGGTGGAGCATACCGGCGACGTGGAAGCCCGTATTAAGGTGCGCGTGGGCGAGGTCGCTCAAAGCATCAGCCTGGTGCGGCAGCTGATTGCCAAGCTGCGCCGCAACGCCGATACGGAGCTGCAGGTAGATTTAGGCCAGCTGCGTACCTTGGAGGGCAGCTGGGGCATCAGCGAATCGGCAAGGGGAGATAATATTCATTGGCTGCTGCTGGATGAAAACGGCCGTATTGACCGCTGCTTTATCCGCTCTGCCTCCTATCCCAACTGGCCCGCGCTGACGGTGGCTGTTCAGGGCGATATTATCCCTGATTTCCCTTTGATTAATAAAAGCTTTGAGCTGTGCTATGCCTGCATAGACCGCTAGGAGGTGGCAAGATGTTAAAAATGCTGGAAGCGATTTTAGCAGGTAAAATTGCTACGGAAAATATAGAAACGACCGGCTCCAAGCGGCTGCGCGGGCAGCGGCGCTGCGCCGACGGCTGCATCGGCTGCGGCCAATGCGCGTCGGCGTGTCCTGTGCAGGCTGTGGCTATGGAGCAGGGCAGACCGCAGATAGATTACCATAAATGCCTGTTCTGCGGCCGCTGCGTGGAGGCCTGCGCTGAGAAGGCGCTGACCCACAGCAATAAGGAGCGCTTAGCGGATATTTTGAGCGAAAGTCAGGCGGAGGTCAGCCAGACGGTTACGGCTAAGCTGGGACGTTCGCTGCATGTGCGCCATTTGGACGCCGGCAGCTGCAACGCCTGCGATTTTGAAATGGGCGCTGCCAGCAATCCTGTTTACGATTTGCACCGCTACGGCATCGCCTTTGTGGCTTCGCCGCGCCACGCGGATATGCTGATGGTGACGGGCGTAGTGACGCGCAATCTGGAGCAGGCTTTGCGCATGACCTACGAGGCCATGCCCGAACCGCGCCTAGTGATGGCCTGCGGAGCCTGCGCAGCAGGCGGAGCTACCTATGGCTCTACTTATGCCATCGTGGGCAAGGCTGCCGACGTAGTGCCGGTGGATATTGCCGTGCCTGGCTGTCCGCCGCGGCCCAGCGCTATGATTGTTGCCTTGTGCGCCGCCGCCGACATGCTTAGCGAGCGGCTGTAGCAGTTTGCTTTGCCATTGAGCTGTGCTGCTTTTATAAATATTCTTATGACGGCGAAGCTATTTTTTAGTTGTACTATATGTTGAATAGTGGTAAGATATACGAAGCAAGTCCGCCGTTTGTACGGCGGGCTGTCAGTTCATCTTATCAAGGAGTCCTGCCCATGATTATTTTTCGTCCTGCTAAATTCAGCGATGTGGAAAATATCCACAAGCTGTTGAATTATTATGCTCATGAGGGCTTGATGCTGCCCCGTGCCCGCAACGCTATTTATGAAAATCTGCGCGATTATATTATCGCCGTGGAAAACAACCGGCTGCTGGGCTGCGGCGCGCTGCACTTCGTGTGGGACCGTTTGGCTGAGATCCGCAGTTTGGCGGTGGAGCCCAGCCTGAAATGCACCGGTATTGGCCGCCAGCTGGTTGCCAGACTGGAGCAGGAGGGGATAGAACGCGGCGTGACCATGTTCTTTACCCTGACCTATCAGCCGGGCTTTTTCGCTAAATGCGACTATATTGAAACGGCTAAGGACAAGCTGCCCCAAAAGGTATGGAAGGAATGCGTTTACTGCCCTCAATACCCTTACTGCAATGAAATTGCTTTTGTGAAAACGACGGTGGATTACGAGCCCAGTGAAGTAAAATTTTAGTTAAAGACAACAAAACTCGACTACAATTTTCCTTATAATGAGGAAAGCTGTAGTCGAGTTTTTTCTGTGCGCTCTAGTTCTTCGCTTCGTACCTGCTTCGATAGTACTCCATAGTTCTGTACTCAATGATATCCTTTAGCTGCGCTACAAAAGCGCTGTTCTGTACTACGCCAGCCAAAGAATCTGCTAAAGCGATAGGATAGCCGTCGCGTTCTACGAAAAAGCCTCTGCCGGAAGCTTTTAAAAACTTTACCGGGTTACGCAAAATATTGCTCAAATGAGCCTTGTCGCTTATACTCTTGTATTCTTCTAAGATAATTCCTTTTTTCAAATCTTTCCAATTTGTTCCGTTATTGAAAAAGTCCTTCCAGCTGGATAAAAGCTCATCTTTAGTTACAGCCATGCGTATTTTTCCGCCATTATAAAAAGCGAGCAGTACCGGCATTTTATACACTTTGGTCATATCTGTAGTTTCTAAAAGATGTATAAACTCCTTGCCCACGTTGCTGCAAAGTTCCGCCTCTGCTTTCGTCAATAAGCCCAACTGCTCCTTATAGGCCAGATAATTTTTAAAAATATTATCTTTGGCATTTTTTAGGCACAGATAATAAATCTCATCATCCATATAGGTAAACAGTTCCATGCGGGTGGGCGTCTTCCCCAAAGTTTCTTGTACTTGCAAAAAACCTTGGCGAATACGTTCCTTTATGTGCCGATGGCGCTGTTCCAGATGTTGGAATAAATCCAAAAGCGGTATATCAAAATCAACAATGCAGTCATCAGGGTATTCCAACTCTCCGCGAGATAAAATCCGGCCTTCGTTAGTTGTCTTGGTTGCCAGCAAAAAAGGAGCGCGCTCGGCCTTGGCATAATTGCCAATAAAGTCTAAAACATTCAAAAAATGCTTTCCTTTGTACAGCCTCAGACCACGACCCAGCTGCTGCAAAAAGACGATGGGACTTTCTGTCGGACGCAAAAACATTACCATGTCCACGGCAGGAATATCCACGCCTTCATTGAACATGTCAACAGAAAAAATCACTTTAATTTCGCCTTTAAGCAGTTTAGAAATAGCTCGTTGCCTGTCCTCAGAAAACCTTCCTTGGGCGTCGCTGTACACAGCTACTGCCGGTATACCGCGCTCGCAAAAATCTTTGGCCATCATTTCCGCATGCATGCGGGAACAGCAAAAGCCTAATGCTTTCTTAGAACGATACTTTAAATAATGCTTATAAATCAATTCGTTGCGGCGTTGATTGCCTACATAGGCCGTATTTAAATCCTGCTCGTTATAACGTCCGCCTATAAAACGCATGCTGGAATAATCGGTTTCGTCATAAATCCCATAATAATGGAAGGGCGTTAGCAAGCCTTTGTTTATAGCTTCCTGTAGAGTAATCACATAGGGAACATTATAATCGCAGAGCTCAAAAATATTGCGGCCGTCCATGCGGTCCGGCGTAGCCGTCAGTCCCAGCAAAAACTTGGGCGTAAAATACTCTACGATATTGCGATACATTTTAGTAACCGCATGATGGAACTCGTCCACTACTATATAATCAAAATAATCTTTAGGAAAATATTTTTCGTTTAAATACTGCTCTTTGCCAAGAGTTGCCACAGAAGCGAAAACCAGCTGTTTATCCGTGTCTTTTTGCTGACCTGTGAAAAAGCCGCAACTATCGTTAGGACGTACGTTTTTAAAAGATTCTGCCGCTTGACGCAAAATTTCCTCGCGATGAGCAACAAATAGTACGCGTTTGAAATTAACTGAATCGAATGCAGCCAAATAAGTTTTACCTAAGCCCGTAGCAGCTTGCACAACACCCTTAGTCGCGCCTTCTTCCCGAGAATTGTTCAGAGAATATAAGGCTTCGATTTGCGCACCGCGAGGTTGGAATAAGCTGCTCACATGGGTATTTTCATCGTTGGTTATTTCGTAGCGCTCTAAATCTTTGGCAATAGAAGGCCTGCGCCAGCTTTTGGAATAGCTTTGCAGTACCTTGTCGTCAATAACAATGGAATGATTATCAAACAACCGATTAAATGTTTCATAAAAGGAAGCAAAGCTTTCCTGATCAATGCGTTTGATTAGTCGATAATTCCATTCGATGCCTTCAGTCAGGGCGCTGCGCGAAATATTAGAGGAGCCGATGAAAATTTCGCCGTCGTCGCCGTAATGAAAAATATAAGCTTTGGAATGAAAGGCGCGTGTAGTATCGTTATAAAAACGCAAGTCGACGCTGTTGCCTAGTTCTTTTTTGATCAGATATAGAGCCGCAGGCTGGGTGATGCCCAAATAGTTGCCAGTGAGCAGTCTGATGCGCACGCCTCTCGTTAAAGCTGCCTGCAAGTCTTTCAGCAGCATGCGCACGCCGCTTTCCATCAAAAAGGAAACAACTATATCAATGGCGTCCGCCTGCTGAATGCTCATTTTCAGTTGGTAATAGAGAAATTTTTTGTAGTTGTTGTCGCCGGTGATAACGCTAATGGGCTCAACTTCTATTTCCTGTTGCTGCGCTTCGCTACCAGCACATTCAACCATTTTTCTTCACTCCTGCCAGGACGTACATCGTCCGTAATCCACAGCTTTTTTACTTCCAATTCATCGACTTTTTGGAGCAGGGTTTGCAAACCTTTCTCATCCAAATCGGTGAAAAACCTGCCGTTGCGTTCGCCTGTGAATTGCCCATATTTAAAAGACGTATAAATTACGCCGTCGTTTTTTAATGCCCGAAGCATTTTTTTCAGTACAACAATTAAATCTTCCCAACTCAGATGCAGGATAGAAGCGCAGGCCCAAATGCCGTCATATTTTTCTACTGTCGCCAGCTCTTGGAAAAGCATCTGCTTTACCGTGATACCGGCATACTCGCTGGCTAAGCGGCACAGTTCCATCGAGCCGTCGGTGGCGTCAACAGTAAAGCCGCGTTCCAAAAAATATTTGGTATCCCTGCCGCTGCCGCAGCCAAAATCCAAGATGGCCGCTCCTTTTGGCAGTAATGCTAAAAATTTATCTTGAGTTATATGGAAATCTACACGCACCGTACCTTGGACAAAGTCCTGAGCGTTGGCGTTGTAGTAGTCTAAAGTTGTTTTATGAGTCATGTGGTTGGCCTTTATTTATAATTCTATAGAACTATTTTATATTAAGCTACTATTTATTATTGGCGTGCTGCCACAGATACCACACGGCCAAGGAACGCCAGGGACGCCAGGGCTCGGTGATTTGGTTGATTTGTCCGCGTTTGGGTACGGCGGCCAGTCCCAGCAGCTGCTGCAGCTCCTTCTTAAAGATGAAGTCCGCGGTGGGGACTACATCCGTGCGGCACAGGGCCAGCAGCAGGAACATTTCGATGGTCCATTGACCCAGGCCGCGCACCTGCAAAAGCTGCTTGGTAATTTGGCTGTCTGTCATATTGACGAAGTTTTCCATGACTATCTGACCGCTCGTAATAGCGTTGGCAAAGGCCATCAGATAATCGATTTTTTGTTTAACCAGGCCGATGCCTAAAAGCTTTTCCTCAGGAACGTCCAAAATAGCCTGAGGCATAATCGGTTTGCCGACTAATTGTTCCAGCTTCTGCATCAGCCTTTGGCTGACGTCGGGCGGTAGCTGTTGGGATACGATGCCCGTCAGCAGAATTGTAAAGTAGTCGCTTTGGGGTTTGGCCCGCAAGGGGCAGGGGGAGTATTTTTCGACTAATGGGGCAAGCTCTGGTACGTTTTCGCGCAGATAGCGGTCACCAGCGGACCAATCTGGGGTTTGGCACATAAGCATCCTCCTCTTGTGTTTTATTCTGACATCATTATAATACGAAAAACACCGGCAGACAAATATTTTTTGCGGAGCTTTCCGTCCGGAATTACGGATTGATAAAAATAACTGTCAAGCATCAAGCCTGACAGTTCAAATTAATTGCTTTTTTGTTTCTGTACTTAGGGCAGCAAAATGCTTTTGGAAGCGGGGAGTAAAAGTAAATTTGCAGCTCATCAGTCGTTCTCCAGTTTTTCGAACAGGGCGTCAACATTATCAAATAAAGGCTGTTTACCAGAGGCAATATTAGCTTTTACTTCTGGAGCACAAGCTTGAGGTACATGGCGGCGAAGGCAAGGACGCCGCTTTTGCTGTGCCCAATAAAAATGGCCAGCGCCAGGCTGACCATAAGAGCGATAAGATAATTCAACGCTTGCCGGTAAAGAGCAGGCTTAATATTTTGCTGCGTTGGAAAATTTTTTGCAGCAGCAGGCTGGCCAGCAACGAACCGGCTACCAGCAGCACATAGGACAGGCAGACCTTTTTCGCGGTCATCACGATGCCGAATTTATTATAAAAGCTTGTCAGCCAGTCCAGCAGCAGGGGATGGATAAAGTAAATAAGCATGGAATTGGCGGCTAAAAGCTCGATGATGCGCTGTAAACAAACGGCAGCTTTAGGGGCGCTGCCGCTTTGCACGCGGCGCTCCAGCCAATCCAGCAGCAGGCAGAAGTATAGCAGAGAGGCAATGGTGTACAGTAATCCCTGGTGGCTGAGCTGATGATAGGTGTTTGCCAAATCGATAAGTGTATAGCCCTGATAGCGAAAGGCGTAGTAGGCGCTGCCCGCGTCGTAAACGACGCTCGCCAGGTAAAGAGCTAGCACCGGCAGCGGATAAGCACGCAGCCAGGCCAGAAATTTATCCCAGTAGACGGCAGCCAGAGAGCCGCCCATAAAAATCAGCAGGTAATGCAAGGGCAGGTAGTTGAGCCGGTAAACGAAAAAGTTTTTCGCCAGCGGGCTCCATTGGCTGGGGGCGACGTCGGGATGGGTGGTCCACCAGTTGAAGGCCAGCTGGAAAAGCAGGAGCAGCGCCAGCCCCGCAGCCGCGCCGTGCTTGACGATGCCGCGCAGCAGAACGCGCCATAATGGATAGGAAGCGTAAAACCACAGCAGGATAACCATAAAGTACAAATGGTAGCAACCCAGACCGAAGAAAAGCACGAAGGCCACGTGCAGCGGCTGCCAGCTGACGAAACCAGGCGGCAGAATTAGCCAGAAGTACAGCATATAAAGCAGCGACCAGCTCAGATAGGGCAGCCCTGCGCCGCGCAGCCGCTTCTTCATAAAGTCAGCATAGGGCAGCGCGCCGCCGCTGAGTAAAGTTTTATCCGTACAGCACAGCCCGTAGCCGGAAATAAAGAAGAAGGCGGGGACGCTGTAGCGGCTTAAAATTTCCAGCAGGCAGTATAAGGTGAAATCGTTGGGCGTCAGCGCCAGGCTGCCGGTGTGGATGCCGATAACGCCCAGCATACACAGCGCCCTGATATTATCTACGATGGCGTTTCTCATAATTTTATCCTTTCGGAAGCGTGCAAGTAAAAGTAATATAATAATTATTATACACCTAAAAACCCCGCCGCGGCCAGTGTGTTTTTCTGATTAAAAAAGCGTAAAATTTTGCGCGAAATATTTGACGGATAGAGCGTTGGGGTGTAAAATATATACAATCAATTAAATGCACCTTTAAATTGGTCCCGTGAGACTGCAAGGTTAAGCTACTGTTGACAAGCAAGGGCCTTCTTGTACCTACATGGGACGAGAAGGCTTTTATTTTTTATTCATTACAAGAGCATAAAATATACAGGAGGTAAAGCTAATGGCTAAATCAAATGTATCTCTGGGAGGCAGAGATATACTGGATCTGGAAAGCCTCAGCGTGGAAGAAATCGAATTGATTTTAAAGACAGCTGAGGAAATGAAGAAGGTTATGAAGAGGGATATTAAAAAGCTCCCTTCTCTGCGCGGCAAATCCATCATCAATTTGTTCTATGAGCCCAGTACCCGTACCCGCACTTCCTTTGAGCTGGCAGGCAAGTACCTGGGGGCTGATGTGGTTAATGTTACCACCAGCAGTTCCAGCGTGGTTAAAGGCGAATGCCTGCGCGATACTATTCTGACATTGCAGTCCATGGCCTGCGACGCTATCGTTATGCGTCACCCCATCGAAGGAGCTGCAGCTTATGCAGCGCAGGTTGCCGACCCGGTAATCATTAACGCGGGCGACGGCGCTCACGCTCATCCGTCCCAGGGCCTGCTGGATATGTTCACCATCCGCGAGCAGGGCAAAACCCTGAAGGGCTTAAAAATGGCTATTATCGGCGATATTCTGTACAGCCGCGTAGCGCGCACCAATATTGCCGCCTGGACTAAAATGGGCGCGGAGGTGCATGTGGCAGGCCCCATGACGCTGCTGCCCCATGATGTGGAGGCTCTTGGCGTAACCGTACATAAACGTGTAGAGGACGCTATTGCGGACGCTGACGTTGTGGATATTCTGCGTATTCAGCTGGAACGCCAGAAGAAGGGCTTGTTCCCGTCTCCCCGCGAATATGCCCGCATTTTCGGCATCAACGAAAACCGTTTGAAGCTGGCTAAACCCGATGTAACCGTACTGCATCCGGGCCCCATGAACCGCGGTCTGGAAATCTCCTGGGAGGTTGGCTACTGTGATAATGCCGCAATCCGTACCGAGGTACAAAACGGCGTGGCAGTACGTATGGCGCTCTTATTCTTGACTTTGACAGGAGGTAAACACATTGAAAACGTTGATTAAAAACGGCAGGGTCGTTGACCCCAGCCAAAAGCTGGACGCAGTAATGGACATTCTGGTAGAGGATGGTAAGATTAAAGCTTTGGGCGCAAATATCGCCGAAGCTGCCGACGAAGTATACGACGCTGCCGGTCTTGTGGTAACGCCTGGTTTGATCGACGTACATACGCATATGCGTGAGCCCGGCCTGGAAGCAAAAGAGGATATTATTTCCGGTACGATGGCTGCCGCTGCCGGCGGCGTGACCACCGTGGCCTGCATGCCCAATACCAAGCCCGTTATCGATACCTCCATCGTAGTAAGCGGCATTAAGCAGCGCGCTGCGGAGGAAAGCTACGCTAACGTAGAGGTTATCGGCGCTATCAGCAAGGGCGAAAAGGGCGAGGAGCTGGCCGAGATGGGCGACATGGCGGAAAAAGGCGCTATGGGCTTTTCCGACGACGGCCATTATGTAAAGAGTTCCCGCTTGTTTACGCTGGCGGCTAAATATATTACGGCTTTCGATAAGCCGCTGCTGTGCCATGCCATCGACCCGGAGCTGAACGCCGAAGGCTATATGCATGAGGGCGCTGTTTCCGCGCGCATCGGCGTGCCCGGTATTCCGGCCATTTCCGAGGATATCGCCGTGGCTCGCGACTGCATTATTGCCGAATACACCGGCGCGCATGTGCATATCTGCCATGTGGCCTCTAAAGGCGCAATTGATATTATCCGTCAGGCTAAGAAAAAGGGCGTCAATGTTACCAGTGAGGTAACGGTGCATCACCTTACTTTGACAGACGAGGCCTGCGCTAACTATAATTCTGCAACCCGCGTCAGCCCGCCGCTGCGCAGCTGGGACCATGTGCAGGCTATGCGCGAAGCTGTGCTGGACGGCACGGTGGACTGCATCGTAACCGACCATTCTCCCCACGCGCCGGAGGAAAAGGACGTGGAGTTCCGTTATGCTCCCTGCGGCTTCTGCGGCTTGGAAACATCTTTGGCCGTTATGCTGACCGACCTGTATCATAAGAATATTTTTGACCTAAATACCATCATCAGTAAGATGAGCTGCGAGCCTGCCAAGCTGTTCCGCCTGCCGGGCGGCACCTTAAAGGAGGGCGCTGTAGCCGATATTACGATTATGGATTTGAATAAAGAATGGACTGTTGACAGCTCCAAATTTTATACCCGCGGCAAGTTCACCCCCTACGAGGGCAAGGCCTGCAAGGGCAAAGCCGTCGCAACTATGCTGCATGGTAAATTTGTGATGAGAGATGGTGTAGTATGCACAAAACAATGAGAAAAGGAAAATTAGTCCTCAAGGACGGCAGCGTCTATGAAGGCACTTTGTATGGCAAGCGCAACGCGGTGGGCGAGGTTGTCTTTACTACCGGCATGAGCGGCTATCAGGAAACGCTGACCGACCCGTCCTTCTGCGGCCAAATCGTCGTTATGACCTATCCGCTGGTAGGCAACTACGGCTGCAGCCCCTTGTTCAACCAAGGGCGCAAATGCTTCTTCCAGGGCTATGTAATCGGCGACCTGTGCGATCACCCCAGCAACTGGCGCAACGAGCAAAGCCTGGAGGCGTTTTTGGAGCAGCAGGATATTCCTACGCTGGTAGGCGTGGATACCCGCGCAATTACGCGCAAGCTGCGTAATTACGGCGTTCTGCAGGGCGTTATCGTTCCGGCGGAAATGCCTCAGGACGAGGTGGAGGCGCTGCTGGCTACTCCCGACGTTCACGACCAGGTGCAGCAGGTTACGACCAAGGAAGTATATTCCCTGGGCGAAGGCAAGCTGAACGTAGCCGTTATGGACTTCGGCATTAAGCAAAATATCCTCAACTATTTGGCAAGCTTTGGCTGCCATTTGACCGTTTTCCCCGCTGATACCAGCGCCGAAGAAGTGCTGCGCTATAATCCGGACGGCATTTTCCTGTCCAACGGCCCCGGCGACCCCAAGGATTTGCCGGAGGTTATCGAAAACGTTAAGAAAATGATTGGCCGCCGTCCTATTTTCGGCATCTGCCTGGGGCACCAGCTGATGGCTTTGGCTAACGGCGCCGATACCTATAAAATGAAATTTGGCCATCGCGGCATCAACCAGCCGGTTAAGGATCTGCGCAGCGGACGCATTTACATCAGCTCCCAGAACCACGGCTATGCGGTGGACGAAAAATCGTTGGAGGGCAAGGGCATTAATATTACCCACATTTCCATGAACGACGGCACTATCGAGGGCGTGGAATATACCAAGCATCCCACCTTTACTGTACAGTACCATCCGGAAGCCTGCCCCGGCCCCGGCGGCCATGAATACCTGTTTAAGCATTTTATTGATATGATGGAGGGTCGTTAATCATGCCGAAGCTTAGCAATATAAAAAAGGTTCTCGTGATTGGTTCCGGCCCCATCATCATCGGTCAGGCTGCGGAATTTGACTACGCCGGTACTCAAGCCTGTCGTGCTTTGAAGGAAGAAGGGCTGGAGGTTGTGCTGGTCAACAGCAATCCGGCGACGATTATGACCGACGTGCATATTGCCGACCGCGTCTATGTAGAACCTATCAGCATTGAATTTTTGGAAAATATTATTAAACGCGAGCGTCCCGACTCCTTGCTGGCAACCCTGGGCGGCCAGGTGGGACTGAACATGGCTATGGCGCTTGAGGAAAAGGGCATCCTGAACGAATACAAGGTACGCCTGTTAGGCACGCAGATTTCCGCTATTAAGAGAGGCGAGGACCGCGAGCTGTTTAAGGAAACGATGGAAAAAATCCATCAGCCCATTCCCGAATCCACTATTGTAGAAACAGTTATGGCAGCCTGCGCCTTTGGCCGCCAGATCGGCTATCCTTTGATTGTGCGCCCGGCCTATACCTTGGGCGGCACTGGCGGCGGCATTGCCGACAATGAGGACGAGCTGGTTGATATCGTGCAAAAGGGCCTGGGCTACAGCCCCATCGGCCAGTGCCTTATCGAGCGCAGCATTGCCGGCTGGAAGGAAATAGAGTACGAGGTTATCCGCGACGCTGCCGATAACTGTATTACCGTTTGCTCCATGGAAAACCTGGATCCCGTAGGCGTACACACCGGCGATTCTATCGTTGTGGCTCCGGCGCAGACCTTGAGCGACCGCGAGGTGCAGCTGCTGCGTCAGGCTTCTATCGACATCGTGCGCGAGCTGGGCGTAGTAGGCGGCTGCAACGTACAGCTGGCCTTGGACCCTTATTCTGAAAACTATTACGTTATCGAGGTAAACCCCCGCGTAAGCCGCAGCTCCGCTCTGGCCTCCAAGGCCACGGGCTATCCCATCGCTAAAGTAACCAGCAAAATCGCCGTGGGCTATAATCTGGACGAGATTGAAAACGCCGTTACCCAAAAGACCAAGGCCTGCTTCGAGCCTACGCTGGACTATATCGTGCTTAAATTCCCGCGCTGGCCTTTCGATAAATTCGTCACTGCCGACCGCACTTTGGGTACGCAGATGAAGGCTACCGGCGAGGTTATGGCTATCGAGCGCTCCATGGAGGCTTCCATGCTGAAGGCTGTGCGCTGCCTGGAAATTGGCTTGACGCATCTGGAGATGCCGGAGCTGAAGGCCTTGAGCGACGAAGAAATCCATGACCGCATCAAGCTGATTGACGACGAACGCTGCTTTGTAATCGCCGAGGCTATGCGCCGCGGTATTACTATCGACGATATTCACAGCATTACGAAAATAGATAAATGGTTCCTGTCCAAGATTCAGAACATCGTCAAGATGGAGCGCGCGCTGGAAACGCACGAGCTGACTGCCAGCCTGCTGCGTAAGGCCAAGAAGATGGGCTTTGCCGATAAGACGATTGCTGCCCGTGTTGGCAAAACAGAGTTTGAAATCCGCGACCTGCGTAAAGCGTGGGGAATTATCCCGACCTACAAGATGGTTGATACCTGCGCCGCAGAATTTGAAGCCGCTACGCCGTACTACTACTCCTGCTATGAAACTGAGGACGAGGTAGAGGTAACGGATAAGAAGAAGGTAGTCGTTCTGGGCTCCGGTCCTATCCGCATTGGTCAGGGCGTAGAATTTGACTACTGCTCTGTACACTGCGTTTGGGCGTTGAAGGAACTGGGCTACGAAACCATCATCATCAATAATAACCCGGAAACAGTTTCCACCGACTTCGATATTTCCGATAAGCTGTATTTTGAGCCGCTGACGGTGGAGGACGTGCTCAATGTTATCGACAAGGAAAAGCCGGAGGGCGTTATCGTACAGTTCGGCGGCCAGACGGCCATCAATCTGGCAGGCCCCTTGTCCAAGGCTGGCGTGCAGGTTTTAGGCAGCAGCGTCGACAGCATCGACCGCGCCGAGGACCGCGAGCGCTTTGACGAGCTGCTGACCAACTGTGATATTCCCCGCCCGCAGGGCCATACCGTATTCGATACCGAAGGCGCTTTGGCTGCGGCTCACGACGTAGGCTATCCTACTATGGTGCGTCCTTCCTATGTACTGGGCGGCCGCGCTATGGAAATCGTCTATAACGACGAGGAGCTGAAGCACTATATGTCCAGCGCCGTAAAGGCTTCCCACGAGCATCCTGTGCTGGTTGACCATTACCTGCAGGGTACCGAGGTGGAAGTCGACGCTATCTGCGACGGCAAAGAGGTGCTGATCCCCGGCATTATGGAACACGTAGAGCGCGCAGGCGTACATTCCGGCGACTCCATTGCCGTATATCCGCCGCGCAGCCTGTCCGAATCCGTTATTAAAACGATTATCAACTACACCAATAAAATGGCCTTAGGGCTGGAAGTTAAGGGCATGATTAACATTCAGTACATCGTGCGCGACGAGCATGTTTACGTTATCGAGGTTAACCCGCGTTCCTCCAGAACCGTGCCGTTCCTGAGCAAAGTAACCAGCGTACCCATGGTCAATGTGGCTACGAAATGCGCTATGGGCAAGAGCATCCGCGAGCAGGGCTTTAAGCCGGGCCTGCGCCTGTTCCCCGACTACTATGCCGTTAAGGCTCCCGTATTCTCCTTCAATAAAATGTCCAATGTAGATATTACCTTAGGGCCGGAGATGAAGTCCACCGGCGAGGTAATGGCCTGCGATTATCAGTTCAGCCGCGCGCTGTACAAGGCTTGCCTGGCGTCCGGCATCAACGTGCCGCACGAAGGCTCCATTTTGATTACCGTGGCCGATATGGATAAGCCGGAAGCGGTAGAAATCGCCAAGGGCTTTGAGGAGTTGGGCTATATTGTCACCGCAACCGGCGGTACCGCCCAATACCTGCAGGAGCAGGGCGTTAATGTGAACGTGGCTACGAAGGTCAGCGAAGGTCATCCCAATATTTTGGACGACATCAAAGCGGGACGTATCAGCATGGTTATCAACACCACCAACCATGGCCGCGACGCCGAGCGCGACGGCTTCAAGATTCGCCGTTCTACGGTAGAACACGCTATTCCCTGCCTGACCTCCATGGATACGGCGCGTGAATTGCAGCGCGTTATGAGCGCTATGCGCCGCCGCCGTGTAGTCAGCGTTGTCGCTTTGCAGGATTTAAGCTTGAGCTGGGAGGATTGATTATGGCTAAGACCATAGCGTCGGCCAAGGTGATTGGCCAGCGTATTCTCAACAGTACCACAAAATTGATAGACGTATACGCGCCTGAAATCGCGGCGCAGGCTGTTCCCGGACAGTTTGTCAACGTGCAGGTGTGCAAAAATACTGCGCCGCTGCTGCGCCGTCCCTTCGGCGTAGCGGGCGTACACCGGGAGCAAGGCACCTTTACTATGATTTACCGCATTATCGGCGAGGCTACGCATATTTTAGCGGACGTCTGCGCCGGTGATGTGCTGAGCATCGTGGGACCATTGGGCCATGGCTTCGATATGAGCGCGCAAAAGCCGCTGCTGGTAGGCGGCGGTTTAGGCTTGGCTCCGCTGCTCTTTTTAGCGGAGGGCTTTGGCAGCGGCCACACGGATATCCTCATGGGCGGACGCACGGCGGACGAGCTGTTTTGGACGAAGCTGTACGAGGGCTTGTGTCAGAATGTTTATCTGACGACTGACGACGGCAGCGCAGGCGTCAAGGGCACGGTTATGGCCTTGCTGCCGGAGCTGCTGGCTAAGGGCGGCTACGACTGCGTTTATGTGTGCGGCCCTGTGCCCATGATGCGCGCCGTGGCTGGCGCGTGCCTGGAAGCGGGCGTTAAATGTCAGGTGTCGCTGGAAAAATACATGGCCTGCGGCTTGGGAGCGTGCCTGTCCTGCGCCTGCGAGGGCATTGGCAAACGCATTAAGGTGTGCAAGGACGGTCCCGTATTTTGGGCGGAGGAGGTAGGCGAATGGTAAATTTGTATGATGGACGTCTGGCAGTGGATATTGCCGGGCTGAAAATGCAGACTCCCGTTACTACCGGTTCCGGCACCTTTGGCTTCGGCCTGGAGTTTACCGATTTTCTCGATTTGGAAAAGGTAGGCGCTGTAACCGTTAAAGGCACCTCGCTGCTGCCAGCGGCAGGCAATAAGGGCCAGCGGGCGGTGGAAACTCCTTCCGGTATGCTTAACTGCATCGGTTTGGAAAATCCCGGCAGCGATTACTTTTTGCAGCATACCTTGCCGGAGCTGCGCCAATACGACGTGCCGGTAATTGTCAACATCTACGGTCATTCGCCTGAGGAATACGGCCAGGTTGCCAAAAAGCTGGATGTGGACGGAGTGGACGCCGTAGAGATAAATATTTCCTGCCCCAACGTCAAAGAGGGCGGCATTGTTTTCGGCACTTGTCCGGAGGCAGCTGCCGAGGTTGTGGCGCAGGTGAAGCGAAATACCTCGAAAATGGTGATTACCAAGCTGTCGCCCAATGTGACGGATATTGTCGCTATGGCGAAGGCTGTAGAGGCGGCAGGGACGGACGCTATTTCCATGATCAACACCCTTTTGGGAACGAAGATCGATATCGAGCGTCAGCGCCCGGTACTGGGCAATATCACCGGCGGCTTGAGCGGCCCGGCAGTGCGTCCGGTAGCAGTGCGCCTGGTATATCAGGTAGCGCAGGCTGTGCGCGTGCCCATCATTGGTATGGGCGGCATTATGTGCGCTGAGGACGCTATTGAATTTATGCTGGCCGGGGCCAGCGCTGTAGCTGTCGGTACGGCTAATTTTGTGCAGCCCGATATTGCCGAAACTATCGCTCATGGTATGCTGGCTTATCTGGACCGCCATAATTTAGAGAAAATTACTGACATTGTTGGTCTAGCACTGCCAGAGGGCAAATATAGTATGCCTTTATATAAATAATAAATTAAACTCCCTCAGTCACCTTCGGTGACAGCCCCCTCTAAGAGGGGGCACAAATGTACTCTTATAAGCTTAATTTTTCCTCCCTCTTGGAGGGAGGTGGATGCGAGCTGGCGAGCAGACGGAGGGAGCAACGCTTATAACGCATTTCGGGAGAAATAATTATTATGATTATAAAATCTGATGACAGGCTAATAGTAGCTTTAGACTTCCCCACTTTGGAGCAGGCTAAATCCTGCGTGCTGGAGCTGGGCGACGCCGTAAGCTATTACAAGGTGGGCATGGAGCTGTATTATGCCGTGGGCAGCGAGATCATTCGCTTTTTGAAGGCTCAGGGCAAGCATGTATTCCTGGATTTGAAATTGCAGGATATTCCTAATACTGTGGCTCATGCTTTAACGGTGCTCAGCGATTTGGGCGCCGATATGATGAACGTTCATGCAGTGGGCGGCAAAAAAATGATGGCCGAGGCTGTTAAGGCTGTGCATGAAGCGGCTAAAAAAGCAGGCCGTCCTGCGCCGAAGCTGATCGCCGTAACCATTCTGACAAGCATGGACGACGAGCAGTTTGCCGGTCTGAACTATAAAAATACCATTGCCGAGCAGGTTATCGACCTGGCTAAATTGGCTAAGGAAGCAGGCATGGACGGCGTGGTGGCTTCTCCCCGCGAGGCTGCGGCTATCCGTGAAGCCTGCGGCAGCGACTTTTTGATTGTCACGCCCGGCGTGCGTCCGGCAGGCGCGTCCTTGGACGACCAAAGCCGCGTTGCCACTCCGGCGGGCGCGTTCCAAAACGGTTCCAGCCATATCGTTGTCGGCCGTCCTATTACCAAGGCTGAAAACAGGCAGGCTGCGGCTTTAGCCATCGTGGAAGAAATTCAGGCGTAATTTACGCAGAAGGAGATATAGCAAATGGCAGTTTTAGAAGAAAAAGACGTTTTAAAAATGCTCGAGGAAACCGAAGCTGTGCTGCACGGCCACTTTTTGCTGACCAGCGGCCTGCACAGCCCTATGTATGTAGAAAAATTCAACGTGCTGCAGCATCCGAAATATACTGAGCGTCTGTGCCAGGAGATCGCCCGCCGTTATGCAAACGATAACGTGGAGCTGGTTGTAGGCCCCATGACCGGCGGCATTCTGCTGGCTCACGAGGTGGGCAAGGCTTTGGGTACTCGCGCTATTTTTACCGAGCGTGAAAACGGCAAGATGACTCTGCGCCGCGGCTTCCAGATTCCCGAAGGCACCCGTGTGCTGGTGGTAGAGGATATCGTTACTACCGGCGGCAGCGTAAAAGAGGTTATGGAGGTCGTTAAGGAGCACGGCGGCGAGCTGGTAGGCGTGGGCCTTTTGGTTGACCGCAGCGGCGGCAAGGTGGACTTTGGCGTGCGCACCGAAGCTTTGCTGCATTTGAATGTAGAAACCTTTAATCCTGATAGCTGCCCTCTGTGCGCTAAGGAAATTCCCTTTACGAAACGCGGCAGAACAGGTAAATAATCGCAGTTATTACAGCGTCCGGCTTGCTTGAGGAAGCAGGCCGGGCGTTTTTGCGTTAGAAACTGAAAGCAAAAGCCGCTTCCTACGATTCCCGCTTAAAAAAATATTATTTTTTATAAGGGGGATTTTTGGTCGGCAGTGTAGAATTAAATAAAATTAAACTCAAATTCTATACATCTAAGACCCACCTAAAATTATCATAGGAGTGTAGCAATGGCAGCCATAGACGATTTAATCAATAAAATATCCGATAAAGATTTGCGCGCGCGTATCGCCGCAGAAATCAGCAAAATGCAAAAAGGGAAAAAATTCGGCCTTGTATTTGAAAATCATTTGCCGGAATGTACGCCTTTATACAACGTCCCCGTAACGCCGGGCAAAACCGTTGCGCCAAAAAAATCTTCCCTGTCCGATGCTTATAAAGTATTATCGGTGGAAAACGGCATCGCTGACTGCATTAAGCAAGATGCAGGCGAACGCGTAAATTTTTTGGTAAAAGATTTAGTCGTTGTCGCCACGTTCGGGGAACCCATCTATCCTTATTTGCAGCCCGTCGACAGCGTTTGCAACGCCCCTGGCAGCGATTTGTGGCACACGCTCATAGAAGCGGATAACTACCATGCTTTACAGCTTTTGGATTATCTGTACCACGGCAAAGTAGACTGCATTTATATCGACCCGCCCTACAACACCGGAGCCAAGGATTGGAAGTACAATAATAATTACGTAGATGCCAGCGACGCTTACCGTCACAGCAAATGGCTGTCGTTTATGGAAAAGCGTTTGGCGTTGGCAAAGAAACTGCTCAACCCTAAAGATTCCGTACTAATTGTAACTATTGATGAAAAAGAATATTTGTATTTAGGCTGCTTGCTGGAGGAAATGTTTCCTGAAGCACGAATACAGATGATTAGTTCAGCTATAAATTCTAAAGGAGTCGCACGAAATTCAGAATTTTTTAGAGTAAATGAATATATTTTTATTATTAGATTAGGTTTGTGTGATGTTAAAGCATTGCCACTTCCTGATGAATGGTCAGGAAACATAAAAACTTCCACAACCAAAACTGTACGTTGGGGAAGTCTTATGAGAAGTGGCTCTGGCTCTTTACGTAAAGATTCCCCTGGCTGTTTTTATCCTATATTTATAAGTGGCGATAAGAAACATTTTATCGGTGCAGGTTTACCATTAGCTAAAGATGTAGATAAAAACAGTATTGTAGTTCCCGAAGGGCAAATAGCAATATTCCCTATTCACGCTGATGGTACTGAAGGTAGATGGCAATATTCTCGTGATAAATTTTTGTCTATACAGCAAAAAGGTTATGTACGCATTAGTTTGCAAACTAATCGGGGTATAACCTTAAGATATATCTCTGAAGGTTGGCAAAAAAAAGTGGAAAGCGGCCAGATAGTGACCATAGGAAAAAACGAAGATGGTTCATTGATTTTAAACGACGATAATTATATTAAAGAATTTATTCCTTGTAATCAATGGTGGATTCCTACCCATAATGCTACCGAATTTGGTAGCAAACTAATCCAAAATATTATTGGCAGCAGATTTTCATTTCCAAAATCACTCTACTCTGTACATGACGCAATAAGATTTTTTGTCGCTAACAAGCCCCGCGCCCTCATCGTCGATTTCTTCGCCGGCAGCGGCACTACGCTGCACGCCGTCAATTTATTGAACGCCGAAGACGGCGGCCGACGCCGTTGCATAATGGTAACGAATAACGAGGTTTCCGTGGACGAGGCGAAAAGTTTAACTCAAAAAGGCTATCGCCCCGGCGACGCGGAATGGGAAAACTTAGGCATTGCGCGTTACGTTACCTGGCCGCGCACAAAATGTTCTATTAAAGGCGTAGATATCAACGGCAATCCTTTGAAGGGTGCATATATCGGCAGCGGCAAGCCCATGGCCGACGGCTTTGCCGCCAACTGCGCTTTCTTTAAGCTGGGATTTTTGGACAAAACAGCCGTATCTCTTGGCAGGCAGTTTAAAGAGCTGTTGCCTCTGTTATGGTTAAAATCAGGAGCTGTCGGCTCCTGCCCCAAGTTAGAACACAGCGAAGTCCCCGATATGCTGGTTTTGCCGCAAAACCGTTTCGCCGTGCTCATCAACGAAAACTGCTTTGCCGATTTTCAAGAGCAGCTTGAAGCACACACTGAAATAAATTATGTTTATATCGTCACTAATTACGAAGATGGGTACCGCGCTAAAATAAACGAACTTAATGTAGAGCATACCTTCCAATTATACCGCGACTATCTGGATAATTTCAGCATCAACTATAGGAGAAGCTAACATGAAGTGCCAATTATTTCCTTTTCAAAGCGGCGCTGTAAAAAATTTGCGGCTAAAAGCAGCTGAAGCTCTCGGCGCGTTCAAGCGCACGCAAACTCCGCAGGTAGTTTCTTTGCAAGCGCCTACAGGCGCGGGCAAAACGATAATTATATCCGCCCTTATTGAAGATATTTTTTGCGGTACGGATGCTTATCTGCCGCAAGCCGACGCCATTTTTGTCTGGCTTTCCGATTCTCCAAGCCTTAATGCGCAATCGCAACAAAAAATTGAAGCGAAGACCGATAAAATCCGGTTGGGGCAGTGCGTCACTATCGAAGATAATTCTTTTGACCAGGAATTTTTAAGCGACGGCTGCATTTATTTTCTCAACACGCAAAAGCTCAGCAAAAGCAGCAATCTTGCCAAACATTCCGACAGCAGGCAGTACACGATTTGGGAAACTTTGCAAAACACTTTGGAAACGAAGTCCGACCGTCTGTATTTTATCATCGATGAAGCCCACCGCGGTTCGTTGGGAAACGACGCAGGCAAGGCTACATCCATCATGCAGCGGTTCTTAAAGGGCAGCCCTAAGCATAATTTGTCGCCCATGCCTTTAGTAATCGGCATGAGCGCTACGGCGCAGCGTTTTAATAAATTGGTTGAAGGTTTGTCCTCTACAATATATTATGAGCGTATCAGCGCGGAAAGCGTCAGGGAATCCGGGCTTTTGAAAGACCGTATCATTATTATTCATCCGCAGGATATGCAGCGGTATAATGATATGGCCGTTTTGGATAAAGCAACGGACGAATGGCAGGAAAAGTGCAAGCACTGGCGGCAATATTGCACGCAGCAGCATTATAAGCAGGTAGAACCGGCTTTTATTATCCAGGTGCAGGCCGGCAACAGCACGACTATTTCCCATACCGATATAGCCGACGTCGTTACGCATATAGAAAAACGCCTTGGCCGCAAATTTAATCTCGGTGAGGTCGTGCATACTTTTGGTTCTACGGGAGATGTAGAAATTGCTGGGCTAAAAATATTTCATGTCGAGCCGGAAGATATTGCCGACGACAGAAAAATTAAAGTAGTCTTGTTCAAAGAAAATCTTTCCACGGGTTGGGATTGCCCACGTGCGGAAACGATGATGTCCTTCCGTACCGCCGAAGATACGACCTACATAGCGCAGCTTTTGGGACGCATGGTGCGCACGCCGTTGCAAAATAAAGTTTTAGTTGACGATTACTTAAACGATGTGCGCTTGTTCCTGCCATATTTCAACCAGGATAACGTGGCTAAAGTAGTCGCCGAGCTGCAAAGTTCGGAAGTCGACGATATTCCGACGATCGTCGATGAGGAAGATATAGAAAATCCCGTATACGTACCTTGGCACGTGCGTCCGCGTATAGTGCCGATGGCGCAAATGGCGCAGGCAACTCCCACTTTGTTTCCGGTAGATGAAAACGAAAGCGTCCTGCCGCCTCAACCAATCGTACTTCATAAAAAATGCGATAGCGATAAGACTACGCCGCAGGTTGCAACAGCCAATACACAGCCAGCCTCTTCAAACACTACGGAAACGCAAACGGCAATGGCAAACGCTAACCCGCAAAACATACCGCCAATGCCAATGCAATTTGCAAATAACGCCACTCAAAACGTTCCAACAACGCCTAACATAATTGCTGAACAAGCGGAACAAATGGAAATCTTTCCTACGCTTAACAGGGAAAAAGTCCTCAAGCACATCAACGGTCTTGGCATGACCACTTATACCGTAAAAAGTGTGCAAATAAATAATTATCTCAAATCAGTTTTGGCGCTCAGCGAACTCTTAACTTCTTACGACGTATACAGGCCGGCAAAAGATGAAGTTACCAAGGATATGGTAAATTTAATCCGCGCTTATATCGGACAGCTTAAAGCAGCAGGACAATACAGCGCCGCTAAAAAGCAAATGCTGCAAATGAAGTTATCCATGCACGTCTTCGATATTTTCGGCGCTCAAGTGCAAAACCTACAGGAAAAAGATTTATTCATCGCCTCCGATGAAATTCTTGACCCACAGCTGACGATAGCCAACGCCAAGCTGGGAAACTTCGGATTGCCGCAACATTACGCGCGATATTATTGGGACGATAACGAACCCAACGGCTATAAAGTAGATTGCATTCTTTTCGCCGCTTCCCATGAATGTTTGGAGAAGCTCAACGACTATGCGAAAGAAAAATTCCACGCGTTAGACGATGAATATCGCAATTATATCGTTTTTAAAGGTGAAAAATGTTTTAGCCGCTATCGCAAAATAGTAACCGACAGCGACGCGATAAGCAAACACATCTTACTTTTGCCGGAAATAATTAACGCCAAACTTGACGAAGACGGAACAGTATATAAAAACCATCTTTATGCGGACGATAACGGTATCGCTAAAATCAAATTAAATTCTTGGGAAAAAGAAGTCGTTGAAGAAGAAATGGCTCGTCCCGATTTCATCTGCTGGCTGCGTAATCCCGCAAAAAAAGATTGGAGCTTGTGCTTGCCTTATGAGATAGACGGTCAAGTCAAGGGCTTTTATCCAGACTTTATAATTGTCCGCAGCGATCCGCAAATCGATTACGTAATCGATATTTTGGAACCGCACAGCGACGATTTTAAAGACAATTTAGCCAAAGCCAAAAGTCTCGCCAAATATGTTGAAGATGAACCGCATGTAAAACGCGTACAAATGATACGCAAAACCCACGGCAAGTATGTGCGTTTAGACTTTTCACAAAGAGCAGTGCGTGAAAGCGTGCGCTTGGCTACAACCAATGATGAGTTTGATAGGATTTTTAAGAACTACGGCTTTTCTGAAACCAGTTAAATAACACGCAAAACAGCCGTGCTTCCTTGCGGGAGCACGGCTACTTACTATGCTGTATTTACTTTCGGCGTTTGAAGCTTAGTCCTGGCCGGGAACCTTCAGTACGGCGCCAGTAGCGGCGGAGGTAACAAGCGCTGCGTAACGGGCCAGATAACCGGATTTAACCTTAGGCTCAGGGCAAACCCATTTAGCGCGGCGTTCAGCCAGCACTTCGTCGGATACCTTGACGTTCAGAGTACGGTTGGGAATATCGATTTCGATAATATCGCCATTTTCAATTAAAGCGATATTGCCGCCTTCGCGGGCTTCCGGAGAAATGTGGCCGATGCAGGCTCCGCGGGTTGCGCCGGAGAAACGGCCGTCGGTGAGCAGGGCAACGTCTTTGTCGTGGCCCATGCCTGCCAGCACGGAGGTGGGGTTGAGCATTTCGCGCATACCGGGGCCGCCCTTGGGGCCTTCGTAGCGGATAACTACAACGTCGCCGGACTGAACCTCTTTACCGCAGATAGCGGCGATGGCTTCGTCCTCGGAGTTGTAAACCTTGGCTGGGCCGCTGAATACCTTCATGGAGGGGTCGACGGCGGATTCCTTAACTACGGAGCATTCGGGAGCGATATTGCCTTTCAAAACGGCGATGCCGCCGGTCTTGTTGTAAGGGTTTTCGATGCTGTGAATAACGTCGGGACGCTGAATTTCAGCATGCTCAATAATTTCGCCGATAGTCTTGCCGCTGACGGTCTGGCAGTCTTTATTGATGATGTTCAAGCGGTCCAGCTCGTGCATTACTGCCGGGATGCCGCCTGCTTCGTTCAGGTCGATGATGTGGTGGCTGCCGCCGGGGCTAAGTTTGGTCAGATAAGGAGTGTGCTTGGAAATTTCGTCGAACAGCTCCAAAGGCAGCTGAATACCTGCTTCGTGAGCGATAGCGGGCAGGTGCAGCGCGGTGTTGGAGGAACCGCCGATAGCCATATCTACGGTGATTGCGTTTTTAAAGGCGTCCATAGTCATAATGTCGCGGGGGCATTTATTTTCAGCTACCAGCTTCATTACGGCCATGCCTGCATGCTTAGCCAATGCGATACGCTTGCCGTTAAAGGCGGCGGGAATAGTGCCGTTGCCGGGCAGGCCCATGCCCAGAACTTCCGTCAGGCAGTTCATGGTATTGGCGGTAAACAGGCCGGAGCAGCTGCCGCAGCCGGGGCAGGCGCAATGCTCGATTTCGCTGAGCTCGCAAGCGTCGATTTGACCGGATTCAAAACGACCAGCGGCTTCAAAAACGGTGGATACGCTGATATCCTTGCCGTGCAGGCGTCCGGGCAGCATGGGGCCGCCGCTTACTACTACGGCCGGAATGTTCAGGCGGGCTGCCGCCATCAGCATACCGGGAACAATTTTATCGCAGTTGGGGATGAGTACCAGGCCGTCGAAAGCGTGGCCGTTGGCAACAGCTTCGATGCTGTCGGCAACCAGCTCGCGGCTGGCCAGAGGATACTTCATGCCGTCGTGGCCCATGGCGATACCGTCGCAGATACCGATGGCGGGGAACTCGATAGGAGTGCCGCCTGCTTCCAGCACGCCGTATTTAGCTGCCTGAGCGATGGTATCCAGATGCATATGGCCGGGGATGATTTCATTAGCGGCACAGCAAATGCCGATTAAAGGTTTTTGTAATTCTTCTTCAGTATAACCCATAGCGTAAAATAAGGAGCGATGGGCTGCGCGGGTAGAACCCTTTTTTACTTCTGTACTGCGCATAATTTTTAGACCTCTTTCCCTTTAACAAAATCCATACTGCCTGATTGGGCAGCGTGCGCCCCTAAGGGGTACTTAAAAAATTTTACATTTTTTGCGGACAAAAGTCAAATATTATGCGTGAAAAATGACTGTTTGGTGCAGCTTCTGACAAACAGAGCCGCAGTTTAGTTACAATAATTACATTCTGTGCAGATTTTCCAAATATTTCACTATCAGGCGAGGAAAGTTAGTATATAATAAAAACGACAAATAATTTCATGCAGCGCTGTGCTTTTGGTAGGCTGTGAGAAAGAGGCGCTTTGTATTATGAAAACAAGAATCACGCAATTATTAGGTATTAAATATCCCGTTATTCAGGGCGGTATGGCCTGGACCAGCGACGCAGTTTTAGCGGCCGCCGTTTCCAAAGCAGGCGGCGCAGGCATTATCGGCAGCGGCGGACGTACTACCGAATGGACCCGCGAGGAGGTACGCAAGGCTAAAACTCTGACCGACAAGCCCTTTGGCGTTAACGTTATGCTGATGGCGCCTAATATTGGCGAGATTATCGAGATGCTGTGCGAGGAAAAGGTGGCGTTCGTTACCTTGGGTGCAGGCAATCCGGTGCCTCATATCGCTAAATTCCATGAAGCAGGCATTAAGGTTATTCCTGTTGTTCCCAGCGTTAAACTGGCTAAACGCATTGAAGCTGCCGGAGCCGACGCTATGGTTATCGAGGGCATGGAGGCTGGCGGCCATATCGGCAAGCAGACTACTATGGCGCTGATGGAAAATGTTCTGCCCAATGTTACCAGCGTTCCCGTTTTGGTAGCAGGCGGCATCAGCGACGGCCGCGCGCTGGCTGCGGCGCTGCTGATGGGCGCTGACGGCGTACAAATGGGCAGCCGCTTCCTGCTGACTACCGAATGCCCGGCGCACCCCGCGGCTAAAGAAGCCATCGTTAAGGCTACGGATACGGACAGCGTGGCTACTGGCTACAGCCGCAATTTAGGCGTGCGCTGCCTGGCTAATGCCTTTACTGACGCTTATACGGCTAAGGAAATCGCCGGCGCGCCTAAGGAGGAGCTGATGGCTATGGGCACCGGCACTAACCGCAAGGGTATTTTGGAGGGCGACACTGTCAACGGCACTGTAATGTGCGGACAGAGCCTGAACGTGCTGAACGACGTGCTTTCCTGCCAGGAGGTTATGGAGCGCCTTATCGCTGAAGCCAAGGCTGCTATTGAGCGTGTAAAAAGTATCGAATTATAATAAAGTATAATTTGCTTTTTTTCGCAAAATAGGATAAGATAAATAAGGTACGTTATATTTTGTACAATAATTCGACGAAGAGAGGTATTTTCTTAATGAAAAAATATGTATTGACCTTGATTATGACTTTAGTGCTGGCTTTGGGCTGCATGGGTTCTGCTTTTGCCGCTGAAAACGATTTGGGCTGCGTTAGCGTTGACCGTATTTTCCGCAGTCATCCTGGTTTTCAGTCCGCTATGAGCGCCCTTGATTTAGAGCGTCAAAAAGCTCAAAACGAGTTTAATGAAAAGGCTCCCAGCCTGGACGATAAGGGCAAGCAGGAATTAGGCGAAAAGCTTTCTCAGCAGGTAAGCAAAAGAGAAGAAGCTTTGATTAATCCTATTCGCAATGAAATTCGCAAAGCTATCAGCGCAGTTGCTAAAAGCCACGGCATTACCAATGTGGTGCAAGCCGACGTTATGGTTTTGGGCGGCGTAGACCTGACCGAAGAGGTTATTGCTTACGTTTCCAAAGGCAAATAAAAATCTTAACGCACTATTTAACCCGGTTCTTTTGCCAGAGCCGGGTTATTTTTGTGCCCTTATTATCGTGAATGCTTAGCGATTGACGAGCCATAGGCGATGGCAGAGCAGCGGCAGACATGGTATAATGTAGTTATAATATGTTTATTTAGGTTAAAGGCGGTGGCGTGATGCAGGGCTGTCCATGGGATTTTTTACGCGACGGTAAAAAGCACATTATATCATTGGTGGGCGGCGGCGGCAAAACCACGATTATGTACCAGCTGGCGGCATTTTTTGCCAGACAGGGAAGGCACGTTCTGGTGACGACGACGACTCACATCTGGCATCCTGCCATGCGCTACGCAGAGGATTGGCGTCAGGTGCAGGACTTATGGCGGCAAGGAGAATTTGCCGTTATTGGCAGCTGCGAGCCTGGTACGGGCAAGCTTACGGCTCCTGACGGCGCGCTTTGGCGGCAGGCGGCATCCTGCGCTGAAATTGTACTGATTGAAGCGGACGGCTCCAAGCAGCTGCCCTGTAAAGTGCCTGCGGCTCACGAGCCAGTAATATTGCCGGAATGCGATATCGTTATCGGCGTAGCGGGGGCGGACGCTTTAGGACGCACGCTGGAGGAGGCTTGCCTGCGTTGGCAGCTGGGAAGGGAGCTTTTTGCTTCGTCCTGTAATTTGCTGATCGACGAAGCTCTGCTGGTACAGCTTTTGCTGAGTGAGCGGGGAACACGCAAGAACGTAGGCGGCCGCAGCTATTATGTGGCGCTGAATAAATGCGATATGGTACAATCGGAACGAGTGCGGCGCTTGCAGCAGCTGGCGCTGGCGGCGGGGCTGCCGTCGGAGCGGCTGTGGCTGCGGGGCGAAGCGGAAACGAGGTGTAAAGATGCAGACGAAAAGTAAATTATTTTGTAAGGGCGGCGGCTGTACGGCTAAGCTGGGTGCGGGTATTTTAAGCCGGGTGCTGGAACGCTTGCCCAAAGGCCCTGCTGATGATGCTTTACTGGTGGGCTATGACAGCCATGATGACGCTGCCGTTTACCAGCTGACAGAGAATTTGGCCTTTGTGCAGACCCTTGATTTCTTCCCTCCTATGGTGGAGGATCCGTATTTTTTTGGGCAGATTGCTGCGACTAACGCTTTGAGCGATATTTACGCTATGGGCGGCACGGTGAAAACGGCGTTGAATATCGTGTGCTTTCCGGAAACTATGAACTTGAATATTTTAGGAGAGATTATGCGCGGCGGCGCGGAAAAGGTGCATGAGGCAGGTGGTAATCTGGCAGGCGGCCATTCCATTGCCGACAGCGACGTTAAATACGGCCTGAGCGTGACGGGTATAGTAGACCCGCGCAAAATGTATCAAAATAATACTGGCCGGGCTGGCGATAAGCTGATTCTGACCAAACGGTTGGGCGTGGGGCTGATCTGCTGCGCCAATAAGGTGGGCGCGGCCTCGGCTGCGGCAATGGAGCAGGCTACGGCTTCCATGACTACTTTGAATAAGTACGCGGCAGAGATTTTGGCTAAATATCCTGTGCATGCCTGCACCGACGTAACCGGCTTCGGGCTGCTGGGGCATTTACACGAAATGCTAGATGGGCGCTTGGGCTGTGTGCTGCAGCAGCGAGATATACCGGTTTTCGACGAAGCGTTAGCTTATGCCGACGAATTTTTGCTGACGGCTGCGGCGCAGCGCAACCGCAATTATGTGGGCGACAACGTGCGCTTTGAGGGCGTACCCTTCGCTATGGAGGAGGTTCTGTTCGACCCGCAAACCAGCGGCGGCTTGCTGGCGGCAGTTAGCCCGGATGCTGCCGATGAGTTGCTTGCTGAAATGCGGCGGCAGGGCATACCTGCGGCAATTATCGGCACGCTGATGGATAAGCAGGAGACGGAAATTGTTGTGAGGTAAATAATAGCTTATTGCAGCAACTAGAAAGGAATCATCCTATGGTAAAAAAGAACATGGATATAGTGCGCTCTAGCGCCGCTGAATATCTTACTTTTGTGGCGGCTACGGGAGATAGCAGTAACTGCTATGAAATGCGCTACGAAGATGAAAATATTTGGCTGACGCAAAAAATGATGGCGGCGCTGTATGACGTAGCTTTGCCTACGATTAATGAGCATATCAAAAAAATTTATGCGGATGGAGAGTTGAGCAAAGAGGCAACTATTCGGAAATTCCGAATAGTTCAAGATGAGGGAACGCGTCAGGTCAACCGTGAGCTTACGCATTACAATCTGCAGTTGATTATTGCTGTGGGCTTTAAGGTGAATAAGCAGCGCGCCGTACAGTTCCGTAAGTGGGCGGGGCAAATCGTTAAAGACCATACTATTCAGGGCTGGACGATGGACGTTGAGCGTTTGAAAAAAGGGCATATGTTTACGGACGAATATTTCGAGCGGCAGCTGCAGCAGATTCGGGAGATTAGGCTTTCGGAGCGTAAGTTTTACCAAAAGGTTACGGATTTATACGCAACGGCATTCGATTATGATAAAAATGCTAAAACGACGCGCCTGTTTTTCCAGACTGTGCAGAAGAAAGCTATAAGTGACGCTGTTCCACGTGATTATTTTGGAGCCATTCTTGAGCAATGTGAGACGAAGAATGTACAAATCGGAAATATTATTGATGAAGCGGAATTGACGAAAAATCTGACGGAGAATGCTATTCCTGTAACTGTAATCCACATGGATGTAAAAGATTATGATGCATTCCTTGCCGAGCGGAGAAAGATGATGGCAGCTATGATTGAAAAGTATTATAAATCGCTATAAAAAAGAAATACATATTATCTTACTAGAAAATTCCACAAGGAGGTAAAACTATGTTAGTAAACGCAATGGGCGACGCTTGCCCGATTCCGGTAGTAAAAACCAAAAACGCCATTAAGGAGCTGCAAGGCTCCGGGCAGGTAGAGGTATGGGTGGATAATGAAATCGCCGTGCAGAATTTGACGAAGATGGCCAACCAAAAGGGCTATGGCGTAAGCAGCTCTAAATTAGAGGAAGGCAAATTCCAAGTGCTGCTGACTATTGGCGAAGCTGTTGCCGAAGAAGCTGCGCAGCAGGCAGAGGAATGCCGTGTGGATGCGCGCAGCAGCAAGCTGGTGGCTATAACCAGCGAAACCATGGGCGAAGGCGACCCTGCTTTGGGCAAGCTGCTGATGAAGGGCTTTATCTTTGCTTTAACCCAGCAGGACGTGCTGCCCCAGACGATTTTGTTCTATAACGGCGGCGCGCATTTGACCTGCGCCGGTTCGCCTGCCTTGGAGGATTTGCGTTCTTTGGAGGCGCAGGGCGTGGAAATACTGACCTGCGGCACCTGCCTGAACCATTACGGCTTGGCCGAGCAGCTGCAGGTGGGCGGCGTGACTAATATGTATGTGATTTGCGAAAAAATGCTGCAGGCCAGCAGCGTAATCAAGCCCTAAGTAAGGAGCGGGGAGGTATGGCAAGTGCTGTATTTTGATAATGCGGCTACCAGCCTGCACAAGCCGCCGCAGGTAGCTGATGCCGTTATGGAGGCTATGGGCGCTTTGGGCAACCCCGGACGCGGCGCTTACGAGCCTGCTTTGCAGGCGGCGCGCAGAATACACGCGGCTCGGCAGCTGGTTGCGGAGCTGTTCAATGCGCCCGGTGCGGAGCGCATTGCCTTTGCTTATAACGCTACCCAGGCGCTGAACACGGCTGTTTTCGGTCTGCTGGGGCCTGGCGACCACGCGATTACGACGGTATGCGAGCATAATTCGGTGCTGCGGCCCTTGTATGCGCTGGAGCAGCGGGGCTTGCAGGTGACGCGGCTGGAATGCGACTCCTGCGGACGCATAGATTACGACGAGTTGGAACGCAGTTTGCAAAGCAATACGAAAGCCGTGGTGCTGGCGCACGCTTCTAACGTGACGGGCAATGTGGTGGATTTGACGCGCGTCAGCGCTTTTACGCAGGCCAACGGTTTGCTGCTTATCGTGGACGCGGCGCAGACCGCCGGGTGCCTGCCCATAGATGTGCAGCGCACGCCTGTGGACGTGCTGTGCTTTACGGGCCATAAGAGCCTTTTAGGGCCTACGGGAACGGGCGGCTTGTACGTGCGCCCCGGCCTGCAGATTCCGGCGCTGGTGGTTGGCGGCAGCGGTGTGCAGAGCTTTTTGCCCTGCCATCCGCAGCAAATGCCCACGGCTTTGGAGGCAGGCACGCCTAACGTGCAGGGTATCGCGGGGCTGCACGCCGCTTTGCTGGCGCGCAAGGATAACGCCGCGTTAGAGCCTGCGGCTGTGCATTGCCATGAGCTGCAATTAGCGCAGCGTTTCCTTGAAGGTGTGAAGGATATTTCCGGCATCAGGCTGTATGGTGATTACCGTCCAAACAGCCTGCGAGTGGGCATCATCAGCCTTAATTTGGGCGACGAGGACGCGGGCGCTGTCAGCGACGCCTTGTGGGAGCAGTATGGTATCTGTACCCGCGCAGGAGCACACTGCGCGCCGCTGCTGCATAAGGCCTTGGGCACGGAGCGTCAGGGAGCGGTGCGCTTCAGCTTTGGTCCCTACAATACCTTGGTGGAGGTGGACGCGGCGGTAAAGGCTTTGCGGGAGCTGGTGGAAGCATGAGAAAGAAACGTAAGTATATTATTTTAACCTTCGCTACGACGGAAGCGGCTCTGGCGTTGGAGGAGGCCTGCGCAGAGCAGCATTTGCCGGGGCGGCTGATACCCACGCCGCAAAGCATCAGCGCAGGCTGCGGGTTGGCCTGGCGCGTGCCTGTTGAAGAAGCAGGGCCGCTTTTGGCGCAGCTGGACAGCTTTGCAGTGGAACGCGTAGGCGAAGCGGAAATGTGAGGAATGATTATGCAGAAGATGCGCAAACCGAAAATTATTGTGCGCGGCGGCGGCGACCTAGCGACCGGCGTTATTCACCGTTTGTGGAGCGCGGGCTTTGCGCCCTTGGTGCTGGAATGCAGGTACCCGGCGGCTATTCGGCGGCAGGTGGCGCTGTGCGAAGCGGTTTATCAGGGTAAAACCGTTGTCGAGGATATGACTGGCGTGCTTATCCGTAATTTGGACGAGGCTGCTGCGGTTTGGGATAAGGGCGCGGTGCCGGTGCTGGTGGACGAGGACGCCAGCTGCGTGAACGCCTTCGCGCCGGATATTTTAATCGACGCCATTATCGCCAAGCGCAATTTAGGCACGCATAAGAACATGGCGGCGCTGACCATAGCGCTGGGTCCCGGCTTTGCGGCGGGGCTTGATGTGGATGCGGTGGTGGAAACCAAGCGCGGGCATAATCTGGGCCGCATTATACGGCAGGGTTATGCTGCGCCCAACAGCGGCGTGCCCGGAAACATCGGCGGCTATACTAAGGAGCGGGTACTGCACGCGCCCTGCGCTGGTACGCTGCATATTGTGCAGGATATCGGCGCGGTGGTGGAAAAGGAGCAGCTGATTGCGGAAATTACCGGCGCTGACGGCAGGGTGACGCCAGTTTTGGCGACGCTGAGCGGCATTATCCGCGGCATGATTCGCGAGGGTTATCCTGTGACGGAGGGCTTTAAAATCGCCGACATCGACCCGCGGAGGGAGGAGCTGGCCAATTGCTTCACTATTTCCGACAAGGCGCGCTGCATTGCCGGTTCGGTGTTGGAGCTGGTGTCCGCTTACGCCCGCGGCCATGAGTAAAGCGGCGGGGAAAACGAGATGAAAAATTTATTTCAAGCTATAAAAAAGGCCGCCGAAGAAAATAAAGCCTGCTATTTGGCGGCGCTTATTGAAAGCGAGGGCTCGTCGCCGCGCAGCAGCGGCGCTTACATGCTGGTGGACGCCGGCGGCTTGATTTACGGCACTATTGGCGGCGGAGCTATGGAATATGCCGCCGTGAAGCAGGCGCAGCAGCATTTGCAGAGCCAACAGGCGGCAAGCTTTGAGCAGGTGTACGATTTGTCGCCTGCTGCCGGTATGGCTTGCGGCGGCAGCTGCCGTGTGCAGTTCTGCTATCTGGCGGCGGGGGAGAGTACCCTGCAGCTGGCAGATGCTGTTTTGCGCGCTGCGTCCGGCGGCCGGCCCTGGTGGCTGCTGCTGCCCTTAGGCCGGGGCTCCCTGCGCGTAGCCGGTGCTTTGCCGCTTAAGGGCAGACGCGGTAAATTTACGCTGGACGGCGTGGATTATTACGCCGAGCAGTACGGCTATGACGGCTTGGTATACGTATTCGGCGTTGGGCATGTGGCGCGGGAGCTGGTGCCTTTGCTGGGGCGTTTGGGCTTTGGCTGCGTCGTGCTGGACGACAGGGCAGAATTTGCCGACCCGGCGGTTTTTCCGATGGCTGAAAAGGTGGAGCAGGTCAGCTTTGACGCTTTAGCGCAGGCCTGCGCTGTGCAGGCGCAGGATTATGCTGTGGTGATGACGCGCGGCCATGTGTATGACGCGCAGTGCGAGCGTTATTTACTCAATACTCCTGCCTGCTACATTGGCATTATGGGCAGCAGGAATAAAGCGCGCATGGCGCGGGAGGCGCTGCTGGCCGAAGGCTATACGGAAGCGCAGCTGGCGCGTATAGTAACACCCATCGGGTTGGCTATCGGCAGCGAAACTCCGGCGGAGATTGCCGTGAGCATTGCGGCGCAGCTGATTCAGGTGCGCGCCGCTAAAGATAAATAAAGAAATGAAGATGCCTCTTTCTGTAAAAGATTTTACGTTCTTTACTAAATATCTTTACAGTAAGAGGCATTATGCGTTAAAATATGTGTATTCCAAAGCAAATGAGGGGTGTTTGTATGGCAAAATATGTTAATTTATCCAAGGCAGCCTATCAGTTCGAGGGGAAAATGCCATTAGGTCAGGCTATTCCTTTGGGCCTGCAGCATGTGCTGGCCATGTTCGTCGGCAATTTAACGCCGCTTTTGATTATCGGCGGCGCCTGCGGCATTATGGGCGACAACGCCTTTGTCGAGCTGCAAATCAGCCTGCTGCAGAACGCTATGATTATCGCCGGTATTGTGACGCTGGTACAGCTGTATGCTATCGGTCCCTGCGGCGGCAAGGTGCCCATTATTATGGGTACCAGCTCCGGCTTTATCGGCGTGTTCAGCAGCGTTGTCGCTACTATGGGCAGCGGGGTGGCAGCCTACGGAGCGATTATGGGCGCGTCCATTTTAGGCGGTATTTTTGAAGGCATCCTCGGCTTCTTCCTCAAGCCGCTGCGGCGCTTTTTCCCGGCTGTTGTAACCGGTACCGTCGTGCTTTCCATCGGCCTGTCGCTGATTTCCGTGGGCATCGGCTCCTTCGGCGGCGGCTTTAAGGCTAAGGATTTTGGCTCAATGGAAAACCTGCTGCTGGGCCTTTTCGTATTGGTTGTTATTTTAGTCTTTAAGCACGGCACCAAAGGCTTTTTCAGCTCTTCGTCCATTTTGTTCGGCATCATTGCCGGATATTTCGCCGCTATACTTATGGGGCTGTTCCTGCCCACTACCGGCGTAACAGCTCAGGGCGTGGAATATACTAAATCCTGGGCGCTGAACTGGGATAAGGTGGCGAACGCCGGTTGGTTTGCCGTGCCGGAATTTATGCCCGTGGATATCGTTTTCGATATGCGCGCCATCGTTCCAGTAATGATTATGTTTATCGTTACAGCCGTGGAAACCGTCGGCGATATTTCCGGCGTTATGGAGGGCGGCCTGAACCGCGAGGCTACGGATAAGGAATTATCCGGCGGCGTTATCTGCGACGGACTGGGCTCCAGCTTTGCGGCGATTTTCGGCGTGCTGCCCAACACTTCCTTCAGCCAGAACGTAGGCCTGGTAGCTATGACTAAGGTTGTCAACCGCTTTGCGTTGGCCACCGGCGCGGTCTTTTTGATTCTGTGCGGCTTGATTCCCAAACTGGGCGCGTTGGTTTCCATTATGCCTCAATCGGTTTTGGGCGGCGCAGCCGTTATGATGTTTTCCAGCATTGTGGTCAGCGGTATTTTGCTGATTACGAAGGAAAAATTAACGCCGCGCAATCTGACCATTGTGGCCGTCGCTTTAGGCGTGGGCTATGGCATGGGCGCTAACCCCGGCATTTTAGTCAGCGCGCCGGAATCTGTCAAGCTGATTTTCGGCGGCTCCGGCATTGTGCCCGCGGCGCTTGTGGCTATTGTTCTGAACGTTTTGCTGCCGCAAGATTAAGCCCCTGGCGCAGGTCGCGCACCGTATCGATATCAAAAAGCTCGTACTTATCCTGAACCTGTACTAAGCGTACTCGTTCAGGATATTTTTTTGCTACGGCGCTGCCGCCCCTGTCTTGGGGCAGCGTCTTTAATTCTTCGGCTAGGTCCTGAGGAAAGAGCATGGGATTGCCAGGCGAGCTGCCGTAGGCCAGACGTTCGATGGCGTAGGGCGCGGAAAGAAAGCTGCCGCATAATTGGCGCAGGCTGGCCTGCTGCAAAAAGGGCTGGTCGCTGGTGCAGAACAGATAGCCGAGCGGCTTCTGCGGCTCCAGATAAGCCATGCCCAAACGAATAGTATCGTTGAGATAAGGCTTGTTGTGCAGAATATAGGGTATGGCCTGCCGCTGGCAGATTTGGGCAATTTTGTCGTAGCGGGTAACGACGACGCGCTTTATAAACAGTCCGTTCGTAATATCGAGAATATGCTGGATAAGCGGCTGGTCGTTAAAGCTCGTCAGCAGCTTATTGCTGCCGAAGCGCAGAGCACTGCCCGACGCCATGATAATGCAGCCGATGGGGTAAAGGGTATTTTGTTTCATCATAAACACCTGTCAAGGCCGCGTAGTACTGGCCTTGTCCGATAAAAGATATAGTTATTATTCTAGCCGTCAGGGTCAAAATCCTTTTAAAAGCGCGCGGCTTATGATAAAATGTAGTAGTAATTTAAAGAGCAAATGAATGAAAGAAAAGAGAATTGATAAGATTGCTATTCTTGTAAAATGTTGAGAGCGAGGTAGTATCGAGAATGTTGATGAACTCAACAGAGTATATTTCTGTCGTGGATAATATCAAAAAAGAGATAAAGAAGGCGCAGTATAGAGCGATAGTTCGTACAAATGCTGAACTACTGTTGCTATATTATGATATTGGTTGCGTCATTAATGATCATAAAGTTTGGGGCAATAAGTTCATAGAGAATTTGGCACGAGATATTCGTTTAGAGTTTCCCGATAAAAAAGGATTTTCCGTAAGAAATTTAAAGTATATGGCAAAATTTGCTTCTACTTACAAGAATTACAAATTTGTGCAACAGGCTGTTGCACAAATTCCTTGGGGGCACAATACCATATTGATGGATAAAGTGCAGGACGCTGACAAACGTCTCTGGTATGCCGAAGCTTGTTGGAAGAACGGTTGGTCAAGAAATGTTTTAATACATCAAATTGAGAGTAATTTATACGAGCGACAGGTATTGGCAAATAAAGTTTCTAACTTTGAACGCCGTTTGCCTTCGCCACAGAGCGAACTTGCTGTTCAGACTATGAAAGACCCGTATGTGTTCGATTTTATTCCATTTAAGGAGGACATGTGGGAGCGTGATATTGAGCAGGCGTTAGTGCGGGATGTGACTAAGTTGTTACTGGAACTTGGCACAGGTTTTGCTTTTTTAGGAAATCAATATCATCTGAATGTGGGCGGCGATGATTTTTTCATTGATTTACTGTTTTATAATATTAATCTTAGCTGTTATGTGGTGATTGAATTGAAAACTGGTGATTTTAAACCGGAGTATGCTGGGCAGCTTAATTTTTATTTATCCGCAGTAGACGGTATTTTGAAAAGAGAAAATGACAATCCTTCTATTGGGTTGCTCCTATGTAAGAGTAAAAATGATCTCGTTGCTGAATATTCACTTAAAGATATTTCCAAACCCATTGGTGTGAGTGAATATAAAGTGACTAGCAAATTGACTGGTGAACTAGAAAAACAATTTCCGTCTGTGGAAGATATTCAGAAAAGAATCAAGTAAATAGCTGAAGAAAAATAGTAACTATATAGGCATATCAGCTGATAAGGTGATAAATTAGACATGATTGCAAGTACTTTTCGGGAGGATTTTTATGCTGACAGTTCGCGAATATAAAAAAGCGGCGACGCTGGAGGAGGCGTGGCAGCTGAATCAAAAGCGTCCTAATCGCGTTATGGGCGGTATGATGTGGATGCGTTTAAGCAAGGGCAATGTGGCGACGCTTATCGATTTGTCCGCTCTGGGCCTTGATAAAATAGAAGAAAGCGATACGGAATTCCGCATCGGCGCTATGGTAACGCTGCGGCAGCTGGAGCTGCACGCCGGGCTGGCGGATTACACCGGCGGCGCTATGAAGGAGGCGCTGCGTCATATTGTGGGCGTGCAGTTCCGCAATTTGGCTACGGTGGGCGGCAGCGTATTCGGCCGCTTTGGCTTCAGCGACGTGCTGACTATTTTGCTGGCTTTGGATGCCAGCGTAGAGCTGTATAAGGCAGGCACGATTCCTTTGAGCGATTTTGTCAATATGAAATATGACCGCGATATTCTGGCGTATGTGATTATTCCTAAGCAAAAGCTGCAATGCTGCTATCAGTCAGTGCGGATATCCAAGACTGATTTTCCCGTGCTGACCTGCGCGGCGGCGCTGACCGGCGCAGGCGTACAGCTGGCCGTGGGCGCGCGTCCGGCCAGGGCTGCGCTGCTCAAGGATACGCAGGGGCTTGCCTCGCTGCCGATTACGGAGGAAAAGGCGCGGGCTCTGGCCGATTATGCCGCCGCCCGGCTGTCTACTTCCAGTAATCCCCGCGGCAGCGCCGCCTACCGTACTCATTTGATTCGCGTATTAGCTATGCGCACGGTTTTGGCCTTAGGAGGTAAAGACTGATGGAGATTACGCTGACTTTAAACGGCAAAAAAATAACCCGTTCTGTTGATGCGGATACGATGCTGCTGGATTTTGTTCGCAGCGAGGGCTGTTACAGCGTCAAGCGCGGCTGCGATACCAGCAACTGCGGCTTGTGTACGGTTTTTTTAGACGATCTGCCGGTGCTGTCCTGCTCGGTTTTGGTCGCCAGAGCCGACGGGCATAGGATAGTGACCATGGAGGGTTTGCAGAAGGAGGCGGCGGAGTTTGGCGCGTTTATTGCCGACCAGGGAGCGGAGCAGTGCGGCTTCTGCAATCCTGGCATGATTATGAACGCTTTGGCGCTGCTGCGGGATAATCCCGACCCGACGGAAGCGGAAATTAAGGAATATCTGGCCGGAAACTTGTGCCGCTGTTCGGGCTATGAAGGCCAGCTGCGCGGCATTCAGGCCTTTATCGCCTGGAAAAAGGCGCGGGCAGGGGAGGTGTGAGGCATGAAGATCGTTAATCAGTCTTATCGTAAAAAGGACGCTATGCAGCTGGTAACTGGTCAGCCCGTGTACACCGACGATCTTGCGCCCAAGGATTGCCTGATCGTTAAGGTGTTGCGTTCGCCCCACGCCAACGCCATTATCGAAAGCATTAATAAGATGGCAGCGTCCAAGGTGCCGGATATCGAGGCTATTTTTACCTATGAGGACGTGGACCAGGAGGGACGGCGCTGCACCTATGCAGGCCAGACCTATCCGGAGCCCAGTCCCTACGACCGTCTGCTGCTGGACCGCCATGTGCGCTTTGTGGGCGACGTGGTGGCCATAGTTGCCGGCAGAACGGAAAAAGCGGTGGACAAGGCTTTGTCCCTGCTCAAGGTTAAGTATCAGGTGCTGGAGGCAGTGCTTGATTTTCATACGGCGCTGGATAATCCTGTGCTGGTGCATCCTGAGGCGACCTGGGAGTCCCTCGCGCCTGTAGGAGCGGATAATAAGCGCAATTTATGCGCTCACGACGTCTGCGGCGACGGCGATGTGGACGCTGTGCTGGCGGAGTGCGACGTTATCATCGACCGCACCTGCCGCGTGAAGGCGGTGCAGCAGGATATGATGGAGCCGTTTTGCACCTTCTGCACTATCGATACCTACGGCCGCTTGCATGTGGTAAGCTCTACGCAGATAGTTTTCCATGCGCGGCGCATTATCTCCAACGCCCTGCATCTGCCTAAAGCCAAGGTTCGCGTGACTAAGCCCCGTATCGGCGGCGGCTTCGGCGCTAAGCAGAGCTGCGTTAGCGAAATGTACCCGGCCTTCGTTACCTGGCGCTTGAAAAAGCCTTCCAAGATGGTTTTTTCCCGCGAGGAATGCCATATTGCGGCCAGTCCCCGCCATGAAATGGAGGTCAGGGTGCGTTTGGGCGCGACTAAAGAAGGTAAGATTCGCGCTATCGACCTTTACACTCTTTCCAATACGGGCGCTTACGGCGAGCACGGCCCCACCACGGTAGGCTTGTCGGGGCATAAATCCATTCCCCTGTACCGCACGGAGGCTTTCCGTTTTGCTTACGATGTGGTTTATACCAATTTGCAGGCTGCGGGCGCATACCGCGGCTATGGCGCACCTCAGGGAATCTTTGCTGTGGAAACGGCGGTCAACGAGCTGGCCCATAAGCTGAACATAGATCCTATTACCCTGCGCGAGATGAATATTACCCGCGAGGGCGATATGATGCCCGCTTATTATAATGCGCCCAATACCAGCTGCGCCTTGGATAAATGCCTGGCGCAGGTGCGGCAGATGAGCGGCTGGGATGAAAAGTTCCCGAAGCGCGTACTGCCCAACGGCAAGGTGCGCTCCGTGGGCGTGGCTATCGCTATGCAGGGTTCGTCCATACCTTATTGCGACGTGGGCGGCGCAACGCTGAAGCTGAACGACGATGGCAGCTATACGCTGCTTATCGGCGCGGCAGATATGGGAACCGGCTGCGATACGATTCTGGCGCAGGTGGCCGCAGAAGCATTGGATTGCTCCATGGACGATATTACGGTTTTCGGCGCGGATACGGATGCGTCTCCTTACGATTCCGGCTCCTACGCTTCCAGCACGACCTATATTACAGGCAATGCCGTTTATGCCTGCGCCAATAAGCTGCGCGATAAAATCTGCGCTTTAGGCGCTAAAAAGCTGGGCTGCGCCATAGAGAACGTAATTTTCGACGGCAGAATGGTGCGCAACGCGCCTGATGGCAAGTCTATTTCCCTTGTTGATATAGCCACTGCCTCACAATGTGATAACGATATCGCCTTGGAGGAAACGGTGCAGATGAACAGTGTGCTGTCGCCGCCGCCGTTTATGGCCGGAGTGGCCGAAATGGAAACCGACCTTTTGACCGGCGAAACCGAGGTAGTTAATTATTATGCTTCCGTGGACTGCGGTACGCCTATCAATCCGCATCTGGCGCGAGTGCAGACGGAGGGCGGCCTGTTGCAGGGCATCGGCATGACGCTGATGGAAAACGTTACCTACAGCCCCAAGGGCCGCGTCTGCGAAAATTCTTTGATGCAGTATAGAATCCCCTGTCGCGAGGATATCGGGCATCTCCATGTGGACTTTGCCTGCAGCTATGAAAGCAGCGGTCCCTTCGGCGCTAAATCCATAGGAGAGCTGGTCATCAACACGCCTGCCCCCGCTATTGCCGACGCTATTTACCAGGCTACGGGGCACCGCATCTGCACGCTGCCGCTGACGCCGGAAAAAATAGCCTTGGGTGAATAAGCTTTGATGTACGATCAATTTAAGCGCAGGATAAATTATCTGCGCGTTTCGATAACCGACCGCTGTAATCTGCGCTGCCGCTACTGCCGACCGCAGGAGGGCAGCGGCGCGGCGGGCAGCGAAGCCCTGTCCTACGAGGAGCTGCTGCGTATTTGCCGCTGCGCTACCGCTTTAGGTGTGGACAGATTTAAGATAACGGGCGGCGAGCCCCTGGTGCGTGCGGGGGCTGCCGCTTTTATCGGCGCGTTGAAAAAGCTGCCGGGAGTGCGGCAGGTAACCCTGACGACTAACGGAAGCTGTTTTGCCGCTCATCTGCCGCAGCTGCTGGCGGCGGGGCTGGACGGCGTAAATTTCAGCCTGGATACGGTGGATGCGGCACTGTACCGGCAGCTGACAGGCGGAGAGCTGGCTTTAGCTTTACAAGGCGTCAAGGCGGCGGTGCAGGCAGGCCTGCCCTGTAAGCTGAACTGTGTGCCTTTGGCTGGCAGAACGCCTCAGGAGCTTTGGGAGCTGCTGTGCTTTGCCGACAGCTGCGGTACGCCGCTGCGCTTTATCGAGCTGATGCCGCTGGCCTGCAACCAAGGCCTGCAAGGGCTTTCCGGAGCGCAGGTGCGCGCTTTGCTGGCGCAGGCAGGCGTTGAGCTGCAGCCTGACGGGGCGTCCTACGGCAACGGCCCGGCGGTTTATTACCGCGCTGCGGGCTGCGGCGTGCCTATCGGCTTTATCGAGCCGCTGCACAATAAATTCTGCGCGGCCTGCAACCGGGTGCGGCTGACCAGCGGCGGGTTTTTGA
>NZ_CAJMEH010000011.1 GCF_905212365.1 uncultured Phascolarctobacterium sp.
CTGCGCGAAGCCGAGGACAAGAGTAATTTTATCGCCGGTAAGCTGCGCGAAACGGAAGCCAGCCTGAGCCGCATGGATTGCTCGCAGCTTTTAGAAAAAGCGCGGGAGCGTCTGCAAATTTTGCAAAAGCAAAAACGCGAGCTAGAAGAAAAGTCGGCGAAGCTGGAACGTTTTCAACGGCAGCTGGACGCTTTGCTGCAAGTTTTGCAAAACTACGGCGCAAACGTCGAAGAAAAAGACGTTTTAGAAAATTTATGCGGCGCGGAGTATACGGAAGCGGCTAAGCAAAAGGCCGTGGCCCGCTTGCGTAATTTCGTTTATGATTTTTACGACGGACAGGTCGGGGAGCTGCGCAAAATGCGCGACGATTTGGCGAGCTTAGAAAGAAATCTGGCCGCGCAATATAAAATTATCGAAGATTGCAGGAAGCATTACAACGCTTATCAAAATCTCCCCGATTATGTGGGCTTGCGCGATGAAATCAATAGAGAATTAGCGAAACGCAATGTACAGGCGCAGGCCAAATTCGCCTGCGAGTATGTCATCACCCTCAAGGACGAAGCGTGGCGCAACAGCGTCGAGGCTTTTTTAGGCGCGCGCCGTTACGCAATTTTGGTGGAACCGCAGTATTACGATATCGCGGACGAAGTTTTGAACGGCTCTAAATTTAAATACGCGCATATCTTTAACACCAAGCTCTTAACGCGCAAGCAAATCAAAGTGGAAAACGATTCCGTCGTGCGCCAGTTGGAAATTAAAAACCAAATCGCGCAGCGCTATTTTGATTTTCAGTTGGGCAGGATGCACGGCGTCAAGCTTAACGAAGTGCGCAATTTTGAAAACGCAATGTCCGTCGAAGGGCGCGTGTCCGTAGCGATGGATAGTTATTTTTTGCGTTTCGACCGCATCGGCTCATATTATTTGGGGCACAGGACTTTTGAATTAAACAGGAAGCGCGCGGAAAAAGAAGCCGCGCGTTTGCAGCAGGAAAAGAAAACGTTACTGGCGCGTGTGCAGGATACGGAAAATTTACGCAAACGCTTGCAGGAATATCAGGAAGCTTTCGGCGAATACGATTACGGCGTCCGGCAAAAATTGCAGGCGCTGGCCGGGCAGATACGCGAAAGCGAAAAGCAGTACCATGATTTGGAAGAGGCGCAGAAGCAGAACAGCGAATTTATGGAACTGACCATCCTGCTCGGCGAACTGGAAGAGCAGAAAAAAGTTTGCGACGAGGAACAAAAACAGCTTCATTACCGGCAGACATCTTTGCAAATCAAGCTGGAGCAGGGCGAAGCTTTCCTCAAAAACGCTGCGGCCGCGCTGCAGGAAGAACGCGAAGCGTTCGCGCAATGCGAGCTGGAAGATTATGCTTTGACGCAGCAGGCAAAAGAGGAATACGACGCTTATTTAGGCGGCGCAAAGCGCGGCAACATTTTGCAGCCGCAGAGCCGCGAACGCCAGCAGCAGCGCATTAATCAGAGCAGGCAAATTTTATACGAGTTGAAGGGCGCTTACGACAACAGGCATCAAACTTTTGATTTCGCCGACAGGGCGGGATACGCGGCGCGTCTGGAGCATATCTGGATGGATGATTTCCAGGAAATAAGGCAAAATTTGCAGGAGCAGACCGCCAAGTACGAAAGCGTCTTTAAAAAAGAATTCGTGCTGCGCGTTTATGAATTATGCGAAGCGGCCAAGGACGATTTGCGCCGCATCAATTTGGAATTGAGCAAATTGAATTTCGCCGCCAAGTATCAGTTTGAAGTACACGGCAAGGCGGACAGTTCCGATTACGCTAAAATTCTGGAGTACGCAAAATATTTGGAAGAACGGACGGAGCTGGGCGCGGGCGAGGGCGAGCTTACGCTGGGCGGCTTCGCCAAAACGGACGACGAGCGTGGCGAGGCTTTGGAAAAGGAATTGCGCAGGATTATCGACAACATCATGTCCAATAAGAGCGATGATTTGATAAGCCGCTTTGCCGATTACCGCAATTATATGGAATATGAAATTACCGTCAGCAACGCCGTGCTGACAAGGGCGAAGCTGTCCAAGCAAACGGGCTACAATTCCGGCGCGGAAGTGCAGATACCGTATCTGTTAATTTTAATCGCCGCGCTGCTGATGTACTATAACCAAAAGGCCAACTCTACGCGCCTGGCGTTTATCGACGAACCGTTTGCGAAGATGGACCCGCATAACGTGCAGATTATGCTGGATTTTATGAAGCGGCAGAAATTGCAGATGATTTTCTGTTCGCCGGATAAGACGGAAGCTATCGGCAACGAATGCGAAGTGATTTTGCCGGCTCTGCGCGTCAGCGCGGGCGATATGCAGCTGGGCGTTATCCAGTTCCACGAGGAGAAAGCTTATGCCGCAATATGAGGAGCTTTTGTTAAAATCGCTGGTGGAAAAATACCGCAAGAGCAAAAAGGACGACGGCTCGAATATTATCAGCAGGCGCACGCAGCTCTCTCCCAACCGTTTGTATAAAAAATATAACGATAACGACGCCGATTTGGCCAAGGTGAACGCCGTCAACGAAGCCGTGCGCGCGGCGGCGCAGCGGGACTGGGTGCAATATACGCAAACGCCTTTGAGCGATGAAATCAGTAAAATTTATTTAAACGACGCTTGCGTCAGCGCAATAGAAAATTATCTTGCGGAAAAATACGGCTACCGGCCGCGCGACGAAGCACTGGAAAATTTGCGGCGCTTAATCGCCCGTTATGACAACGCGACGCCAGCGCTGACGGCGGAATGCGCCAGATTAAAAGCAGCGCTTGCCAAACGCGCCGTTCCTAAGGATTTGCCAAGGCTGGAGAATATTTTCAAGGCGCTGCTTTTCGTAGAGCGCAATAAGCGCAAGCTGTATTTGCGCGAAGCGTCGATGCTGATTTACGGCGGCAGCAAATATTTTGAAGAAAATACGCTGGAAGCGGTCGCTGCAATTTTGCGGCAGCGTTACGACCAGCCCTGCGCGGAAGAAGAGCTGAACGACGAAATTTTGCAGCGTTTTGCGATTTATAAAGAACAGCCGCGCCTGTGCCTGAAAGGCGCAATCATTTTGACGATTGCGGGGCGCGAAGTGGACGTCGGCTTGTTCGCAAACGGCATAGAGTTCGCGGCGGAAGAAAGCGGCAGGATAGAAAAAATAAAATTAGCGGCCGACGCGCTGACGACGGTGGAAAATAAAACTTCGTACCAACGCCTGCAAGCCGCGGGCACGGCGTATTTTTATTTGGGCGGCTTCATGTCGCGCGGGCAGCGGGATTTTTTGAAGAAAATTTACCGCGATAACCCGCACGCGCACTATTATCATTTCGGCGATATCGACGCCGGAGGTTTATTTATTTACGAGCATTTGCGGCGGGCGACCGGCGTTCCTTTCGCTATGTACAAAATGTCGGCGGTGGAGCTGGTCGACGCGCGTAACCAAAGCTGCCTGCTGCCGCTCACGCAGCATGACAGGGAGCGCCTGGCGTCCTTGCGCGGGAACCCGGAATTTCGCGGGCTCGTCGATTATATGCTGGAGCATAATGTGAAACTGGAGCAGGAAATTGTAAGTTTGGGGCAAATAATAAGAGAAGGTTAAAGGAGGATTTATCATGCCGTATGTAGAAAGTAAAATAAAAATTCAAGGGTCGGGCGCTAAAATTTACAACATCGTTAAGGATATGGCCGCTTATCCCAACTTTATGAAGGATTTGGTCAGCGTGGAAATTTTGGAGCGGGGCGAAAATTATACCGTTTCTCATTGGGTGAGCAACGTCGACGGGCGCAAAATCGTCTGGACGGAACGCGATACCTTTTATCCCGACGAGCTGAAAATTACTTATGCGCAGACCGACGGCGATTTGAAAAAAATGGAAGGGCAGTGGACCATCGTGCCTCAGGACGGCGGCTGCGAGGTAACTCTGGCTGTGGATTTTGAATTTGGCATTCCCATGATCGCCGGTTTGTTGAACCCGATTTTGAAGAAAAAAGTTCGTGAAAACAGTGAAAATATGTTGACATCTATTAAAGAGCAAATTGAAAAATAGCCTTTCTCTTGTTATAATTAAAGTAGCGCGGTAATGCGCTGTTTAATGTTGCGTTATTTTTTCGTTTGAGGAGGAAATCGTTTAATGAAAACTACTTTACTTATGACGCTGATGACTTTGCTTTTAATGCTCATCGGCGACTTTTTCGGCGGACTGCGCGGTATGACCGTTATGCTGGTGATCGGCGTGGCTATGAACTTTTTTACCTACTGGAACAGTGATAAAATGGTTCTGGCTCATTACAACGCCCAGCAGGTAGATAAAAACAGCGCGCCGGAGCTTTACGGCATTGTGGAAAAGCTTGCCAAGAAGGCGCAGCTCCCCATGCCTAAGGTATATATTATCGACAGCCCCGTGCCTAACGCTTTCGCTACGGGCCGCGACCCGGAGCATGCCGCCGTGGCGGTGAACACCGCTTTGGCCGACATCCTGACGAAGGAAGAATTGGCCGGCGTTTTGGGTCACGAGCTGAGCCACGTTAAGCACCGCGATATTTTAATCAGCACGGTAGCGGCTTCCATGGCCGGTGCAATTTCCACTATTGCCCAGTGGGGTATGTTCCTGACCGGCGGTCGCGACGAAAATGGCGAAAGCCGCAATCCTATCGCCGCGATTTTAGTCATGCTGCTGGCTCCCCTGGCTGCGGCTTTAATTCAGATGGCCGTTTCCCGCTCCCGCGAATACGAGGCGGATAAATCCGGCGGCGAGCTGTGCGGCGACCCTAACGCTTTGGCCGACGCGCTGCTGAAAATTGAAGCCTTCGCTAAACGCCGCGTTATGCCTGGCGCTACGGAGGCTACGGCTCATATGTTCATTATCAATCCTTTTTCCGGCGTGGATATGAAGCAGTTGTTCAGCACCCACCCTGCTACGGCGGAGCGCGTGAAGCTGCTGCGCGAGCAGGCCCGCGCTATGGGAAAGTAATTTTGTTATTATAATTGCTTAGGAGATGATTCCGTTGAAGAAGAAAAAACAGTTGGAAAAGCTGGAATGGCTGCGCCGTTTTTCGGAAACCTGCGGCGTATCCGGCTTTGAAGGCCGCATGAAGGCTTTGCTGCAGGAGCGTTTAGCCGCTTACGGCGACGTGTCCTACGATAAGTTGGGCAGCGTTATCTTTACCAAAAAGGCAGAGGAAGCAGATGCGCCTAAAATTATGCTGGCCAGCCATATGGACGAAATCGGCTTTATGGTTAAATACATTACTAAAGAAGGCTTTTTGCGCTTTACCTGCCTGGGCGGCTGGTGGGAGCAGGTAATGCTCAGCCAGCGCGTTATCGTTCACGGCAGCAAGGGAGACATTGTGGGCGTTATCGGCAGCAAGCCGCCTCACATTTTGCCGCCGGAGGAACGCACGAAGGTAGTGCAGAAGAAGGATATGTATATCGATATCGGCGCCAATAGCGCGGACGAAGTGAGGGAGCTGGGCGTTTTTGAAGGCTGCCCCGTAACCCCAGACGTAAAAGTGGCCGCTATGGGCGACGGCAAAACGCTGGTGGGCAAAGCTTGGGACAACCGCATAGGCTGTGCCGTTATGGCCGACGTTATGGATAATGTGCTGGCGGACGGCAGCCCCAACACCGTTTACGGCGTGGGCACCGTACAGGAGGAGGTTGGCCTGCGCGGCGCGCAGACCAGCGCTAATCTGCTGAATCCTGATATCGCTTTCGTGTTGGATACCTGCGTTGCGGGCGGCACTCCCGGCGTAGCCGACGACGTGGCTCCTGCCGTTATCGGCAAGGGCGTGGCCATCACTATTTTTGACGCCAGCATGATTCCCAATACGGCGCTGCGCGATTTTGCGCTGGCTACCGCTAAGGAAATCGGCGTGCCCACGCAAATCAGCATCAGCGAGGGCGGCGGCACCGACGGCGGGCGTATTCATCTGTCCGGCTGCGGCGTGCTGACGCTGACCTTCAGCATTCCCACCCGTTATATTCACAGCCATCAGTCCGTAATCCACATTGACGATTATCTGGGCGCTGTGAAGCTTATTACAGCCATGGTAGAAAAGCTGGATAAGGCTAAATATCAGGAGCTGCTGGCAAAATAAGCAGGCTAAATTGACCGCGGGCAGGCGTACCGGTTACGGCGGCGACGCTGATGCGCCGGCGCGTTGGCGGCGGTCTGTTAGATAAAATTTATTTTGAAAATTAAGGAGAGAAAACTAATGGCTATTGAACAAACCCTGGTACTCGTAAAACCCGACGGAGTAAAGAAAAATCTGATTGGCGACATCATCGCCCGCTTTGAACACAAAGGCCTGCAGGTCGCAGCTTTGAAATTGGTTAAAGTAAGCGAAGCTCAAGCTAAATTCCATTATGCTGAGCATGAAGGCAAACCCTTCTTCGGCGAGCTGGTTGACTTCATCACCTCCGCTCCGCTGGTTTGCGCAGTAATCCGCGGCGAAAACGCTATTAAAGCAGTTCGCCAGCTGAACGGCGCTACCAATCCTATCGAAGCCGTTCCCGGCTCCATCCGCGGCGATTTCGCTCTGAGCATCGGCGAAAACATCGTTCACGGTTCCGACAGCCCGGAAGCTGCCGAGCGCGAAATCAACAACTTCTTCAAAGCAGAAGAAATTTACTAAGCGGCAGCGGCTTGAAAACCGCGGCGGCATGGTAAAATAAAAATATTTTTTACACTCTCACGTCCATTTCAGAAAGGATGGTGCAGAATGAAAAAAGCTGCTGTTTACACCAGAACCGGTGATAAAGGCACAACCGGTTTGTATACCGGCGAGCGTGTTCCCAAGCAATCCCTGCGCGTAGAGGCTTACGGCACGGTGGATGAAATCAGCTCCGCTCTGGGGCTGGCCCGCGCCCAGGTGACCCGCGAGGACGTAAGGGAAACGATTTTTAACGTACAAAAGCTGCTCATGTCCGTAATGGCTGACATCGCCAGCCTGAACCTGCCTGAGCCTTATATTAAGGACGAGCATGTTAAGCTGTTTGAAAGCACTATCGATAAATTTGACGCGCTGCTGCAGCCGCTGAGTCATTTCCTGATTCCGGGAGATACAGTGGGCGCAGCTGCGCTGGATATCGCCCGCACTACGACCCGTCGCGCAGAGCGCTGCCTGCTGCGTCTGGCCGAAACCGAGCCGGTTAACCTCAACGTATTGATTTGCCTCAACCGTTTATCCGACCTGTGCTTTATTCTGGCCCGTGTGGAATCCGAAGTAAAATAAAAACAGGGCATGGCCCTGCAAAGCTCCTGCTGTCATTACGGCGGGAGCTTTTTGCTTTTTTCCCATGTGCGGGAGCTGCAGGATACGCCCGGCCGCAAGCTGATTGCCGCTAAAGGCTGCTGCGTGCAGGTATCGGGTGGCGCGTTGCAGATTGTAGTGTAATCTGGTGAACAGAAACAGTAATTTTTCTTTACCAGTCGGGCAGCTTGTGATAGAATTATTTTTATAAATTTCATCGCGCAACGTGATAAGCGGAGGGGTTATAAATGAAATTACTGGAAGAAAAAATTTTAAAGGACGGCGTTATCAAAAGCGGTAACGTGCTCAAGGTGGACAGCTTTTTGAATCATCAGATTGACGTGCCCTTTATCGCCGAGCTGGGCAAGGAATTTAAGCGTCAGTTTGCCGACCGTCCCATCAATAAGATTTTGACAATCGAGGCGTCCGGCATTGGCATTGCCTGCGTAGCCGCTATGTCCTTCGGCGTGCCGGTGGTCTTCGCTAAAAAAACCACGGGCAGCAATATGGATAAGGACGTATATTTTACGCAGATTTATTCCTATACCCACAGTAAAACCAACGATGTGGTGGTTTCCAAAAGATTTTTAAACAAGAACGATCATGTGCTGATTATCGACGACTTTTTGGCTAATGGCTGCGCGCTGGAGGGCCTCATCGAAATCGTGCGCCAGGCAGGCGGCACGGTGGAGGGCATCGGCGTGGCTATTGAAAAGGGCTTTCAGGGAGGCGGCGATAAGCTGCGCGAAATGGGCTTTAATCTGCATTCTCTGGCTATTATCGATAAGATGGACGCCGCCAGCGGCGTTATTCATTTCAGACAGGAGCAGGAATAATGGATAAAGAAAAGGATAAGGCGTTGGACCCGATTTATGAGCTGGACGGCAAGGTGCCCGTGGGCAAGGCGATACCCTTTGGCTTGCAGCATATTTTGGCGATGTTTGTCGCTAATATCGCGCCCATTCTGATTGTTGCCGGAGTTATTAAAATGCCGGTGGAGCAAAGCGGCGCGCTGGTGCAGTCCGCCATGCTGATTGCCGGCATCGGTACGCTTATCCAGCTGTATCCAGTGTGGCGGGTGGGCAGCGGCCTGCCCATAGTTATGGGCATCAGCTTTACCTTCGTATCCATTGCCTGCGTTATCGGCAGCAAGTACGGTTATGGCGGCGTGCTGGGCGCAGTGCTGGTCGGCGGCATTTTGGAAGGCTTTTTAGGGCTGTTCGCCAAATACTGGCGGCGCTTCATTCCTCCCATCGTGGCGGCGACTGTCGTAACCTCCATTGGCTTCAGCCTGCTGGCCGTAGGCGCCAATTCCTTTGGCGGCGGCTTTGGCAATCCAAATTTTGGCGACGCTCAATATATTATCGTCGGCACTATTACGCTGTTCAGCTGCATCGGCTTTAATATTTTCGCCAAATCCTTTTACAAGCAGCTTTCAGTTTTGTTCGGCCTGGTAGTGGGCTATGTGGTGGCCTTCTGCATGGGTATGGTGGACCTCAGCGGCTTGGCTTCGGCCAAGCTGATTGCCGTGCCGCAGCTGCTGCCCTTTGAGCTGGAATTTCATCCCGACGCGATTTTTGCGTTCTTCCTGATTTTTTTGGTATCGGCAACGGAAACCATCGGCGACACCTCGGCTATGACGGCCATCGGCCTGCGCCGCAACGTAACGGAACGCGAGGTGTCCGGCTCCATCACCTGCGACGGCTTTATCAGCAGCCTTTCGTCCGTTTTCGGCTGTATGCCGATTACTTCCTTCAGCCAAAATGTAGGCTTGATTGCTATGACCGGGGTAGTTAATCGCTTTGCTATTATGACGGGCGCGGTGATTATGATTTTGGCCGGTTTATTCCCGGCGCTGGGCGTGCTGCTGGCGTCGCTGCCGGAATCGGTTTTGGGCGGCTGTACCCTGATGATGTTCGGCTCCATTGTGGTCAGCGGCGTGCAGATGATAGCGGGCTGCGGCTATTCCAACCGCAATATTACTATCGCTTCCTTGGCCTTGAGCATCGGTATCGGCTTTACGCAGGCTCCGGCAATTTTTAAAATTGCTCCCGACCTGGTGAAAAATGTCTTTGCCGAAAACTGCGTGGCCGTGGTCTTTATCGTAGCTATGGCGCTGAATGTAATTTTGCCGACGGATATTAACGAGAAAAAATAATTTGCGATATAAAAGAGGCGCTGCTGAATGAAAATTATCGATGCGCATATGCATTATTATAATAAGGATGGCTTTGTGCAGGTAGCGGCTAACGCCGGTTATGAAAATACGGCGGCCTGCTGGCAGCGGATTTGCGAGGAAAATAATATTGCCTTTGCCGTGGCAATGGGCAATACTATGTACACCTCGTCGCGTTACGGCGGCATACCGCCGCGCCTGATAGATTTGGCCGCGCCTTTTGACGAAGAAAATTATAATCAGCCCGCTAATATGGGCTACTGCATGGGCGTGCAAAGCGAGCTGATTAACGAAAGCAACGCCGAAGCGACGGCAAGGGAATTTGAGCATTATATCGGGCAGCCGCATTGCCTGGGCATTAAGCTCTATCCCGGCTACGAATCGGTTTATGTCAACGATAAGCGCCATTGGCCTTTGTTTGAGCTGGCGCGGGCCTACCATGTGCCGGTGGTTATCCATACCGGCGATACGGCGCGGCCCGACGGCCTGCTGAAATATTCTCATCCGCTGACGGTGGATGAGGCGGCGGTAAACTTTCCCGATGTGACCTTTGTGATTGCCCATTGCGGCTGCCCCTGGCTGGTGGACGCAGCGGAGGTGGCGGCGAAAAACGCCAACGTCTGCATCGATTTATCCGGACTGCTGGAGGGCAAGCCCAAGCTTTTGCCGGTGCTGGAGCAGCAGGCGGGCTTTTGGCGGCAGCTGCATACCTGGCTGGCCTACATGGGCGACTACAGCAAGGTGATGTACGGCAGCGACTGGCCTTTGGTAAATATTCCGCTGTATCTGCGCATGATCAGCTATGTTATTCCTGATAAGCAGTGCGAAGCTGTATTTTACGGCAATGCGCTGCGTATATTTAATAAGATTGGCGCTTTGTTGTAGTGTGAGGTGCAAAAAATGGCTCAACCAAGCATTGAAGAAATTGAAGCCGGCTTGCAGGATTGGGATTTGCTGCAGCAGCTGCCTGCGGCTATAGGCGACTATAAGCTGGTACCGGGAACAGGCATTGCAGGGCAGATTCTGAATATCGCCGCTTATGTCAACGAAGCGGCGCATTGCCGTTTGGATATAACCTACACTTCGGAAACCTTCGACTATGTTCCGGTAAAAACCGTTGGGCTGCACAGCTTTCGCGACGAGAGATATTTCTGCCGCGAGCGGGACAGGTTCGGTAAAATGCTGCTGGAGCATCTGCCCATGCTGATAAGCAGTATCGACAGGCAGGAGGCCCATGGAATGTGCTATGAGGCGGAGGGGCTGCGCTTCGGGCAGTGGGATTATTGGCGAGGACTGCCGCAGCAAATAGGCGATTACGAAATGTTTATCAGGCCCGATAATCCGCTGTATTATATTAATGGCTCTTTCATTTTTTTGGATTATACCGATTTTGCGCGTGGCAATCAGGTTTATTTTTCCTATAATATTTTCCGCAACGAATTGTTTGCCGAAATGAAGCGTAATAATCTGCCGCTGACGACGGAGCTTTTCGATGTGCCGGCTTCCGTGCCGGACGAACGCAAGCTGAGCGTACTCAGCGAATTGATGGAGACGCATTTGCGTGACGTAATGCAGAGCTTGGAAAAATCTTAAAAAAGGATTGACACGCAGATTATTTTGCGTTATAATATCAATGTTGATTGGCCCGGTGGTTCAGTTGGTTAGAATGCCGCCCTGTCACGGCGGAGGTCGTGGGTTCGAGTCCCATCCGGGTCGCCATTCTGCCTCGGTAGCTCAGTTGGTAGAGCAAAGGACTGAAAATCCTTGTGTCCACAGTTCGATTCTGTGCTGAGGCACCACTCAAACTTAACACCTGCGCAAGCGGGTGTTTTTTTATATCTGAAAAAATTTTCTAAAGGAGTAGCTGCTATGTTTGAAAAATTTTTCCACGAAGTAAACGGCCCCATCTGGATCTTAATCGGCCTTGTCGCTCTGCGCGCCATTTATTCTTCCATTAAGAAAAAAGATTATCCTCACGCCGCAGCCTTTATCGTTGTGCTGGCTGCCGCAGCCTACTACGCGCTTTATCTGTAAAATCTGTCGCAGCGTCCCGTTGGCTCCCGGAAAAATCCGGGAGCTTTTTATTTTATTACCGCGGCTGCATGGAGCAGTGCGGACACGCGCCCTCGGACTCCATCAGCCTGCTGCCCCAAACGTACATGGCCTGCAAAATGGGAAATAAGCTCTGCCCCCGTTCCGTCAAACTGTACTCCACCTTGGGCGGCACAACGGGATAAACCTTACGCAAAATCAAAGCGTCGGCCTCCAATTCCCGCAGCTGCTGCGTCAACATTTTCGGCGTAGCCTCCGGCACCAGGCGGTGCAGCTCGTTAAAGCGCAGCACTCTGCCGGATAAATGCCACAGCAGCAGCGCCTTGTATTTGCCGCCGATCAGCTGCAGCGTCGCCGCTACCGGGCAGTTGGCGTTTAAATTTTTATCCTCCTGCATTACGCTCCCTCCTTTTTGCAGTATCCTTTTAGATAGTAGCTACCAAAATAGTGCATTCTTGAAAACAAGATAGCATTTGCTATAATAATAGCAGAAGCTGACGCTTCCGTCAAAATTCTCGCAGAAGGGAGCATAATCATGCGTAAAGAGCTTTTAGATATAACCGGCATGAGCTGCAGCGCCTGCTCGTCCCGCATCGAAAAGGTTGTGGGCAAAATGCAGGGCGTGGATTCAATTTCCGTCAATTTGCTGACGAATAAAGCCAACGTCACCTACGACGAAGGCCAAACTGATACGGCGGCCATTATCGCCCGCATTGAAAAGCTGGGCTTCGGCGGGGCGCCGCCCCTGGAGGATAAAGCCGCCGCAGCCAAACCTGTGGACACGGCGGCCCAGGAGCTGCAGGAAATGCGCCAACGTTTGCTGCTGTCGCTGGGCTTTACCTCTCCGTTATTTTATCTGCATATGGGGCGCATGTACGGCTGGCCCCTGCCCGCTTTCGTTTTAGGCGACGCCAATGAAATGCTTAACGCCTTACTGCAGCTTTTATTCTGCATTCCGGTATTATTTGCCGGACGCAAATATTTTTTGCACGGCTTCCGCAATCTTTTTACCGGCGCGCCCAATATGGATTCCTTAATCGCCATCGGCAGCGGCGCGGCCTTCGTCTACGGCCTGTACGCCGTTTTCGGCCTGGCTTACGCCTTCGGCCATCAGCAATGGCAGCTGCTGCCCGATTTCGCGCAGGCGTTGTATTTTGAATCCGCCGCTATGATTTTAGCGCTGATTACCTTGGGCAAATTTTTGGAGACCCGCGCTAAAAGCCGCACCTCCGACGCCATCACCGCGCTGATGAATCTGGCGCCAAAAACGGCTTTAGTAGAACGCCGCGGCGTGCAGGGCGAAATTCCCGTGGAGGACGTAGTGACCGGCGATATCCTCATCGTTAAATCCGGCTCCGCCGTCCCGGTGGACGGAAAAATTATCGAGGGCAGCGGCGCGCTGGACGAAAGCGCTATCACCGGCGAAAGCCTGCCCGTGGATAAAGCCTGCGGCGACAAGGTGACGGGCGGCACGATTAACCAAAGCGGTTATTTTAAAATGGAAGCCACCGCCGTAGGGGCCAATACCACGCTGGCCAAAATCATTGCGCTGGTGGACGAGGCCACCTCCTCTAAAGCGCCCATCGCTAAATTAGCCGACAAAATCAGCGGCGTTTTCGTTCCCGCAGTTATTGCCATCGCCCTAACTGCGGCCATCGTTTGGCTGCTGCTGGGCGAAAGCCTGCATTTTGCGCTGACCATCGCCATATCCGTGTTGGTTATTTCCTGTCCCTGCGCCTTGGGCTTGGCAACGCCCACGGCGATTATGGTCGGCACGGGTCGCGGCGCAAAACAGGGCATACTTATAAAATCCGCTACGGCTTTGGAAACTGCCCACAAGGTCGACACCGTAATTTTGGATAAGACGGGCACAGTCACGGCAGGCAAACCCGTTGTGACCGACGTGCTGCCTGTAAGCGTCGGCAAAGACGAGCTGCTGGCGACGGCCGCAGCTTTGGAAAGCCTTTCCGAGCATCCCTTGGGCCAGGCAATTATCGCCGCCGCTGCGGAGGCTAAATTAACGCTGCCGCCGGCTGCCGATTATCAACAGCTGCCGGGCCGGGGCTTAACCGCTTCTATCGGAGGCACTCTCTACGCCGCAGGCAATTTGCAGCTGATGGCAGAGCAGGGCGTAAATACCGACGCCCTGTCACAACAGCACCAGCAGCTGGCAAGCCAAGGCAAAACGCCGCTGTATTTTGCCAGTGAAAGCATGCTTTTAGGTATCATCGCCGTAGCAGATACCGTGAAGCCCACCAGCGCCGCCGCTATCGCCCAGCTCAAGGAAATGGGACTGCGGGTTATTATGCTGACGGGCGATAACCAAACCACTGCCGAAGCCATTCGCCGCCAGGTGGGGCTGGACGAAGCCATCGCGCAGGTGCTGCCCCAGGATAAGGAGCGCATTGCCCGCGAGCTGCAGGAGGCAGGCCACACCGTAGCCATGGTTGGCGACGGCATTAACGACGCGCCCGCTCTGGCCCGCGCCGACGTAGGCATCGCCATCGGCGCAGGCACCGACGTCGCCATCGAAGCCGCCGATATGGTGCTCATTAAAAGCGATTTGCTGGACGTAGCCCGCGCTATAAAGTTAAGCCGCAGCGTTATGAAAAATATCAAAGAAAATCTTTTCTGGGCTTTCATTTATAATACTATCGGCATACCCTTGGCCGCAGGTTTATTCTATCCGGCCTTCGGCTGGCTGCTCAATCCTATGCTGGCCGCCGCCGCCATGAGCTGCAGCTCCGTATCCGTAGTAACCAACGCGCTGCGTTTGCGTTTTATCAAGCTGTAAGCGGGCTTGAAAAAATAAAACGGCTGCCCTATAATATTTTTATCAGCCAAGCGGCAATTCATTATTGCCAAAGTAATTACAAAAACAAAGGAGCGATACATTATGATTAAAACGATCTTCATTGGCGGTATGCACTGCCAGCATTGCGTACAGGCCGTAACCGAAGCCCTCAAGGCTCTGCCCGGCATCACCAGCGTCAGCGTATCCTTAGAAGATAACTGCGCTACCGTTTCCGGCCCTGCTCCGGACGAGGCCGCTATCAAAACAGCTATCGAAGATACCGGCTTCGACGTTATTGAAATCGCGTAAATTGCGCGAAGCAAAAACCACCGTAAGCCTGCAGGCACTAATCGCCGGGCTTGCGGTGGTTTTATTTTGCTTTTTAATTTGTTGTTAAATCATTTCTCGTCTTCGATATTATTTCTTTGCCAGCTCTGCAAATTTAGCCGCCATAGTCGGGTTATTTCTGGTCAGCCGCTTAATAGTCAAATCCTCAGCCTTGTTGTTAGCCAACCGAAGATTATTTTCGGATGACAACAGGGCTTCTTTAGTTTTTTGTAAGTGGTCGATAGTCTTATCAATTTCTTCTATCGCTTTATGGAATCTCTCGCTGGCAAGGCGGTAATTCCTGCCAAATTTTTCCTTAAATTCATTCATATCTTCTTCAAAATGAGAAATGTCGATGTTTTGGTTTTTTATAGCCGTCAATTCCTTTTTATACTGCAAGGAATTCAACGCCGCATTTCTCAATAAAGTAATCATCGGAATGAAAAACTGCGGCCTTATCACATACATTTTAGGATATTTATAGGATACATCCACAATGCCCGTATTGTAGTACTCATTATCAATTTCCAACAGCGAAACCAATACGGCATATTCGCAATCCTTCTCGCGGCGGTCCTTATCAAGCTCTTTCAAAAAATCTTCGTTTTTGTGTTTGCTGGCAGTGGTATCTATTTCATTTTTCATCTCAAACATAATGGAAATATATTCATTCCCATACTCGTCGAAGTCTTTAAAAATGAAATCTCCTTTGCTTCCCGTTCGCGCGTCGTTATCTTTTTCAAAATAAGCTCTGGGAAAAGCCGTAACGCGCAGCTTATTAAATTCGATATCGCAATGACGCTCTAAGCTTTCGCCAACCATTTTAGTAGATTGTCTGGCCTTAAAGTCCTTATAATATTCAATCTGCTCGTCCTTGCGCCTGAGCTGTTCTTCAAATTTATCCGTTAAAGCCTTTTCTTTGAGCTGCATTTCATTTTCGCTATTTTTTAACTTGCCTTCAAGAGAAGAAATCTCCAAAGCTTTAGCCGTAATCTCCTCATCTTTTTTAGCTACGGCTTCGCTGACAGCCAACTGTTTAACCGTATCAGCTGATGAAAGCTGTGCATTTAAATGTTCGATTTCCTTATCCTTCACATTCACAAGATTTTGCAGGGCAATTTTCTGATCTTTTTTTATCGTTTCTATTTGCGCTTTTAGCTGTTCAATTTCCTTGTCTTTATCGGCGCTGAGTTTTTGTAGGGCAAGCTCTCGGTCTTTTTTAGCGGCTGCCATCTGCCCTTGAAGGAGAACTATCTCTTGAACTTTTTTAGCTACGGCTTCGTTAATATCGAAAGCTTTCTGCTGCTTTTCAGTTGTAATAGAAGCCTTTAATCCGGCTATTTCCGCCTCTTTCCTGAAAAGTTCATTTTTAAAAGCGTTTTCCGCTTCAGCTTTAGCTACCTTCACAGCATCCTCTTTGCTGTATTTAAACTGCAGCTCGCGCTCATTTATTTCACGTTGAAATTCTTTATCACGAACTTGCTTCACAATAGCCGCATAACCGGCTTCATCAACCTGAAACACTTCTCCGCACTTAGGGCATTTAATCTCTTGCATAATAAAAAAATCCTCCCTATAATATACTGCCGATTTTCCGGTTAGTAAAAAATTTTTCCATAGCTCACTGATTTACGTTTTAATTATACTAGGCCCGTCTGCGAAAGCCAATACTATTTTTAGAGATTTTAAATTCTTCACGCATTGTAAAAATTGCCGTAAAAAGAGAAGCCGCAAGCATCAATCGTGCTTTTGGCTTCTCTTTGCATTTTCTGATTTTAATTTACTTTACGCTTTTTAACCAGCTAAAAAGATTTACGCGCTTAACGCGCTCTTCTTCTCCAATACGCGGATAAAATAATGGTAGCTGGCGAAAACGAAAATCGAGCAGCTTATCCAGGCTACGGGCTCGGCAATGCACACGCCCATAAAGCCGTAAGGCCCGCTTAAATAAACAGCGACGGCGGAACGCATTATCAACTCCACACAACCGGCAAGCATGGGTATCATGCCAATACCCATGCCCTGGCAGGCGTTGCGGTAAATGAAAATCTGGCTCAGGAAGAAATAGGCGGGCACCGTATAGGCAATATACATATGCGCGGCCTCCAAAACCTCCGGCGCAGGGTCGTCCAAAAAGACGCCGATGACTTCCTCGCCAAACATAAACAACAGCGCGGCCGCCACAACGCTAAAGGCAAAAGACAAAACCGAGCAGCGGCGCACAGCCTCGCGGATGCGGTCGAAACGGCGCGCGCCAAAATTCTGCGCGGTGAACACCGCCATTGCGATGCCAAAAGAAATCATGGGCTGCAGGGCCAGCTGCTCCACGCGGATGGCCGTCGTAAAGCCGGCAATCTGCTGGCCGCCAAATTTATTGCACACCGACTGCAAAATAATAATGCCCATGCCCAAAACGCTGAACTGTACCGCCATGGGCAGACCCATGCGCAAGTGCGCCCATATTTCCGGCCAGTCCAGATTAAAATCCTCGCGCCCGATATGCAGCTGCGGGAAGCGTTTATAAATATAAAACGCGCACAAAATCGCCGAAACAGCCTGCGCTATGACCAAAGCGATAGCGCTACCCGGCACGCCCCAGCCCAGATAAATAATAAACACCAGCGCCAAAGCCACATTGACTACGGACGACACAATTAAAAAATACAGCGGCGTTTTGCTGTCGCCCAACGAACGCATAATACCGGACAGCAAATTATAGCCCATCATAGCGAACAGCCCGTCCACAATAATCATCACGTAAGCGTAAGCGTCAGGCAGAAGCTCCTGCGGAATATTCATCAGCACCAGCACCGGGTCGATAACCAAATGCATTACGCCCATAATCAACAGCACGAAAAAAACGCTCAGCACAATACAGGTGCCGATACTGCGGCGCATACCGTTCATATCCCGCGCGCCATAGCGCTGTCCCGTCACTACCGTAAAGCCGTTGCTTAAACCGATAGTCAGCACCATGGTCATCATAAAAAGCGGCGATACCGCGCCCACCGCCGCCAGCGCTTCCACGCCGATAGTGCGGCCGACAATAATAATATCGGCAATATTATACAGCTGCTGAAAAACATTGCCGATTAACAGGGGCACCATAAAAGGAATTATCAGCTTTAACGGCGCTCCCTCAGTCATATTTTGTAGCATTTCAGTCCTCCATAAAAAGCTGACTAACCAGTCATTAAATATATAGATTATTATAGTATAAATAAAAAATATTGTAAAGGACTCATCAACTTAATAAAGTATCGCCCCGCGCTGTTTAAAGCAGCAAAAAGCGGCAGACGCCGCCTGCCGCTGTAATTGTTTACGCTTCTTTAATAACTCTGTTGGTAATGGAGCCGATGCCCTCGATTTCAATTTTTACCTCGTCGCCTTCGCCCATCAAACCGGAGCCCATTGGCGTGCCCGTCAAAATCAAATCGCCTGCGTCCAGCGTAAAGCTGTGAGAAATATAGCTCAAAATTTCATACGGGCTGTAGACCATATCGCTGGTGCGAGCGTCCTGCTTCAGCACGCCGTTATGCCACAGCTTAATGGATAAATCCGTGGGGTCAAGCTCCGTCTCCAGCCACGGCCCCAAAGGGCAGAATGTGTCGAATGATTTGCAGCGCAGCCATTGACGCTCCTGCCGCTGTAAATCGCTGGCAGTAACGTCGTTAGCGCAGGTATAGCCCAAAATATATTTATGCACATTTTCTGGCGCTACGTTCTTCATCATCTTTTTAATGACGATGCCCAGCTCTGCGCCGTAAGCCAATTCCTTTACCTGCTTCGGCCAGATAATATTTTCCTCCGTACCGATAACGGTATGCGCAGCCTTGGCAAAAATGCTGGGCTCCCGCGGCACGCTGACGCCGAATTCGTCGGCGTGTTTTTTATAATTAAAGCTTACGCAAATAATCTGCTTGGGCACGCAGGGAGCTAAAAGCTGAATCTCGTCCATCGTAAAAGTTTCGTCGGTAATCTGCCAAAAGGTTTCCAGCGTTCCCTGCACGCGGCGAACCACGCCGCCGTCAATATAACCTATGCCTAAATGTCCCGTTCTTAAATCTCTAAAACGCACGCATTTCATTGGGCTACCTCCATAATCCGCATCTTCCGGCCTTGAAAATACACCGGCGTAAGACCGCACGCCGCCGCCATACGCAAAGCCTCCGGCAAGCGCCGGCCAACGTGTTCCGCATAATGCGCGTCGCTGCCGATGGTGCAATATTCGCCGCCCAACGCGCGATAGCGTTTATACAACGGCAGTAAACCGGCAGCCGCAGCCTCGTCGTCCAAACGGCGCGTGTTAATTTCAATTGGAATATTTTTTTCAATCAGCAAATTAAAAAGCCTATCGAAAAGCTCCGGCGCGTCCTGCAAGCGCAATTCGCGCTCCGCTCCGGTATAGGGCCAGTAGCGGCAGATATAATCGATATGCGCGAAAGAATCGAAATCCCTGTCCTGCTCCAGGCAGGCAATGGATTCCCGCAAAAATTCCTCCACAATCTGCTGCCGGGTACGCCCCTCATAGCAGGCTGGCTCGTACAAATCGCGCCGACCAATGCAGTGAATGGAGCCCAGCACATAATCGAAGGCGTGTCCCTGCGCCACTTTTTTATCCGCCGCCGCAGTATGGGTCTGCATACCAATTTCAATACCTATCAGCACCTTATCGCTGCACAAGGGCTGCAGGCGGGCAAAATATTCGTCTATATCAAAAATAAAAGCAGTGGGATTGGTGGGATAATCGTAATCCCAATGCTCCGTAACAATCATACCGATATTCTGCGCCTGCGCGGCGGCAATAGCGTCGGCAAATTCCATATGACTGTCACATGAATAATCACAATGCATATGCGTATCAAACAGCAAGAAAAGCGCCTCCTTCCGCAAATTCTATTTTATCAAATTACTAGGAAAAAGCAACGGGGCAAAAAGGAATTGTTTTAAGAATTAACAAAATACTCCCAATCTCACAAACTTTTTCATGTTGATGGGTTACAAATTTTTTAAAACCTCTGCAATCAAATTCAAGACAACAATGCTGCTTTTGTTAGTTTAGCAAATGACTGGCAAATAAGCTTATATCCCTCAAATAGAATAAAATTAAAATGAGCATACTATATATTGTTTTATTCAAATATTTTCGGGCTTCTTTTTACTTTCACAGCAAATGACCAGCAAATAAACAAATTATGCCCAAACAGGCACATATCTCATATATTTATTGGAGGTTGATGGGTCAAGAGGTTTTATAATGTTACGTTTTACAGCTTCTTTTATTAATCTCGATATGCTTCCGGCAGAAGTCCCAGGCAAGCCAAAACGTTTTCTAAGAGAACTATTTGTTAATTGCTCTCCTTGAATATGCATAATACATGCGTGCAAGTAAGCAGCCCATAATTTATCTTCTAATGAAAGACTACTAAAATTTACAGCAGCATATAAGGTTACTTTAGTACTTTCTTCATAAAGCTCAATTTTGGGCGCAGGTAATTGTGCCAATTCACAAGCAGTTACTATTTTATCCCACCCTGTACCAAGCTCTTCACAAATTTTTAACCGCCGCATTAAACTAGCAAGTTTTTCATTACGCGATTTAGGAGGATTATCCACTATACGTCTTATATCAACCAAAGGTACGCCTGAATTTATGATCTCAATTCTATTAGCAAATATTTCTACCGTCGGTCCAGTCCCTGATATTGAAAAATCTTGATGGATCAAAGCATTTGCAACAGCTTCCCTAATTGCCAAATTAGGATATGAAACTTTCTTTTCCCGTAAACCATTTTCATTAATTATTTCTCTAGTAGGTGTTAAAGATTCTATATACTTCAATAAATTTTCAAAATCACAAGCATATCCATTCTTAAATATTTCTTCTTTCAACATATTGAGTCGATTAGTACCCTCATATTGAACTACTCGTACTGCTTTACGTACTATTCTAGAAAAATCTGATAGATTTTTTGCTAAAAGAACAGCTCCCATATTTGTAATATCGTATAAGCCGCTATCATTAAGAATAATACAATCTTCCTCTATTAAATAGTGAGCTATTTGTTCTCTAGAATCTGGCTGTACTAAATTCATTAAATCAAAGTAAGTATTATAATTTACTAATGCTAAAGCATCAATCAAGTTCATATCTTGTCTTGCAGTCATCTCTTCAAAATTTCTATTATGCAGTCTATTCCATAAACGAGCCTGCAACGCAGGATAATCTATCAATTTTTTAGTATAGCTTCCTACGCGAATATATTCTACTTTTTTAAATGTAACTGGATTATTAATAGCGCAATGAATAAGTAAAATACCTACAATTACTCCATCTACAGGTACAGCATGATATTCAAAATCAGCATTTGCAGAAAGTGTACCTCTGAGCCAATTTTCTAATTCTTGGTTTCCTTTTTTCAAATTTTGTAAATTATAATCAGTGCCAATTATTTTATGAGTGCTATCTTCTACTCCCCACAAAAAGTATGCACAGTTCCTTTCTTCCAAAGCAGCAGCATTTGCTAACGCACTAATATCTTCTCCAATTGTATCTGGAGTATAATTATTATATTTAAATTCTAGCCATGGCAATTCTTCAGTATGCTTACATAATTCTTTTACTAGTAACTCTAAATTTTCCATACTAAAATCTCCTATCCAAATTACTAATAATATTATATCATATTTAAACAAAAAAGAACGCAGCTTACTTTCGCTAGCTGCGCTCTCATTTTTACTTCAAAAAAAATATTTTTCCATCAAATCTATACATTAAATCTGAACTCTACTACGTCGCCGTCCTGCATAACGTAATCCTTGCCTTCAAGACGCACCAAGCCTTTTTCGCGGGCGGCGGCCTTGCTGCCGCAGGCTACCAAATCGTCGTAGGAAACGATCTCGGCGCGAATAAAGCCGCGTTCAAAATCGGTATGAATTTTACCGGCGGCCTGCGGCGCCTTCGTATTCTGCTTAATAGTCCAGGCGCGGGATTCGATTTCGCCGGCCGTCAGGAAGGTCATCAGTCCCAGCAGCTTAAAGCCGGCCTTAATCAAACGGTCCAGGCCTGTTTCCTCCAGACCGGCCATAGCTAAAAATTCTGCGGCCTCGTCGGCGGGCAGCTCGGCAATTTCGCTTTCCATTTTAGCGGAGACCACGATAACCTCCGCGCCCTCTTCAGCAGCGTATTTTTTTACGGCCTGCACATGAGGGTTAGCAGAAGTATCGGCTACTTCGCCCTCCGCTACGTTAGTAACGTACAGCACCGGCTTCATAGTCAGCAGATGCAGCTCGCCCAAAAATTCCTGCTCTTCCTCGTTCAGCCCCAAGCGGCGCGCAGGCACAGCTTCGGTCAGGCCCGCCATAACCTTTTCCATAACGGCCTGTTCCAGCTTCACCTTTTTATCGCCGGTCTTAGCAAGCTTCACCAAACGCTCCTGACGCTTTTCCACCGTTTCCATATCAGCCAGGCACAGCTCGGTGTTGATGATTTCAATATCGCGCAGCGGGTCGATGCTGCCCTCAACGTGAGTAATATTACCGTCCTCAAAGCAGCGCACAACCTCGGCTACGGCGTCCACCTCGCGGATATGGGACAAAAATTTATTGCCCAGGCCCTCGCCCTTGGACGCGCCCTTAACCAGACCGGCAATATCCACAAAGCGCATAGCCGCCGGAACGATTTTGCGCGATTTAAACATATCGCTCAAAACCTCCAGGCGTTTATCAGGCACGTCAACTACGCCCACATTGGGCTCGATAGTGCAGAAAGGATAATTGGCCGCTTCGGCGCCAGCCTTGGTAATAGCGTTAAACAAAGTGCTTTTGCCTACGTTCGGCAAACCGACGATACCAACCTCTAAATTTGTACTCACAGTAATCGCTCCTCATCATATATATTTAGCATTACGCAGATAGCTGTATATCTAATATATTTTACAATACGCGCCCGCTTTATGCAACGCCTGCGGACGGAAAAAGCGCCACCGCTATGCCGAACGATGGCGCTTCTGTATCTTTTTATTTTCTGGACATCAATTTATTGGCGTAATTACGCATGGTCTGGTCAGGTACCTGTTTAAAATCTTCAGGCGGCATAGCAAAAGCGGTCGCTTCATCCACTTCGCCGGAAATTTCCACTACGTCGAAGCGCGGCAGATAGCTTACCTCGTAGCCCTTCCATTCCTCGCCGTCCTTAGCATAATAAAAGCTCAGCGTATTAGCGCCCTTGGTCAGGCGGTCGTAATCATAGCCGATAGCCAAATCGCTGCCGCTTTCCGGCTTATTATTGAACCAACCGATTAAGGTTTCCGCAAAAGCTACGCTCATACCCGGCAATTCGGGAATACGGTCGTAAGTTTTATGAACGTAATCGATGGTGTACCAGTAGCCGCCGCGGCAGAAGCTTACAGAATCCTTCAGCACATTGCCCTCGCCGTCGGTAGTAGTGATGCGTTCGGCGTTAATACCCTTAGCCTCGTTATATTCCGTGCGGTTGATGCGCTTTTGCTGAGCTTTGGACAGCTTGGCGTAAGCCTCCGGCGTCAGTACCTCGCGCATATCGATGGTTTGAGTCACTACTAAATGCACCGGATGACGGTCGCTGTTCAGAGTTTCGCCCAGCAGCTTAAAGGTTCGCTGGCCGGGGCTGTAGGCAAAAGCCACCGCAGCGCACATTATCGTTAATAAAAAAGTCAAAAATAAAACTCGCAAAGATTTACGCATGAAATTCACCTCGTTTAACAATATATACATATTATAGCATAGCCAAAGAGCTTTTAGCCAGAGAAGTTTTTCTAGCTAAAAATTTCTATTGCCAGTCGCTTCTCTCATTTTAATTGCATGCAGCACGGCTTCTACGCATAAGTCAAGATTTTTCTTAATGTCTGTTTCCCAAAAACGTAATACTATCCAACCGTTATCCCTTAGCTCTATTGTATTTTCTAAATCTCTTTCTACATTACGTTGAATTTTTTCGTGCCAAAATTTTGCATTAGTAGTTACTTCATAGCGTTCAAAAGTTTTTCCATGCCAAAAATCGCCATCGCAAAATACTGCTATTTTATATTTTGTAATAACCAAATCAGGATGGCAATTAAAAAGTTTTTTATTTTTGCGATAGCGTACACCTTTATGCCACAATGCAGTACGTAAAGAAATTTCTATTTTTGTATCTTTACTTTTAATGGCTAGCATATTTTTATGTCGCTGCTCTTTTGTTAAAACATCCATGAGAACTTCCTCATTTTATGTTTTCTACTTCTTTTACATAATCTATAAATTTCTTAATTGACCATATCCGATTTTGCTTTTCTTTCGGATAAGTCTTAATATATAAACTAGGTACCACTAAAATAACTTTCTCTGCCTGCATTTCATCCATCTGTGCAGGCGACACTCCCTGCTGCAACGTACACAAAAATTTATTTTGGTCTCTCAATCTATCTGCTTCGTTAATTACTTGTCGCCATCTATCTTTGCACGTTGTTTTAGCGGCTAAACTAATAAGCTTATCCGCTGTAAAATTCAAATTGTGGTAAGCTTCTTGAGAAGGAAACAGAAAATCAGGTTTTTTATTTCCTTCCGTTACTGCTTGAGCTGTATATTTTAATTTGTTTCCATCGAATATAGCGGCTAAATGATGCTCTAAGCTTTTGCCAGCCCTGCTCTTTCTACGATTAAGCACTTGGTTTGCTACGCTGATAAATTCTTCAACATCATTAAAACCATTTCTAATCATTTCTCCATAGCGCGCATGCTCCAAGGCTCTGAATAATTTAAATTCCATGTCAGTCCAATCTAATAATTTTTTATCTGGATTGATGGTAATATAATTTATATGATTATAAACAGCGTTCTCTATTTCACGCGCTTTACAGGACATTATTTCAGAGCTGGGGAAATCAACATCTAAAGTAGCAATAAAATCATAAAGCGCTTGCTTTTCAAACAATTCTAAATTACAATTTTGTTTATTTATAATATTATTCGTTTCTGTCGGAGAAATATTAAATGCTTCTAAAAATTGATTTATTTCATCATCAGAATTTAAAACAAATCCTTGATACTCCGTTTCGTCATCCTTTATTAAAACAAACAAAGCTCCCGTATAATCATAATTTAGGAACTCAAAACCTCTGCCAAAATTAGTAATTCTATATTCATTACGAGTTCCTCTACCATAATAAATAAACCTAGTATCGGTTCTACTTCCATCCTGCCAATTAATTTTTACCCATCTCTCCTGATTATTTCCTTTTTCAAAATATTTATTAAACAAAATCGGCACTGCTGGCTTAGAAATATAAATACCTGCTTGATGCCCGCCGGTAAGGCCAGTATCATTGGCAGATAAAAATTTACAAAACGATATTTTTCCATTATAAACCGCTTTAATTGCCTGTTCAGCATATTTTTTCATCATATGGCCTCACTGTACTGTCTATCCAGCATTAAATCCTCAACTTCCAGCTTTTCAACCATTAATTTCGCAACACTTTCTATTAACGGAACCACAACTGAATTGCCAAACTGCTTATATGCCTGAGTATCGGACACCGGTATAACAAAGCTATCCGGAAAACCTTGCAAGCGAGCGCATTCACGTGGAGTAAGTTTCCTAGGGTTTTTTCCAATCTGTTCTATCAATATTTCCGAACCATCTTTATAATATCTAGCGCTAAGAGTTCTTGATACTCCATCTAAGGGAGCTATTCCATATCCAAAGCCATTTCCTGCGGCCTTGTGTTTAGCTGCATAATTTTGCAAATAAAGCCAAAGCTTATCAGAAAGAGTATATTTTTCACCTACATTAGCTTCCAATATATCTCTAATGCTTTTTTTAGATTCTGGAGAATTTATCTTGAACTCAAAATCTATATTATTACCATACCGCTCTTTATCAAATCCAACAATAATGATGCGTTCTCTATGCTGAGGCACAAAATTTTGCCCATCTATTACTTTATAAAATACTTCATAATTTAATTCATATAAAGATTCCAATATTACTTTAAAAGTACGTCCACGATCATGGCTACAGAGATTCTTTACATTTTCCAACATAAAAGCTTTAGGCCGTTTAGTTTTCATAATTCTGCAAACGTCAAAAAATAAAGTTCCTTGAGTTTTATCTTCAAAGCCGGTAGCTCTACCCAAACTATTTTTTTTAGACACACCAGCGATAGAAAAAGGCTGGCAAGGAAATCCTGCCACTAAAATATCATGATCCGGTATATCTTCAGCATTGACCTGCGTAATATCCCCATCAGGGTATTCTCCAAAATTGGCCATGTAAGTCTGTTGACAAAATTTATTCCATTCATTGGAATAAACGCAATCTCCACCTGCCGCTTCATAGGCAAGCCGCATACCACCAATACCGGCAAATAAATCAATAAACGTAAACTTCGTTGATTTACGCTTTTTATTTTTTCGTGCCATCATTAAATATATAGCGGTTGATATAGAATCCTGCACTGTCATACCAGTCATTTTAGCATATTCAGCAATTTCTTTATATTGATTATCTTCTAATCTAACATGAATTTGTTTAGTCATCTCTGCACCTCTGGGAATATTTATATACCTATTTATTCCTAGTATAGCACAGTGAACAAATTTTCTCAAGGCATAAATCACAAGCTACATAAACAAAAAATCCCACAGCGTTTAAGCCGTGGGATTTTCTAGTTTTCGTTGCCCGTAAACTCTTATTCGCAAGTGAACGGCAGCAAAGCAACGCAGCGAGCGCGTTTGATTGCTACGGTCAGTTGGCGTTGATGTTTAGCGCAGGTGCCGGAAATACGACGGGGTAAAATCTTACCGCGTTCGGTAATATAACGGCGCAGCTTAGCTACATCCTTGTAATCGATTTCTTCAACTTTATCAACACAGAAGCTGCATACTTTTCTTCTGGGTCTTCTGCCTCTTTCACGTTTCATTGCATAACCTCCCTTATTTTAGAATGGAATTTCTTCATCAAAGGGAACCGCTTGACCGAAAGATTCCATACCGCCGCCTGGTGCGGGAGCATTGGAAGGTGCCGGACTGCTGGGACGGGCGTTGGCAAAATCGCTCTTGCGCTCGATAAACTCGAAGCGATCGGCGATAACTTCAGTTACCCAATGTTTATTGCCATCCTTACCGTCGTAGCTGCGGATTTGCAGGCGGCCTTCAACCAGCGCGCGCTGCCCTTTGGTGAGACTATTGCCGCATGTTTCTGCCTGTTTACCCCAAATAATAACAGGGATAAAGTCAGCTTCTCTTTGCCCATCTTGATTGGCGAAAGGTCTGTCCACCGCCAGGGTGAACTGACAAACAACTTTACCGGTACTTGTGTAGCGCACTTCCGGATCTCTAGTAAGTCTGCCTAATAAAATAATCCTGTTCATCGATTATTCACCTTTTCTGATAATCATGTGGCGCATTACTTCATCGGTAATTTTCATAACGCGATCAAGTTCTTTAACAGCAGCGGCTTCAGCCTGGAAGGTTACGAGAACGTACAGGCCTTCAGTCAGATCCTGAATCTCGTAAGCAAGGCGTTTTTTGCCCCAACGATCGGTTTTTTCTACATTACCACCGTTTGCAGTGATGAGGTTTTCAAATTTAGCAACGATTGCTTCAAATGCTTCCTCTTCAACGGGTTTAACGATGTACATGACTTCGTATGCTTTCACGAAATCACCTCCTCCTTTGGACTTTGGCCCCCATCTGGGAGCAGAAGAAGTATATATAATATATACAAGCTTAATAATTATATCACCGCTGAGCGGTAAGCGCAATACCTGTAAAGAAAAATTTTACAGGCTGCGAATTTTCTGACGCAGAGGCAGAATCGCCGCCGGGCTTACGGACAGCTCGTCCATCCCCATGGCTACGAAAGCTTCCGTCAGCTCCAGGTCTGCCCCAAGCTCGCCGCACACGCCGCACCAAATGCCTGCCGCATGAGCGTTCTGCACTGTCATTTCGATGAGCCGCAGCACCGCCGGATGATGCGCGTCAAAAAAGCTTTCCAGTCTTTGGTTCTGACGGTCGATAGCCAGCGTGTACTGGCTCAAATCGTTGGTGCCGATGCTGAAGAAATCCACCTCCCGCGCCAGCTCGCAGCTTATCAAAGCAGCAGCAGGAGTTTCAATCATAATGCCGACTTCCATTTCTTTATCGAAGGAAATAGCGGCAGCCGCCAGCTCCTCCTGCACCTGACGCAGCAAAGCGCGGCAGCGACGCACCTCGTCCACAGAAATGATCATGGGGAACATCACCGCAACCTTGCCGTAAGCGGAAGCGCGGCAGATAGCCCGCAGCTGCGTTTTAAAAATTTCCGGCTTATCCAGACAAATGCGGACGGCTCGATAGCCAAGCGCCGGATTTTCCTCCGGCGGTAGCTTAAAATAAGCGGCCTGCTTATCGGCGCCGATATCCAGCGTGCGGATAATCACCCGCTTGCCGCCCATAGCCTCGGCGGCCATTTTATACTGCTGCAGCTGCTTTTCCTCATCCGGATAATCGCCGCTTTCCAAATAAATAAATTCGCTGCGGAATAAGCCGATGCCTTCAGCGTCATTGGCCGTTACTGCCGTCAAATCGTCAGTGCTGCCGATATTAGCGTAAAGCAGCACTTTTTGTCCTTTGGTCGTAACGCTGTCCTGCCCCCGCAGCTGTGCCAAAAGCTTTTTCTGTCCGGCGTCCTGCGCCAGCTTGGCCTGCATCCGCTCCAAAACCTGCGGCTCCGGATCTACAAACACCTCGCCGGTGTAACCGTCAACAGCTATCAAGCAGCCGTCGTACTCCGGTCCGATGACTTCGCCGGTGCTGACCACAGCGGGAATGCCCATGGTCCGCGCCAAAATTGCCGTATGGGAATTAGTGCTGCCGGCAGCGGTTACAAAGCCCTGAACCAATTTTTTATCCAGCTGCACGGTTTCGCTGGGCGCTAAATCGTCTGCCGCTAAAATGTAGGGCTCGCTGTGCCGTTCGACGCCGTCCTGCCCATCTCCCAGGCAAGCCAGCACTCTGGCGGATACGTCCTTAACGTCCGCTGCCCGCGCCTGCATATATTCGTCGTCCATGGCGGCAAAAGCGGCGGCAAAATCTGCTGCCGTTATCTGTACGGCGTATTCGGCGTTAACCTTTTCGGCGCGAATTAAATTTTCGATAGCCTCGATATAATCCAAATCCCCCAGCATCAACTGATGAATTTCAAAGATAGCGGCATTTTCTTCCCCAACCTCACCTAAGGCCTTTTGATAAAGCTCTGTCAGCTGGCTGATTGCTTTTTGCCGCGCTGCGTGAAAGCGCGCCGCTTCGCCTTCAGTATCTGTAATCTGACGGCGTTCGGCAGCCGCCTGCCGCCGCGCCAATACCGCCAAACGGCCGATGGCTACGCCGCCGCATACGCCCTTACCCTGTAATGCCAGCATAATAAAACTCCTTTATAAATTAGCCTGCAAAAAAGCTTCGATAGCTGCTGCTGCCGCTTCTTCGTCGGCGCCCTCGCAGGTAATGGTCACAGTATCGCCCTTTTTAGCGCCCAAAGCCATAACGCCAAAAATACGCTTTAAATCGCCCTTCTTAGCGCCCTTATTAATAGTAATAGCAGAAGCAAATTTAGCTGCCTCCTTCACCAGCAAACCGGCGGGACGGGCATGAATGCCTGCTGCGTCAGTAATAACATAGGAAAATTGTTTCATAATTAATCTCTCCTTAATTAAAATAATTATTCAGCCTCGACGGCGTTCTTTTTCAGGAAGCCAAGGAGGACGGCGGCAACTATGCTGCCGATGATTAAAGCAACAAAATACATGGGCCAGTTCTGCACCACGCCAAAAACGAATGCGCCGCCGTGAGGCGCAGGCACGCTGCAGCCAAAGTATTGGGACAAAGCCCCGGCAACAGCGCTGCCCAAGGCGCAGCTGGGAATAACGCGCAGAGGGTCGCTGGCCGCAAAGGGAATCGCACCCTCCGTAATAAAGGACAGGCCCATAATAAAGTTGGTCACACCGGACTGACGCTCCTTCGCCGTAAATTTACCTTTAAACAGCACGGTACACAATGCGATAGCCAAAGGCGGCACCATACCGCCAATCATAACCGAGGCCATAATCGCACTGCTGACAGCGCTGCCGTCGGCTGCGGCCAAGGAAGCCGTGCCGAAAACATAGGCCGCCTTATTGATAGGCCCGCCAAAATCTATGGACATCATACCGCCCAGTACAAAGCCCAGCAGCACCTTGCTCATAGTGCTCATGCCTGCCAGCGCCGCAGCCAGCCAGCCGTTAAAGGCCGCTGTCGGCGGATTGATAACATAGGTCATAATAATTCCCAGCAAAAGCAAACCGAATACCGGATACAGCAGCACCGGCTTGATGCCCTCCAGAGCGTCGGGCAAGGCGCTGAACAGCTTGCGCATGCCTACAACCAAATAGCCGCCCAAAAAGCCTGCCAGCAGTGCGCCGAAGAAGCCACTGCCGCCGTCCACGGCCAAAAAGCCGCCGACTACGCCCAGGAGCAAGCCGGGACGCTCGCCGATGCTCATGGCGATATAGCCAGCTAAAATCGGCAGCATCATGCTGAAGGCCAGTCCGCCGATATTTTTCAAAAAGGCCGCCGTCGGCGTACCGCTGCCAAACTGCGCCGTACCGGCGCTGGACATATCCAGCAAGAAGGCTAAAGCAATTAAAATACCGCCGCCGATAACGAAGGGCAGCATATGCGAAACGCCGTTCATCAGGTGCTTGTAAATCGTGCGGCCCATGCTTTCGCCGGCCTCCTGCTCTTGCTCCTTCACGCCGCCATTACCGGCAAAAATTGCCGGCTTGCCCTCCAGAATAGCTTCGATGAGCTCCTTAGGTTTATTGATGCCGTCGGCTACCTTCACAAACAGCACCCGTTTACCGGCAAAGCGTTCTATGGGCACATTTTTATCGCTGGCTACGATGATGCCGTCGGCCTCCGCAATTTCCTCCGCCGTCAGCTTATTTTTTACGCCGCCGCTGCCGTTAGTTTCTACCTTAATAGCTACGCCCAGCTTTTCCGCCATGGCCTGCAAGGCTTCGGCAGCCATATAGGTGTGAGCAATGCCCGTAGGGCAAGCCGTTACCGCCAGCACGCGGCCCTTCTTTGGCGCTGGTTCCGCTTCCTTTTCCTGCGCCGTAGCAGCCTCGCTTTCAGCGATTTCAGCCGCAGCCGCCTCAGCGGCCTCCTCCTCCAGCTTGGCCTGCTCAAATTTATCGATAACCTGCAAAAATTCTCTGCTGCCGTCAGCGCTCAAAAGCTGGGCGCGGAATTCGTCGTCCATCAGCAGCATACTCAAACGGCTGAGGACGTCAAGATGCACATTATCCTCCGTATCCGGCGCGGCAATCATAAAGAATAGCTTGGCAGGCTCGCCGTCCAGGCTGTCGAAATCCACGCCCTCGCGTACAATCATCACCGCCAGACCCGGCCGCTTGACAGCGTTGGTCTTGGCGTGAGGAATGGCTATGCCCTCGCCGATGCCGGTGCTGCCTTCCTCCTCGCGGCGCAGTACGCAGCGCTTATATTCGCATTTATCCCACAGACGTCCGCCTGCGTCCATCAAATCCACCAGATGCAGCAAAGCGCTTTGCTTATCTGCCGCCTCAGCATGCAGATCAATGCTCTGCTCCGCCAGTAAATCAACTATTTTCATATTGTCCTCCTTTCATTACCCTGCCGTCCGCCTTCCAAGCTTTGCAGCAGTGCTTCAATATCTTCCTTATTCGCCAGCCAGTCCTTAAAGGCCGACGCGCTGCCGGCGCAAATGCCCAAACGCAGAGCATAGCCGTAATCGCCGCTTTGCAGATAACCGGCTAAAAATCCGGCAACCATACTGTCGCCTGCGCCAACGGAATTAACCAGCACTCCCTTAGGCGATGGACTGATATGCACGTCGCCAGTCTCGTCCAGCAGCACGGCTCCGTCGCCGCCGCGGGATACCAAAACATTGCGCGCTCCCTGCTCCTGCAATCTGCGGGCACAGTCTATAATCGCCGCCGTATCCTGCAAAGGCTCCAAGCCAAAAAATTCTCCCAGCTCCTCATGATTTGGCTTTATCAAAAAGGGCCGGTACTTCAAAGCCTTCAGCACCAGCTGTCCCGTAGCGTCCACAACGGTACGCACGCCCTTGCCGTTCACCCGCTGCAATAATTGTTCGTAGGTGTCCTGGGGCAGGCTATTAGGAATGCTGCCGGATAAAACTAAAATATCGCCTTCCCTGAGCGCATCCAGCTTTTGTGCCAGCTGCTCCAGCTGCCGCTGTCCGATATAAGGCCCTTGCCCGTTTACCGCAGTTTCCGGCGTACCGCTGATTTTCATATTGATGCGGGAATAGCCGTTATCCAATTCCACAAAATTGCTGTCGCACCCGGTCAGCGCCGTCAAGCGTTTAATCTCTGCGCCGCTGAAGCCGGCGACAAAGCCCAGGAGCTGCGACTTGAGACCCAGGCCCTGCAGCACCAGCGAAACATTAACTCCCTTGCCGCCGGGATAAATCTGATCCTGCGCCGTGCGGTTGATAGCGCCCACGGCAAAGCCCGGCACCTTAACTACATAATCCAGCGACGGATTAAATGTTACAGTATAAATCATTTTTCTCGCCTCCCTAAGCGGCTTCCAAAACAAACCGCCAGGATTTTCTTTCTTTATATTTTATCATATAGCTAATTCCTTACATAAGCAATAATAACCGTCACCTAAACAAGTACAATTTCATGAAATTTATGTGTTATTTTTTAGGCATTGCGACGTGAGGCGGCAAGATAAAATTTGGAAAATCCGCGTCAATGTGATAGGATATAAATAAAAACCGGAGGGGGAACCACAAATGAAATGTAAATGCGCAAGCTGTCCCAGCCACGCCTGCTATACCAAAGGCGTAAACTGTACCGGCGTGCCGCTGGACGAGGTTAAAGCAGCTTATACCGAGGAGGAATTAAAAATCATGCAGGCCGCCGCCTATGTGGAGGGAACCTTTTACAGCAATATCTGCCGTCTGCAGGAAACCGCAGAATTTGCCAAGGCTATGGGCTATAAAAAGCTGGGCATGGCCTTCTGCATCGGGCTCAACAGCGAAGCCCGCTATATCGCCAAATATTTTGAGCAGCAAGGCTTTGAATTTTACAGCGTTTGCTGCAAAAACTGCAGCTTTCCCAAAAAGGAGCTGGCTTTGAAGCAGGTTAAGCCGGAGCTGGAACACGAGGCCATGTGCAACCCTAAATTTCAGGCCAAATTTTTAGCGGAGCAGGGAGTTGAGCTTTTCATTTCCTGCGGCCTGTGCGTAGGCCACGACGCAGTTTTCAATATGAACTGCAGCGGCCCCGTGACCAATATCGTAGTCAAGGACCGCCTGTTGGCGCACAATCCCTTGGGCGCAATTTATTCCCGCTACTGGAAGCGCAAATTGAATATTATGGACGAAGGTGAAGTTTAAAAGCAACGTCAAAAGACCGCCTACCAAACGGTAAGCGGTCTTTTGCTTTCCCTTATTTAAATCTGTTTCCTATCTGTCCCTGCCGGTTTCTTTTTTATTTCTTTTTCAGGAAGGACATCATACCGCGCAACTGAGCGCCAACCTTTTCAGCTTGAGTTTGCGCAGCGCGACGGCGCATAGCGTTGAATTGAGGACGGCCGCATTGATTTTCCAGCAACCATTTTTTAGCGAAGGTGCCGTCCTGGATTTCTGCCAGCACCTGCTTCATAGCGGCCTTGGTTTCAGCGGTAATGATGCGCGGGCCGGTGGTGTAATCGCCGTATTCAGCGGTATCGGAAATGGAATGACGCATTTTAGCCATGCCGCCTTCATACATCAGGTCAACAATCAATTTCATTTCGTGCATGCATTCAAAGTATGCGCTTTCAGGCTCATAGCCTGCTTCTACTAAAGTTTCAAAGCCTGCGTTCATCAGAGCGCAAACGCCGCCGCACAGAACTGCCTGCTCGCCGAACAGGTCGGTTTCGGTTTCTTCGCGGAAGGTGGTTTCCAAAGCGCCGGCGCGAGTGCCGCCAATGCCTTTAGCATAAGCCAGAGCTATGTCGTGAGCTTTGCCGGTGTAATCCTGATAAGCGGTTACCAGCACGGGCACGCCGCTGCCTTCCGTATAGGTGCGGCGAACGAGATGGCCGGGGCCTTTAGGAGCAACCATGAATACGTCAACGTCTGCCGGAGGCACGATTTGACCAAAATGAATATTGAAGCCGTGAGCGAAAGCCAAAGCCTTGCCTGCGGTCAGGTTAGGAGCAATGTCCTTTTTGTAGGTAGCGGCTTGCTTCTCATCGGGAATCAGCATCATAATAACGTCCGCTTTAGCGGCGGCGTCGTAAGCGGTCATAACCTTCAGACCGGCAGCCTCAGCCTTAGCCCAGGATTTGGAGCCTTCATACAGGCCTACTACTACGTCCACGCCGCTTTCCTTTAAGTTAAGCGCATGGGCGTGGCCCTGGGAGCCGTAGCCGATAATGGCCACAGTCTTGCCTGCCAGTAATTCCAGATTTGCATCGCTGTCATAATACATTTTTACCATTTTCTTTTACCTCTTTTCTTTGATTCAAGTCTGTTGATTGTTGTTTATATTTTATTTAAAAATATTTGAAGCAAATATTTCTTCCCTTATTTTATGACCGGCCTTATTTTTCTACCTTCACAAAATCATCCAGTACCGCTCCCGGCGCTACCATGGGCTCGACAATATCGCCCTGCTGAATAACAGCTTCGATGAGGAAGGGTCCCGAAGCAGCCTTAGCTTTTTCCAAAGCGGCGGCAAAGTCCTCGCAGGTCGTCGCCTGTACGCCGTCGGCGCCGCAGGAACGGGCAAAGCCGATAAAATCAAAGTCCGACAAAATAGTCGAAGAATAACGAGCGTCGTAGAACAGATGCTGCCATTGGCGCACCATGCCCAGGCAGCTGTTATTGATAACGATGCTGATAAGCTTTTTCTGCTCGCGGCAGGCTGTGTACAGCTCCATACCAGTCATCTTAAAGCCGCCGTCGCCGCAGATATGCACTATCGTGCCGCCGGGCTTAGCGAAGGCCGCGCCCAAAGCCGCAGGCAGGCCAAAACCCATAGTGCCGCAGCCGCCGCTGGTCAGATGGTGCCGCGGCTTATCCACCGTCAGATGCTGCGCAGCCCACATTTGGTTCTGCCCTACGTCCGTAACGTAAACGGCTTCGTCGCCGAAGGTTTTGCTTAAATGCTTCATCAGCCAGGGAGCGGTTAAGCGGTCGCCGCTTTCCAGGCTGTGGTCCTCGGCAGCGTCCCACGCTTTAATCTGCTGCCACCAGTCCGCATGCTCCGCTTTATTTACCAAAGGCAGCAGCTCCTGCAAGGATTCCTTAATGTCGCCCACCACGGGCACGCTGACGGCAATATTTTTATCGATTTCCGAAGGGTCGATATCCAGCTGAATAATAGTCTTTTGCCCCACATAGCGGGTGCGGTCGCCGGTAACGCGCTCGCTGAAGCGGCTGCCAGCCACCACCAGAATATCGGCGTTGACCACCGCCATATTGGAGGCGATGTGCCCGTGCATACCGGTCATGCCCAGGCTGCGGGGGTTGCTTCCCGGTACTGCGCCCACGCCCATCAGCGTATTGACGATGGGCAGGTCGGCCTTGGCAGCCAGCTCCGCCAGCTCCTTGCCCGCGTCGCTGTTCAAAGCGCCGCCGCCTACCAACAGCACCGGCTTCCGAGCCTTGTTCAGCAGCTCGGCCGCCTGCTGCAGGCTGGCTTTGTCAGGCGCAGGCTTAGCAGGAACAGTCTCCTGCGCTTCCGGCTCCGTCCATTCCATTTCCGCTACCTGCAAATTGCTGGGAATATCCACCAGCACGGGCCCTGGCCGCCCCTCTTTCGCAATGGCGAAAGCCCGGCGCAGCGTCGGCAGCAAATCCTCGCTGCGGCGCACCAGCGCGTTATATTTCGTAATGGGCACGGTCACACCCACAATATCTATCTCCTGAAAAGAATCGCGGCCTAAATTGCCCACCGGCACCTGTCCGGTAATCGCTACCAGCGGCACCGAATCCAAATAAGCCGTTGCCAGACCGGTGACGATATTCGTTGCTCCCGGCCCGGAGGTGGCGATGCATACGCCGGTTTTGCCGCTGGCTCTGGCGTAGCCGTCCGCCGCATGGATAGCGCCCTGCTCATGAGCCGTCAGCACATTTTTCAGAGGCGCGTCGTACAACGCGTCGTACAGGGGAATAACCTGACCGCCGGGATAACCGAAAACCGTATCTACTCCTTGCTCCAGCAGCACCTTAACGATTGCTTGCGAGCCCTTTAACTTCATTACTGCATCCCCCTTAGGCCAAAGTATTAACGGACACCACGGCAACCTGCTTAGTTAAAAGCTTAGCCACCTGAGCGGCTACTAAGGCGTCCAGCTGAATTTCCAATTTCATCGTATCCGCTTCGGCGTCCATCCGCAAAGAACGTACCTGAGCGCCTTGCTTGGAAAGCACGCGCAAAATACGCGGCAATAAAGTTTCATCATTTTGTCCGGTTACAAGCACCTTTTCAAACATTTTCTCTCCTCCATTCAAGTACATTTTCTGATGGACTAAAAAAGCCCCTACCTGCATATGCAAGTAGGGGCGTAAATTACGCGGTACCACCCTAATTTATCACTTCAGCACCAGTCCATCAACCGGCTCGGAGCTAACGCCTCCGCTGCGCATCAGTCTACTCGCTTTCACTTTCGCTGACGAGTTCATGGGTGATTTACTCAATAAGGCTCCGTGCCGATTTGCACCAACCATCGGCTCTCTGCAAGCTTTGCGCTTATCTTTATTCCCAATCATCACCTTTATGGGTCGATTTGAAATTACTGATACTATACTACCTTTTCAGCGACTTGTCAACTATTTTCTAAAAAAATTTTCTAAAATGCTTTTCTATACACCAAGCAAAAGCATTTTTCAATTTTTGTGCTTGAGCTGCGCACAAATCAACGAACCGCCTTATTTCGCGCTCTTTTTCAGTGTACATTTCTACTCAAAGTCCGCAGATTGCGCACACGCTCTTTGGCAGAGAAAAGCAGCCGGCGCAAAGCGTAGCACCGGCTGCCAAAGAAGTAATTTATATTTTTTTCAGGAAGCTGCTCACGTCATTACGCACGGCTTCGGCATATTCTGCCTTGTGAGCCGCTAAAAATTCCTTAACGGCGGCGGCCAAACCAGCTTCCTTCGGATTGAGCGCCTTTTTATAGCTCAAAGCCAAAGCGCGGCCTGCTTCCGTTCCGCACAGATTCTCGACAGGGGCGGGGCTGATGCCGCCAGCCTCTGCCAGCTTAGCGTACAGCTCCGCGTCGTTGGCGGCAATAAGCTTGACGGCGCTCAGCCACAGAATATTGTTCAGTTTGAAATGCACCTTGCCCTTAGTGTATTTCATTACTAACGCCGGGTCAGCCAAACCAATATCGGCGTTGCCCAGGCTCAGGCGGTATTCAAAAGCCGACGCAATGTCGCAGTGCAGCTGCAAATTTTCTGCCAGCGCCGCGTCCTCGTTCAACGTATCCAGACAAACGGCAGCCAGCTTAATGCCGTTGCGCTCCAGCTCATTGGCAATCAGATAATGCTCCTGCGGCGTCAGCAGCTTGCCCGGCTTGGACAGGGACAGCTCAAAATCGATATCCCAGGGCGTATTTTTCAGATAAGAATTATAAATGAACTGCACGTGCATAATCGCTTCGCCGTATTCCAAAATAATACGGTGCAGCTGCGTTTCTTCAAAAGAAAGCTTGCTATTACCCACTTTAAATTCAGCGTTGAGATAAGATGCGTTAACCGCCGCGCGGAAGGTTTCGTTAAATTCCTCAAAACGCTTTTCAACTTCGACGTCGGAAAGCTTCTCAATGCTCAAATTTATTTTATCGCTGCAATCGAAGCCAATCATACTGTAGCCGTAAAGCAGCGCCTTAACGATATCCTCCTCGGTTTTTAAACCGGCGGCGTTGGCGCCATAGCCCTCGCGGCAACCTGCTTCTAGCACGCCCCAGGTCGCAGTGTCCACAGCCTCCAGAAAATTGCGCTGCAAAGCGGCGCTGTCCTCGGCGGTATAATCCACCAGTACCGGTTTCAGCTGACGCTTGGTAAACAGCTCGGCAGCAAAGGCGTCGGCCTCGCCCAGCCAATCGCTGAAGCCCACGCTGGCGCCGCGAGTACCGCAGGCCGACGGCGCGGCCCATTTGACAAAACGGCGCACCACGGCGGCGTTATTGGCGTTAAGCGCCGCTATAGTAACCTGCACGCCCTTAACCTCAGCCTTTTGCTCCGCTTCCTTCAGCATAGCGCATAAAGGAGCTTCTCCCTGAGCCGCCACGGCTAACCGCTTACCGTCGCCGGTATTAACTAAAGCCAGCCAACCGCCGGGAACCTCGCATACGGATTTATTTATTACCTCGCCTGCCGCTTCCTGCAAAGCGGCTACGGCTATCGCTTGTTTTAAAGCCATTCTTTCTGCCTCCATTTACACACATAATTTTTCATATTAATATTATCGCTAAAATTGGCGCGTAAAGCAAGCACAAACTTCACTTTATGTAAAAAACCTGCGTTTGCGCATAAACTGCGCACATTTGCTTCCGCTTTGATAAATAGCGGCAGAGAAAAATACTACTAGCTGTGGTCTTTGCCTTCCAGGTTATCAACAGTATGCACAAACTTATCAACAGTTTTTGTGCATAACTCGGCGCTGTCTACAAGTTATCCACTAAAGGTCTTCTGGATAAAAGGCTTATTTATGCACTTTTTACCGCTTTATCAACATGTTATACACAAACTGTGGATAACTTTAATAACATATTCCAGCATCTTTCCACAGCCCTAGATATAGTACCGCAGCCCAGCCTGCCGCTGTCCATTCTTTAAAACGACGCTCCAACCCAGTCTGTCAAGGGCTTTTTTTATCTTAAAGCCAGTGATTTAACATACATTTTACTAAAGCCGCTGCAAAAGGCTTGAACAAGCAGGTTTCTTTTTTCTGATAATTAAAATGTGCCGCGAAGTTTTTACGTTAAGAAAAATACGGCATCATAAAAATAAAATGAACAAAGGATTAGCTAACGGCGTATATAAAACAAGGCTCCCGCCTTTAGCACAATGCCAAAGACAAAAGCCCAAAATAAAATTCATTTACGTTTCAGCTGTGAATAAGTGAAAAACAGCAGGCCAATCCAAATACAGCCAAAAGAAACGGCATGCGTCGCCGTAAAGTCCTCACCGTAAACAAAAATTCCCAAAAGCAGCGTAATCGACGGTGACATATACTGCATAAAGCCCACCATATTCAAGGGCAGCAGCTTGGCGCAGCCCGTAAACAGCAGTAAAGGCGAGGCTGTGACAATGCCTGCCCCCATCAAAAAGCCAAGCGTCAGCGTATCGCAGCTTTGATAAATATTGCCACCGCGCTGACTTAAATAATACAGATAGTAAGCCATCAGCGGCGATATCAAAAGCGTTTCCAGCATAATGCTGGTCAAGGCCTGTGCTTTAATAAGCTTTTTCAACAAACCGTACAAAGCGAAGGTCGCTGCCAAGCCCACGGACACCCATGGCAGGCTGCCGTTTTTGAAAATAATTACGGCAATGCCGACAGTGGCCCACAGCACAGCGATAATCTGCAAACGCGAAAGACGCTCGCGTAAAAACAGCATGCCGAAAAGCACGCTGACCAAAGGGTTGATATAATAGCCCATACTGGTTTCCACAATGCGGCCTACTTCTACGGCCCAAATAAAAATCCCCCAGTTGAAGCTGATGGTAACAGCGGCTAAAATCATGCAGACACCTGTTTTCCAAGAGCTAAAAATATCCCTGCTTTCCTGCACAAATGTCTTAAACTTCCCTGTCGCTGCAATCAGCAGAAAAACAAATACAGCCGACCATAAAAAACGGCTGGCTAAAATCTCCATAGCATCCACATGCTGCAGCTGCTTCCAATACACGGGCAGTACGCCCCAAATCAAATAAGCGCCCAAGCCGTAAAGAACGCCTAAACGATAATTTTTTTCCATAATTAGCCCCTCATTTCTATTTTATATGAAGCAGAAGCGTGTCAGCCGCGGCCTCCGCATTCATGCCGGAAGTATCTATTTTTATTGTGTCCAGCTCTTTATATAAAGGAAGCCTTGCAATACTGCGCTCGATAATATCATCTGAACGCAGTCCGGCGTCCATGTCTTTTTGCAGCCGCAAGCGCAGCTCCGCCTTCGAGCAAAGCAAGGAAAAGGCCGTCACATGGCAGCCGTCCACCGGTAAATTTGCCAGCAGCTCGTTGATAATCTTCTGCTCGGGCATCACCCAGCAAAAAATTATATTTTCATAAGCGGAGCACATTAAAAAATTTTTGAGCAGAAAGCAAATATTTTCCATGACCACACGCTTCGTTTCCTCGTTGACCACAAATGGATTAGCGTCCCAACACCAATCGCCGTCCAGAAAAACGCTGTTGGGCAGTTTCTTTTTAAGTATTTGCCCTACTGTGCTTTTGCCTACGCCCATCGGCCCGCCGACTAAAAATAATTTTTTCATAAGCGCCACCTATAAGCTCACTTCTGCAAGCTCTTTGGAATGGGTATGCGCAAAGCCACTAAAGCGGCGACTATAGGCAGCCAAACTAAAAGCTGCATAACGACGGGCAAACCGTAACGGTCGGCCAAAAAGCCTAAAATTGTTACGCCAAAACCGCCCAAGCCTACGCTAAAGCCAATGGTCAAGCCTGAGGCCATGCCCACGTTATTAGGCATCATGCACTGCGCCAGCACAATGGTCGTAGCAAAAGAGCCGATAATAAAAAATCCTGAAAGCACGGCGGCAGCCATAGCCAAAAACGGCTTTGCAACCACGGTTACGGCAAAAATAGCCGGAATGCTCAGCATAATAGAGCCTAATAAAATTTTTCGCGCACCCAATTTATCGCTAAGTATCGAACCCACATAAGTGCCAGCCACGCCGCCCAATAAAAAACATGTTACTAAGGCGCTAGACGCTAACGGTTCAAAGCCGCGGAACTTAATAAAAAATAAAGGCAGATATGTAGAAATTCCCGAGTGTACGGAAGAACGCATAAAAATATAGAACAAAATTAAAAACAATCCGGTTTTGGAAAAATGAACTTCTCCCTTAACATCAGCCTGCTTGGAACGAAGCACTTCATGCTCGATATTTACTCTTTGGTAAACCGGCATATATCTAGTCATCAATCCGAAAACTAAAAGCCCCGGCAGCACAAAATACACCGTATTATGCAAGCCGCCGGCAAACCCCAGCAGAAAAGTCATCAGCATAGAACCAAAGGCCATACCGGCATTGCCGCCAATGGAAAAAAGTCCCATATTTCTCGCCCAATTGCCGTCGTCGCTCAAAAAATTTACCGTTTTTGAGGCTTGGGGATGGTAAGTAGCGCTGGCCAAGCTTATGAAAACCACTGTGCAAAGCAGTAACGTATAGGACGAAACTAGGCCGACAAAAGCAAAACCGGCCCCTGCCAACGCGGCGCACAACGGCAGCAAGTGTGGCAAAGAGCGCTTATCTGTCAAATAGCCAAAAGCCGGCTGAATAACCGAGGACATAATATTTTGCAGCAGCACAATAGCCGCCAGCTGCGAATAGCTCAAGGAAAACAATTCCTTCAGAGGGGGCAGTACGATTGGCAGCGCTCCGGCCTGCATATCCGTTACCAAATGTCCCAAAGCTAAGGCAACCACGGGCAAATATAATTTATTTTGCATAGGAACAGCTCCTTTGGAAAAATATTTTTTGTAATTTTTTAATTATAACATACTCACTTGCGGGCGGCAAATAAATTTTGCACCTCTAACCCTTCAAGCTGCAAAAGGCGTTCCTTGCGCCATAAACCTCCGGCATAACCCATCAGGCTGCCGTTCATTCCGACAACACGATGGCAGGGCACCATAATGCAAACGGGGTTATGTCCTACCGCTCCTCCTACAGCCTGGGCCGACATCATCCCGGAGCCACGCTGAGCCGCAATTTTTTGCGCCAGTTCTTTATAGGTAGTTAAGCAACCATAAGGTATTTGCAGCAAAAGCTGCCAAACTTGCATCCTAAACTGGCTGCCCTGTAAAGCTAAAGGAGGAAGCGCTCCCGGAGCGCGTCCGGCAAAATAAGCGTTCAACCACTTAGCGGCAGCGTCGAAAACAGGCAGCTGCGTCTCCTGCGCCTGCTCCACCAAGGCAGCCGGATAAAATTTATCGTCAATAAAATTCAGATTGGTCAGACCTTCACCGTCACTGAGCATAATCATTTCGCCTAAAGGCGAAGCGTAGCGATTTTTAAAAAGCATTGTTGTACCTCTTTTCGGAATTTATTTCTTCTTATTTATTTTCTTCTGCGCGCCATAATCCTTCATGCCTTCTATCGCTCCGCCCGCTATGGCCCATAAATACAGGCTGGCTATGCTGCCGTAAGGAGTATAACGGCGGCGGTATTTAGCGAATAGCTCTTTTGTTATTTTACGATGATGGTACAGCATACGCAGGCCCCGCTGGATTGCTAAATCGTCAAAGCTCAAAATATCACGACGCTGCAAACAAAAAAGCAAAATCATTTCTGCCGTCCACACGCCAATGCCCTTTAAATTGCGTAAAGCTTCAATAGCTTCCTTATCTCCCATATGCTGAACAGCGTCTAAATCGAAGCTGCCGTTAACGACTTTCGCGGCAAAATCCTTAATATACAGCGCTTTACGCATACTCATGCCTAAAGACTGCAAAGCTTCGGCAGATGCGGCATTTACATTTTGAGCTTCAATAGAGCCCAAATAATTCTGCAAGCGTCCCCAAATTGTGGCCTGTGCTTTTGACGAAATTTGCTGGCCCACTATATGATGTACCACGGACGCAAAAAGGTCGTCGTCCGTTACCCGCTCAATCATGCCTATTTGCTCGATAGCAGCGGCTAAACGCTTATCCTTTTTCTTTAGATACGCCAGCTCCTTTTCGCCATACTGAAAATGCATAAGCCACATACTCCTTACGTTTATTCTTTCATCTAATTATAACAGAAATTTTCTCACTTCACCGAAAGTATTTAATAAAGTTTTAAAATTCAGCGAAGCGGCAGCCAGGCCGCGTCCTTGTCGGCTGCTATCAGCGCATAGAAAAAGACTCAAGCATTCGCTTGAGTCTTTTTCTAACCGGCAGCTTTCTATCCTCCCAGGCCGCTTCCAGCCA
>NZ_CAJMEH010000012.1 GCF_905212365.1 uncultured Phascolarctobacterium sp.
TCCTCCCTTACGCAATAACTCCATAAACCCACATTCCCAAAGAAAATTTTCGCGATGAGTACGAAAGCTTTTCTATTTTTTGCTCATCTCATACAGTGCTGAAAAATTCCAAACTAAAATTCGGCAAAATATTATTCTATGATTATCCAAAATAATATTATGTATTATTATATACCTAAGTCCCCCCCAGTCAACCTAAAATCCGCATTGAGCGGATTTTATTTGAAGCGCTCCCGCGCTTCGGGGTAACGTGCGTCAGTAAGGCGTTCAGAGATTTTGGCGCAAAAAAATACTCCAAAAGCTTTTCTTCGCTTTTGGAGTATTTTAATCTCAGTCTGCTTTTTATATTTACTTTTTATCTTTTTTATTCTTCGAAGCCTTAGCCGCAGCAGCCGCATCGTTGGCATTAGCTATCTGCGCCCAATCTCTCAGCATATCGGCGCAGGCGCCGGCATAAGCCCCAGCGCTGCCGAAGGCTCCCGCATCCTGATTATATAGCGTCAGCAGCTGAATATCGTCGTAATAAATATCGGCCGTACTGCCGTTATCGTACACCACAAAATAATTGGGATTTATCATGCCGCGCTGGCGCACAGTCCACAAGCTTCCGGCCAGCATATAAGCGCGATATTTCGCCTTCGTATTGCCAATACTTTGCGTAATATTAAAGGTCCACTCGCCTTCGCTGACCGTCGCGTGATCGTCGTCCACAACGGTGACGTCGGGATGGATATCGTAAGCCTTGAGCTGCTTCACTACGCGCTTAACGCGCTCCTCCGGCTCCGGGTGGCTGCTGAACAAGCCGTAATTGGAAGCGCCGCCCTGTTTGGAAAGGTCATCCAGCTTCTGCACCGTAATCAGCATGGCATAAGGATTAAAACCCGCCTTAATGGTATTGTTCACGCCCTCCTTGTCCGCGCCGCGTTCGTCCGTGCGGCTGTACCCGGCAAAGAGCGCCTGCTGCGCCGCCGACACTAAGCCCAAGCCCTGACCGCGAGTAGCCGCCAAAAGAATCAGCGAGGTCCACATTTGCTTTTCGATGGAGTTAACCGTATGCTTTTTCGCCACGTGGCCAACCTCGTGGCCCAGTACTCCGGCCAGCTCCGTATCCGATGGCATATAATCCAGCAATCCCTTGAACACATAAATAAAACCGCCGGGACAGGCCAAAGCGTTGACCTCATTATTATTTAGCACCTTAAAGGAATAGGTGATATCCGTACGTCCGCACACCGCCGCCAAACGCTGGCCAATGCGGTCGACTCGCTCCTGCAAATATCGATCCTGTGAAAGCCCATATTTAGCTTCCAAGGCCTGAGCCGTTTCGCGCCCCATCTCTATTTCCTGCTGCTGGCTGATAAGCCCCGCTTCCGCAGGCTGCACGCTTACAAAAAAGCAGCAAGCCGTAACAAAAGCCATAAACAGCTTTACTAAACGCCGCATAAGTCCAACCTCCTCACATGATAAACGAACTAAAAATCAACAAAAATCCAAGCCTGCGTTGACGCGCAGCTAAATCGCGCCCTCCTGCCGCAGCTTGCCGACGCTCTGCTCGTCATAACCTAATTCCTGCAAAATCTCCAGCGTATGCTCGCCTAAAAACGGCGCGCGTCTTGCAATTTTGCCTGCGCCCGAAGAAAATTTTACCGGGCCGCCAACATAACGCAGTCTGCCTAAGTCGCAGTCCGCCGTCTGCAAAATATTTTCCTGCTGCGTCAGCTGGCTTTGCAGCGCTTCGTCCAGGCTGCATACCGGCGTCACGCAAAATTCTGCGCCGCCGATAAGCGCCAGCCATTCAGCCTGCGTCTTGCCGGCAATTTTGGCAGCCACTAAATCTTGCAGCTCGCCGCCATGAGCGAAATCATACTGCCGTTTTCCCAGCTCCGGGCAGCCGATAAGGTCGCAGAAGCGCTGCCAAAACTTCGGCTCGATGGTTCCCACCGTCAGGTAACGTCCGTCCTTCGTTTTATAAATATTATAGTAATGAGCTGTGCGGCCAAAGGGCTTGTCGCCCGTTTCCCGGCAGCCCCACAGGGAGCTGATACCTGTCACCTGCATGGACAGCGCCGTCGCGTACAAATTAACGTCCAGCTGCTGGCCCTCGCCGGTACGCTCCCGCGCCAGCAAGGCCATAGCGATACCGCTTAAAGCGCTGAGCCCGCTGCCGATGGCCGACACCTGCACCTCGCTGACGCAGGCGCTGCCCACATCGTCCAGGCTGTTCAGTCCCGCCAGGCCAATAACATTCAAATCATGGGCCGGCTTATGGCAATTTTGTCCAAAGCCGGTAATGGAACAATAAACCAAACGCGGATTAAGCCGCCGCACGCTGGCGTAATCCAAGCCATAGCGCGCCAAATAGCCGGGACGGAAGCCCTCCAGAAAAACGTCGGCCTCTGCCAACAGCTCCTGCAAAATTTTACGTCCGCCTTCTTTTTTGATATTCAAGGCCACGCCCCGCTTATTGCGGTTCAGCATCAAATGCCAATAGCTCATGGCCGGCGCTTTTTCCGGCCAGAAACGGCGCGTAGCGTCGCCTGCCAAATCTTCTATTTTAATAACGTCGGCGCCGTAATCGCCCAGCAGCATCCCGCAATATTGTCCCGGCAGCCATTTGGAAAAATCCACTACCTTAATGCCTTCCAGTAAATTCATTCTCTTCACTCCATTTACCATACGCTAACGCAAAATTACTAACGCTATATTATTCTACAAAAAAGCCGCTATTCCTTTTTTTAGCGTTCCTTAAATCCCATAAAGATGGTATAATATTTTTATAATTAAATTCACTCAGCCTGATAGAAAGAGGTATCCTTATGCAGCTTCGCAAATTAACTTCCGCTGCTCTGCTTGTAGCCATCGGCGCTCTCAGCGCGCACCTTATTTATATTCCGGCCGGCGTTTCCAAATGCTTTCCTGTGCAGCACGCCATCAACGTCATGGGCGCTGTACTTTTAGGCCCGGACTACGCCGTAGCCATCGCCTTTCTCATCTCCTGCCTGCGCAATATGTTCGGCACCGGTTCTCTGCTGGCCTTCCCCGGCAGTATGGTCGGAGCGCTGCTGGCAGGGCTGGCCTACAAGCGCTGGCCTAATATCGGCGCAGCCATGGCAGGCGAGATTTTTGGCACCGGTATTTTAGGCGGCTTGCTCGCCTGGGTTATTGCCGCTTCGCTGCTTAACAGCAACGCCGCAGCCTGGTTCTTCATTCCGCCCTTTTTAGTAAGTACCGTCGGCGGCAGCATCATCGCCGGACTGCTGGTGAAAAGCGGCCTTTTGAGCCAGCTGACCTCCAACAAGGCAGGTAAATAGCATGAGCTTCAGTCAAATCATTACTTATCTTTTATATGGCTTCAGCGGCCTTTGCTTCGGTATATTTGCTTCGCGTCACAGCGTATTCGCAGCCCGCCGCATCAAAGATAAATTCAGGGAAGCGGGCTTTGGCAGTCTTACCGCCTGCCTGCCCCAAATATTGCTGCTTTTTATCAGCTTTTTTCTCTTTCCTATTTTGTTTACTAATAAAACTCCTACCGGTGGCTTCTTTTATTATCTCTGCCTGATCTTCTTTTTTAATAAAGGCCTCCGCAACAGCAACAAGTAAAGCAGGTGATTTTATGCATACTCATATCCATAACCACAGCTTGCCCCTGCCGGGGCATGAGGACGAAAAATATATTCAACCCATGGCAGATATTTTTAAGGTACTCAGCGACCCTACCCGCATCAGAATTTTATCTCTGCTGGCCCACGAGGAAATGTGCGTCACCTGTATCGCCGAAGCTCTGGGTATGACCCATTCGGCAATTTCTCACCAGCTGCGCCTGCTGCGCGCCACCAATTTAGTAAAATTCACCAAGGACGGCAAAGAGGTTATCTATTCGCTGGACGATTCCCACGTGCTGAGCCTGTTCGACCAAGCGCTTGATCATGTGAAGCATAAGCTGGGATAAAAGCTGTAATACAAAAACGCCGGGGCAGCAGCCTCGGCTTGAAATTTAAGGGAGAGCGTGGTATACTTTGATAGATTTTAAGCTGGCTGTGAGCTAAAATCTATCCAGCCATTTGCAAACGTAGCGGCCAAAGTAAAGCTTGCATTTTAGCAGAATGTGCGCTATACTGTAAGTGACCAAATGGTGAGTGGTTCCAAAAAATGCGTTTTCACGCAAAAGAAATAACCGGGGTGGCAGCCCCGGTTATTTTAATTAGGCTAGCTGTGAACTATAAGTACTTGTCTAGCCACTTGCAAACATAGTGTGCAGCTATGCTTGCTCCGACAGATACTAGGAATATGGTGAGAAATTCCAATGCGCCTTCACCTCCTTCCTGCTGGAAGAAGTCACAGCAGATATATTGTATCACACCCATCCAAAAAATAAAATTTTAAATTCCACAAGTGGTACTGCACACAAGCAGCAAAATTTGCGGTATAATGGTTATAATAAAATAAGTATATCTCTTAGACGTAACGCTTAGCGTTGCGTCTTTTTGTATAAATAACAAGCGCGCGTATTATCAGCTAAAAAGAAAGTTTTGTCTGCGCTCCTCCGTAATGTTATTGTAAAAAAAGACTGTAACGGGAACTATCCCATTACAGTCCGTTTAAATTATACTAAAACACCTGCTATTTCTACACACACAGAAATATATGCAAGTGTTCGCGAAAATTCTAAAGTGGTGATTCACCCGAGACTCGAACTCGGGACACCCTGATTAAAAGTCAGGTGCTCTACCAACTGAGCTAGTGAATCACATGAGTTGCTAAATCAGCAACGATATAATTTTACAGCGTATTACCGCCGTTGTCAACAAAATTTTTCTGCTGCGGAAATATTACAGCAAATCTTTAAGCACAATGGTCTGCTCGCGGTTGGGACCAACGGAAACGATGCCCAGCTCTACGCCGGCAACCTCGCTTAAACGCTCCAGATATTTTTTAGCATTTTCCGGCAGCTTATCGTATTCGCGAATACCGCTGATATCGGTCATCCAGCCGTCGAACTCTTCATAAATAGGCTCAACCTTAGCCAGCACATTCAGACTTGCAGGAATGCGCTTCAAAACCTCGCCGCCAATCTTATAGCCTACGCACATTTTAATCCTTGGCATTTGATCCAAAATATCCAGACGGGTAATAGCCAGGTAATCCAAGCTGTTCAGACGCGCGCTGTAGCCCAGCATGAAAGCGTCCAGCCAGCCGCAGCGGCGCGGACGTCCGGTTACAGTGCCATACTCGCGGCCGGTTTCGCGAATCTGCGTGCCGGGGCCGTCGGTATCCAGCAGCTCCGTAATAAAGGGGCCTTCGCCAACGCGGGTAGTATAAGCCTTGACTACGCCAACCACATGATCGATGAAGCGCGGGCCAATGCCGCTGCCGGTGCAGGCGTTGCCTGCCGTCGGGTTGGAGCTGGTAACATAAGGATAAGTGCCGTGGTCAATATCCAGGAAGGTAGCCTGCGCACCTTCAAACAGCACATTCTTGCCTGCGGCAAAAAGTTCATCCAAAACCACGCCGGTGTCGGCTACGTAAGGACGCAGCTCCTCGGCATAAGCTAAATATTCTTGGAGAACCGTTTCGTAATCAAAGGGCTCGCCGCCATAAATTTTCGTGATAATGGCATTTTTCGCTTCCAGATTTACCTTCAGCTTTTCAGCAAAGGTTTCCGGCTCCATCAAATCGCAGACGCGAATGCCTACGCGCGCCACCTTATCCATATAGCAGGGGCCTATGCCGCCCTTAGTCGTACCAATTTTGTGACTGCCCAAGGCTTCCTCCTGCAGCTCGTCCAAACGCTGATGGTACGGCAGTACCACATGCGCGCGGTCAGAAATAACTAGATTACTGCAATCGATGCCCTTTTCCTTCATGCCGGCAATTTCAGCCAGCACTACGCCCGGGTTGATGACTACGCCGTTGCCCAGCACATTAACCTTGTCGCTAAATAATACGCCGGAGGGCAGAAGACGCAGCTTATAATGAATATCGTTGACTACTACGGTATGACCGGCATTGGAGCCGCCGCTGTAGCGAACGACAGCGTCAGCCTTCTGCGCCAAATAGTCAACAATCTTACCTTTACCTTCATCGCCCCATTGGGCGCCTAATACAATAACAGATGACATTAGCAGTCACTCCTTATTTTCTTATCCTTTATATTATAAACCGAAGCGGGAGAAAATCAGATCAACATTGCGCAGCATCGGTTTAGGATCGAAGCAATGCTCGATTTCCTCATCGGTCAAATACTTTTTAATATCAGGGTCGGCCTCCACATTGGTCTTGAAGTCTGCGCCCTGCAGCCAGCGGGCCATAGCGTTGCGCTGTACCCATTTGTAAGCGTCCTCGCGCAGCACGCCTTTGGTAACCAGCGCAATCAGCAGGTTCTGACTGAAAATCAAACCGCCGGTCTTATTCAGATTAGCGATCATAGCGTCAGGATATACCAGCAGCTTGTCGATAATATTGCTGAACTTTCTCAGCATATGATCCAAAGCGATGGTAGCGTCCGGCAGAATAACGCGCTCTACGGAAGAGTGGGAAATATCGCGCTCGTGCCACAGCGCTACGTCCTCCAAAGCAGCTACGGCATAACCGCGCAGCAGGCGGGCCATACCGCTGACCTTCTCGCAGGTGATAGGATTGCGTTTGTGAGGCATTGCGGAAGAACCCTTTTGGCCGGGAGCAAAATACTCCTCGGCTTCACGGATATCAGTGCGCTGCAAATTGCGGATTTCGGTAGCCATCTTATCCAGAGAAGAACCGATAATGGCCAGAGTCGTCATAAAATGAGCGTGACGATCACGTTGAATAACCTGAGTAGCCAGGCGCACCGGCTTCAGGCTCAGCTTTTCGCAAACATATTCTTCAACGAAAGGATCGATATTGGAATAAGTGCCTACGGCTCCGGACAGCTTACCTACCGCCATCAGCTCGCGGGCTTGCTTCAAGCGCTCCATATCGCGCTCGATTTCCGCAGACCACAGCAAAAATTTCATACCGAAGGTCATAGGCTCGGCGTGAATGCCATGGGTACGGCCAATCATCACAGTATGCTTAAATTCGGCGGCGCGGCGGCGCAGAATAGCATGGAAGTTTTCCAGATGACGCATAATCAAATCAGCGGACTGCACGGTCATATAGCACAAAGCCGTGTCCTTAACGTCGCTGGAGGTCAATCCCTTATGGATATATTTGGATGCGTCGCCCACATATTCAGCCACATTAGTCAGAAAAGCGATAACGTCATGGTTGGTTACTGCTTCAATCTCCTTAATGCGGTCCAGGCGGAAATCAGCCTTAGTCTGAATATCCTTCAGCGCATCGTCAGGCACAATACCCAGCTTGTTCATTGCCTCGCAAGCCAGTATTTCTACCTTCAGCATAGTACGGAATTCGTTTTCGAGGGTCCAGATATTACCCATTTCAGGATGAGTATAGCGATCAATCATTTTCTGTATGCCTCCCAAGCACATTTTTATTCATGAAAAAACATCTGAAAGCTGCTCTTTACTTTCAGACCCTTCACTGCAATTTTATTACATAATAATCATATCATTTTCTGCTAATGAGCGCAAGCTCCCTGCACATTTTTTGACGTTATCTAGGAAATTATGCAGTGTTTTCAGTATTGGCATACAAAAAGGACTGCCGCAGCAGCCCTTCGCCAGTCAGCCCTCGCGTTTGGAAAAGCCGACAAATTTTGTAAATTGCTTATGAAAGAACAGATTGACCGTATCAACCGGACCGTTGCGGTGCTTGGCGATAATCAATTCCGTATGCTTATTTTCAGTTTCCGGATTGTAATAATCCTCGCGATACAAAAAGGCCACGATGTCCGCATCCTGCTCCAAGGAGCCGGACTCGCGCAAATCGCTGAGCATGGGGCGCTTCACCTGCCGCGCCTCCACGCTGCGGCTCAGCTGGGACAAGGCGATAACGGGCACGTCCAGCTCGCGGGCCAAAGCTTTAAGCGAACGAGAAATTTCCGAAACCTCCTGCTGGCGGTCGCCGCTGTTATTGCGCTTACCGCTTCCCTGCATCAGCTGCAAATAGTCGACCACAATCAAATCCAGACCGTGCTCCGCCTTTAAGCGGCGGGCGCGGCTGCGCATATCCATAACCGTAATGCCAGCCGTATCGTCGATATAAATTTTCGCCTTGCTCATCACATCGCAGGCTTCCCATAAGGCATCCCAATCCTTATCCGCCATTTCGCCCACGCGCAGGCGCTGGCTGTCAATATTAGCTTCTGCGCAGAGCATACGGTTAACCAGCTGCTCCTTGCTCATTTCCAAACTGAAGAAGGCTACGCTCTTAGGGTCGCCGCCCACGCGCCGGTGAGCGCGCAGCGCTACGTTCTGCACAATATTCAGCGCCAGCGCCGTTTTGCCCATGGAGGGGCGCGCCGCCAGAATAATAAAATCCGACGGATGCAGGCCGCTAGTCAGCTTATCCAAATCGTTAAAGCCGCTGGGCAGCCCGGTTAAGCCGCCCCTGTTCTGCAGCAGCTTTTCGATGCTTTGCACCGCGTTCATCAGCACGTCGCCAATCGGCGTAAAATCTGAACGCTTCTTTTTATTGGCAATTTCCAGAATGCGGCTTTCCGCCGTATCCAAAAGCGTACTTACTTCGTCGTTAGCCTCGTAGCCCATGGCCGCAATTTCGGTAGAAACGCGCACCAGCTGGCGCAGCACTGATTTTTCCGCTACGATATCCGCATGAAATTTAACATTGGCCGCCGTCAGCACCACATTAGCTAAGGAAGTGATATAGGCGATGCCGCCGATATCCTCCAATTTATTATCACGTCGCAGAATATCCGTTACCGTAATCATATCCACGGCCTCGTTTTTATTGTACAGCTCCAGCATAGCGTTAAAAATAACTCTGTGGGCCTCGCGGTAAAAATCGTCGGCGCTGAGGATTTCCGTAGCCTTGGCAATAGCTTCCTTATCTATGAGCATAGCGCCCAAAACGGACTGTTCGGCTTCTATATTTTGCGGGGGAACTCTTTCTTCCATGATTATTCAGCTTCAACAAGCACCTTGAAGGCGGCGGTTACGTCCGTGTGCAGCTTAGCCACGGCGGTGTATTCGCCCAAGCCCTTAACGGCGCTCTTCAATTCGATTTTGCGGCGGTCGATATTCATGCCGGTTTGCTTAATTAGCGCTTCGGCTACGTCCTTGCTGGTTACGGAGCCGAACATTTTACCGTTTTCGCCTACGCGCACCTTCATCACAACGACGACCTTTTCCACCTGCGCGCCCAAAACTACGGCCTCGTCCTTAGCCTGTGCGGCACGGTGAGCGGCGGTCGCCTTATCGGCCTTCGCCTGGTTCAGGTTTGCTGCGGTAGCTTCTTTCGCCAGCTTGCGCGGCAGCAAAAAATTGCGGCCATAGCCCTCGGCAGCTTCTACGATATCGCCCTTTTTACCTAAGTTTTTAACATCTTGCAGCAGAATTACTTTCATTATTATCTCGCTCCTCTAATTGTTTTTTTGCCAACGCAATAATTTGCGGCTCTATGTCCTTAGCGCGCTTATCGGCTAACTGTACGCCGGCAACCGTCTGATGACCGCCGCCGCCCAGCTCTTCCATAATTAACTGCACATTAACGCTGCCGTCGCTGCGCGCGCTGACTCCCAAAGAACCGTCTTGATATTCAACTATCGCCACGCTTACGGCTATCCCGTCGATAGTGACTAGGGTATCAGCCGTTTGTGCGGCAATTACAGAAGAACCTGTATCATGCGGCGCGTTGCGGTAAACGGAAATAGCCAGACCATCTACAGGCTTTTTAGCTTCCGCAACCAAACGCGCCCGCTTTTGTACAATTTCCATATTATCCTTAAACAGCAGCCGTACTAACGTAGGATTAGCGCCGCAGCGGCGCAAAAGCGCAGCCGCTTCAAAAGTACGCTCGCCCGTCTGCACAGCGAAATTCTTTGTATCCAGCACAATGCCGGCATACAAAGCCGTAGCCTCCGACGGCAGAATATCCAGGCTGTCGTCAAAATAGCAAATCAGCTCCGTTACCAGCTCGCTGGTAGAAGAACTGGACGGCTCCAAATACAGAAGCGCCGTATTGCCGATAATATCCTCCGCACGCCGGTGATGGTCGATAATAATTCGCGCCTTAACAGCTTCCAATACCTTTTGGCTGGCGGACAAAACGGCGCGATGGTGATCAACGATAATAAGAAGGCTCTTCGGCGTAACTAAGCGCAGCGCTTCTTCGCTGTCAACCGCTATATTGAGGTATTCCGTTTGATTATTCGATAAAACGGCGCCTTCTTTCGCCAGCACCTCCACAATACGGTCATAATATTCGCTGTGCTCGCTATGTATGATATACGTTTCCTTTTTCAGCGACAAGGCCAGCTTAGCCATGCCTATGGTAGCGCCGATAGCGTCAAAATCTTCGTTATAATGGCCCATAACAAAAATTCTATCGGCCTGTAGCATCTGCTCGCGAATGGTCTGCGCTACGATACGGGCGCGCACGCGGGTACTCTTGGCTGCCACCGTACTGGTACCGCCGAAAAATTGCGTATTTTTATCCTTCATTACCACGGCCTGGTCGCCGCCGCGGCCCAAAGCCATGTACAAGCTTTTGTTGGCGTTCTGCACCAGCTCCTCCAGCGTTACGCCGTCGCAGGCTACTCCGATGCTAAAGGTGGGCGCAAATTTATTGCCGCTGCGGATTTCGCGTATGCGGTCCAAAATGGTGAATTTATCCTCCATCATATCCAGCACTGCCGACTGGGTGAAGCCCAACAGACTGATTTCCTTATTCATGCGGCAGATAAAGCCCTGATGCTGCGCCGCCCATTTGCTCAGCAGCTCGTTAATTTCGCCGTTCAGATTGGCGATATTGGTTTCGCTCAGTCCCCGCGTTACCTCCTCGTAATTGTCGAAGCGGGCGTAAGCTAGGCACAGCTTATCGTTGCGGTATTTTTGCCGCAGCAGCTCGAAGTCGGTAATATCCGTCAGATAAATCATCAAGCCGCTGCTGGTGCTCAAATCGTCTTTTTTCAGCGACCGCTCCTGCGTCTGCACGCTGGCGTACTTCATACGGTAATAGCGCCCCTCCATTTGAATAACCTGCTCGCCGTCGCGCACGCACAGCATTTCAAAGGCGTTTTCCTTTAAAGGAAGAATTTCCTCAGGCTTTTTGCCCTCCAGATTTCTTTTGCCCACCCATTGCTGAAACAGCTCGTTCTTCCATTGCAGCTTGCCGTCCTTGGAAAAAACCGCCATGCCGATATCCAGCTTGCGCACGGCAAAATGATTGGTGCGCTCGATATTGCGGATAATATTATCCAAATAGCTGCTGAAAAAAATTTCCTTATTGATGATATTGCGGCGGCCAAAATAATAGGTCACGCCTACGATGAGCAGCGCCGGCACTATGAGCTTGGGCTGCAGGTAGCAGACTACCAGCGCCAAAAGCACAATCAGCAGCAGATAAATATTCGTATCCACTTTGGAATTCATATTGCGGTTAAATCTGTTAAACATCCAGCGCCACATCCCATCCTAATATCTTTTGCGAATTTTGCGGAAGTCAAACACCATATCGAAAGCTCCCACATACACTATAATCTGCGAAAACAAGGGAATAACAAACAACAGTGCCGTCGCCAAATTAGCCCACCAGCGCGGCTTGCCCTTGGCCTCCACCAACCAGTACAGCAGCACGATGCCCTGCAGCACCAGCACAAAGCTGCACACCGTCTGCACATTGACGGATAAGGTATACAGCCAGCTGCTTTGGTCCGTTTGATAAAAATACGTCACGGCCAGCAGCGAAATACCGTAAGGCCACAGCACCCAGCCCGGCACCTGCAGCTTAACAAAGGGCGGAAAATCAGTAAAGCTTTCGCCCAACTTAGTCAAAATCTTTTTCGCGGCAATATAATTGACGAAAGCCATAATCGGCGCGCACAAGAGGAAAGCGCCGGGCATAATAATGCGCATCATGCGCAGCATTTCCGCATAGCCGTCCACAATCTTTTTGATTTCCTCCTCACCCATGCCGTGCTCGCGATAATAAGCCGCCAGCTGGTTCAGACTTTCATGGAAGGAGGTAAAAATCATCTCGATGGGGTCGATACCCAAAACCAAAAAGCTTAAAACGATATTGATAATCAGCGCCAGAACTGCGCCAATGCTGCCGTACAGCATCATCTGCATCGGCGGCAGATGGCGGCGCATACATTCGCCCAAAATCAAGCCCAGCAGGCCAAAAATTGCCGCCAGGAAAAAGGCGTTAATGGGGCTGATGATCATAGCGATAATAATCGTCGCTACCAAAAGCGTCATTATACTCCATTTAAAGCCGTGGCGGCAGCCGCAGATAACAATGGGCAGGGGCCACAAAAAATTAACGAACGCGCCCAACACAGGCACATACATACTTATTAAAGCCATGACGATGGCGATGGCCGCTAAAATGCCGGCCTCCACCATGGCGGACGTTTTCCGAATCACAAAGGCTCCTCCTTTATAGGTATATTACTTCAATATATTATTGTACTACACCAAGGCGGCAAAAGTAAAGGAATTGCTGCCGCTTCCCTCCACTTCTTACCGGGAAGCGACAATCTCCGCTACTTATAAATATCAGAAATTATTATAAGACCGGCGCGGCTGTAATCATTGTAGATTATTTTTGCAAGCGCTATACTAAATACAGCGACGCATTTGTGTAAGCGGCGATTAAACTTGCCAACGCCCACGAATGCTTCTTTTATTTTTTATCAGCAAAGGAGGTCTGGTAAAATGCAGAAACAATATCTGCCGCAGCGCTTCTGTATGTTTTTCGCCGGTATTTTTGCCATGACCGTCGGCATCGCTCTTTCCTGCAAAGCCGATTTAGGCACCTCGCCAATCTCCAGTGTTCCCTGGGTCACCAGCATGTTCACGCCATGGACCATGGGTGAGATAACTATTTTTATGAATTTATTTTTCATCGGCGTGCAGCCAATCCTGCTGCGCACAATTTATTGGCGCGAGCTGCTGGGACAATTTTTTACGCTGCTTATTTTCGGCTATGGTATCGATTTTTCCATGAACCTTTTAGCATGGGTCGCACCGCCCGACATTTTCTGGGAATGGTTCGACTGCATTTTAGGAACGATAGTCTTAGCTCTCGGCATCTTTTTGTGCATCAAAGCGAAGATCTGCGTAGCCGCAGGCGAAGGCATCGTACTGGTGCTGTCCTTAGTCAGCAAAACCAAATTCAGCGTCGTCAAAAATTGCTTTGATATTACGCTGGTAACTATCAGCCTGCTTATTTCCTACTCCCAGTTCGGCCGCATGCAGGGCGTAGGCGTCGGCACCATCGCCGCCGCCATTCTTGTCGGACGCTGGGTGCAGCTGTATGCCAACCATCTGCATATCTTCGACAAATGGTGTCCCAAGAATTGACGCGCGATAAACCTCGTTTCATTTTTAGAAACGCAAAACCGTCTGCGCTTAACGTTTCCTATCGCAAAACGCGATAGGAAAATAATGTTTGCAAAAAAGCTCCGGCTGTATCGCCAGAGCTTTTAATTTTCCCATCACTTCAAGCTGTCCTTAACCTTGCGCATCACGTCGCTCAGCTTATATTCCGCCGCGTCCGCTTTACGCCTTACATTATCGAAAAGCTCCTGCGAGTCCAGCGAAAAGCGTTTGCTTTCGTCGCCCAAGGGCTTATCCTTGCAATCCATGTCGCGGAACTCTTGAAAGCGCCGCATACCCTCGTCCTTAGCCTCGTCAAAAATTTCTTTAAAAGCGGCGACGTCCTCCGGCCTACCGGCCTGCAGCCAAGCGTTAGCCACCTTGCCCACGGCGTAGGTCACGGAAATGCCCACGGGAATCTGCACCGGCGCAAAGGGAATCAGCGTTACCAGCGTCTGCCCCACAAAGGTCGCGCCCAAGGAACCCAAAAGGCCCAGCACGGCGCTTTCGCTCAATTTTATTCCGCGCAGCTCCGCCAGCCGGGTAATCATATAAACCTCGTTGGCCATCAGCGCCATCGTGCCCACTACGGGCGCTACCACAATCACTCCGGCGCGGGCAGCAGCCCAGCGGCAAATTTTTTCCGCTTCCCAGGCAATATTTTCGTTATCCTTAAAGCCGTCGGTAATTCTTTCTTCCATAAGTTTCTCACCTCGTTTGTCTTTTACAATTAGGAAAAGCTTTTCACATTCTAATTCGCCGCAGGCATATGTTGTACATCAGCTCTCGCTTCGCCTTCGGCTCGCGAATCGCTGTATACAACATTATACCATACTTTTCGACTTTTTGACCTTCATCACAAATATTTTACACAAGCCGCTCCTTATATGTTAAAATATAACATACAGGCTGTAATACGCCCGTCGAATATTTCAGCGAGGATGCGCTTTAGATGACACCGTTGCCTGACGAAAATGCGACAAGAAAAAATAAAATCAACGCGCCCAGAGGCCGCTTTGCGCCGACTCCCAGCGGCTTTCTGCATTTGGGCAACGTCTTTTGCAGCCTGCTGGCCTGGCTTTATGCCAAAAGCGGCGGCGGCAAAATTATTTTGCGTATTGAAGATTTAGATGCGCAGCGCTGCCCGCGCGCCAACGCCGACGCTTTAGCCCGCGATTTGGAATGGCTGGGACTTTTTTGGGACGAAGGCGCTTACAGCGGCGTCGGCAGCGAAAATTATTTTCAAAGCCGGCGTTCCGCAATTTACGAAAAATATTTCAATAAGCTGACGCAGGAAAAGCTAATCTACCCCTGCTTTTGCAGCCGCGCCGAGCTCCACGCCGCCGAAGCGCCCCATCTCAGCGACGGACGGGTACTGTATTCCGGCGTCTGCCGTCGGCTGACGGAAGCCGAGCGCCAAAGCAAAATGCAGCAGCGGCGTCCCGCTTACCGCGTCAAAGTTCAAGACGAAACGATTAGCTTTACCGACGGGCATTACGGCGAGCAAAGCTATAATCTGGCTCACGAAAGCGGCGATTTTATCGTGCGCCGCAGCGACGGCGTTTTTGCTTACCAGCTGGCCGTAACCGTGGACGACGCTTTAATGGGAGTGACTCAGGTAGTACGCGGCAGCGATTTATTAAGCTCCACGCCCATGCAGCTTTATCTTTACCGCTTGCTGGGCTTGACGCCGCCGGACTTTTGCCACATTCCGCTTTTGACGGATCCGGACGGGCGCAGGCTGGCCAAACGCGACGGCGACTTGGAAATCGGCGTGCTGCGGCGGCAATACGGCGACCCGCGGCCCATCGTCGGCCTTTTAGCTTACTTAGCCGGACAGCTGCCTAAGCCTGAACCCATCAGCGCACAGGAACTGCTGGCTTTCTTCGACCCGGCAAAAATCCCCATGCATAATATCGTCGTACCAAGGGAATTACTGCCAGGCTCATAAAATACGTTATTCATAAAACGGCAGCCGCCCGCAGCTGCTGCCGCAGACGACATAAAATTTAGGAGGAAGATAGCTCTATGAAAAAATTACTTATGAAGTACAAGGTCAATATGCTTTTTGTGGTAATCCTCAGCCTGGCAGCCGGTATGGCCGGCAGCTACTTTTTAAATAACCGCTGGCTGGGGCTTATCATTGCCTTTCCTTTATGCGCACTGTACATTTATCAGGTGTATCAGGTGCAGGCTGACTACCGGGAGCAGCACACGCGCAAAAAGCACACCAATAAATACAGATAAAAAGTATGCTCCTGCGCACCATTTTGCAATGTGCAGGAGCATTTATATTTTCAGGAACACACTTATTCAACTTTAACATCCATATCAAGCGCCGGTTTACAATAGCGTGTGCGCTTGGTCAGCGCCGGCTCGCTTTTAAGGCAGCAAGGCGTTCCAAAAGACGTTCGCTATTAGTCTTCAAAACGCCCCTTCATGAGCAGCTCGCCGTTCAGCATAGCAGTTTTCCCTTTGGCAAAAAGGCTATTGATATTCAGCTCACCGTCTAAAATAAGAATATCTGCGTCAGCTCCGGCGGCAATGCAGCCCTTAACGCCTTCTTTAGCCAAAAGCTTGGCAGGCGTAGAAGTCAGCAAGCGAATTACGTCCTGCAGCTCCATTCCCATTTCCACCAAAAGCTTAATCGTCATATGCAGGTGCTTGGGCGAAGCGTAAGTCAGCCCGATACATTCGCCCGCTTCGTTGAATTTCGGCATACTGCCAAAGGAATCAGAAGAAAGCGTAACGTGATCCGCACTTACGCCCTCCATGTGCAGCAGCGCGTAAAGCTTTTTAGTGTTTCCCACCAGTTCCTCGGCATCGGACCCGGCAGTGCAATCCATATATCCGCCCATGCGTACCAACTCGGCTCCGTCGGCAATCAGCTCGGGACAGCGCAGCATATGCGTGGGCAAGAAATTTTTTATGGGAATATCGCTGTTTTTCAGCGCGTCGAACAGCGGGTTTAGCCTGCCCTTGCCGCTGCCCATGTGCATCGTGACAAGCCCCGCCGTATTGCTGATAAGCCCCGCGCGGCGCGCCTGCACGCCGACGGCAATCAAATCGTCGCCGCTGGGATTGGAGCTGCGGTGATCAGAAACGGCAATTTTCACGCCGATCATAGGCGTTAGCATAACTATATCCTTTTCAATACTGCCAGTCATAGTTTTAGGCGGATATTGATAGCAGCTGGTCAACGTGTAAACGGTCATGCCTTCTTCCGTAAGCGCGCGAGCCTTGGCAACCAAATCCTCTACGCTGCGGGTAATGCCATCAGTCCCCAAAAGTCCGACGCAGCTGGTAATGCCGCTTTTGAAAAAAACACTGAGCTGCGATTGCGGCACACGCGAAGCAAACCCTGCTTCACCGCCGCCGCCGCAAATATGAACGTGCATATCGATATAACCGGGCAGCAATTTTTTCCCGCTAAAATCAAAAACCTCTGCGTCAGGAAGCTCGTCGTAGCCTGTAATTTTATCGTCGATGCGGCAAATTTTTTCGCCGACCAGCAAAACATCTTTTTTTCCCAAATATGCGGGAGAGTAAACATCAGCGTTTTTTAAAAGCTTAATCATGCCCGAAACCTCTTTTCTCAAATATAATTACGAAAATTTTTTAGCGCTTGCAGTCGCTGTATCTAAAATTATATCATGCCTACGGCGTTACTGTCATCGCTTTACAGAAAAAAATCAGCGTCTTTTCCCTGCTGCAAGCTGTAAACAGTTATCAAAATATTGCGTGAACGCACGATTTATGATAAAATTAATTTTGATATAGCTCTGCTACGCGACAGCTATGCATACTATATAAACTAATATTAAGGAGGAGTTGTAATGGAAGAAAAGAAACCCTTGCAACAAGAGGAAAAGATAAAATGGTACAGCTATGTAGCTTTGATTTTTGCTATCGTATTCTTTTCCGGCATTTTCGCTACCAGCAAAGAATGGTACAGCGTATTTGATTTTACGGTATTAAACGGCAGCTTCGGCAAGATAACTGCTGCCGGCGGCAAAGCTCTGACTTTCCGCGGCGCGGGCGGCAGCGGCTGCCAGGATGGCTTTGCCTTTGCGCTTTCGCTTTTGCCTGCCGTCATTTTCGCCTTAGGCGTAGTAAACGTTATCGAAGGCTTGGGGGGGCTGAAAGCTGCCCAAAAATTACTGAGTCCGCTGCTTAAGCCGCTGCTGGGGCTTCCCGGCGCTTGCGGCTTGGGCATTATCGCCAGCTTCCAAAGCACTGATGCCGGTGCGGGCATGATTAAGGCCATGTATAACGAAGGTTTGATTGACGAGGACGAACGTACTATTTTTGCGATGTTCCAATTATCCGGCGACGGCACGATTACTAATTTCTTTTCGTCCGGCGCGGCTTTGTTCAGCATTTTGGTAACGCCGATTATCGTTCCGTTCGCTGTAATTTTAGCCTTCAAGGTTATCGGCGCAAATCTTATGCGTCTTTATGTAAAATATGATAACGCAAAAACTGCGAAGAAGGAGGCAGCATAATGTCTGAGCATCAGCAAGATAAGAAAAATATTATCGATCTTTTTATCGAAGGCTGCCGCAAGGGTTGGAATACCGGTATCAGCAACATGATGCCCAATGTTATTATGGCCTTCGTAATTATTAAAGCGCTGAATGTTACCGGTCTCTTGAAATTATTAGGTACGGTTTTTGCTCCGGTTATGGCTCTATGGGGACTGCCCGGCGAAGCAGTAACTGTACTTGTTTCCGCGCTCATGTCCATGGGCGGCGGCATTGGCGCTGCTGCCGGCCTTTTAAGCTCTAATATTTTAAACGCTAAAGACGTTACCGTAGTGATGCCTGCAATTTATCTGATGGGTTCGCTGGTGCAATACCTGGGACGCTGCCTGGGCACTGCGGAAGTAAAATCCAAATATTACGGAATTATGGTCTGCATTGCCGTGCTGAACGCTTTGTGCGCAATGTGGGTAATGAAAGTGCTTGTCGCTATGTTTTAATTGAGGCGGGAGAAAATGACTAGCTATAATATTGAAAAATATATACAGGATTTAGAATATCTGGTAAACATTGACTGCAAAGCCGAAAATTTTGCCGGTATTGACAAGGTAGCCGCTTATCTGGCAAAGGACTTTACTTCTCCCATGTGGCACGTTAGGCGTATTGACTGCGGCTCGGACTGCGCTCCGCCGCTGGTAATCGCCAATACTGACGGCGAGGATTACGACGTTATCCTGTGCTGCCATATGGACACGGTTTTCCCTGACGGAACAGTAGCCGAGCGCCCCTTTTCCATCAAGGGCGACAGAGCCTACGGTCCCGGCGTCAGCGACATGAAGTGCGGCTGCCTGCAAGGCACCCATGTGCTGAAAGCTATGGAAGCGGCAGGCAGCTTAAAACAGCTCAAAGTCTGCCTGGCCTTTAATTCCGAAGAAGAACGCGGCAGCTCCAACGTAAAATCCTGGCTCAAGGAAATCGGCTCTCACAGCAAATACTGCCTGGTACTAGAAGCAGCCCGCGCCAACGGTGCCCGCGTCTTAGAACGCAAGGGCGTACTACGCTATCAGGTCAGCATGAAAGGCCGTGCAGCCCATGCAGGCAACGCGCCTCAGGACGGACGCAGCGCAGTTAACGAAATGGCTTACTGGATTCTGCAATTAGCGGCTCTCACTAATTTTGAATCCGGCCTTACTGTTAACACGGGCATAGCCAACGGCGGTATGATTTACAACAGCGTAGCTCCTAACGCCTTCATGGATATTGATGTGCGCGTAACGGGCAAAGAGCAGATAAGCATCGTAGAAGAAGCCTTTGCCAAGCTGTCAGGGCATGCCGCAGCGACAGAAATCCAAGTCGAGGTAAAGAATCTCGTCAACATGCCGCCCATGTCCAGCACGCCCGATACTGCCGGTCTGGTTGCAATTATCGATGCGGCCAGCAAGGAATTTGGCCTGTCCACAGAATGGGTAAAAGCAGGCGGCGGCAGCGACGGCAATTACACCTCCGGCGCAGGCGCAACTACCGTCGACGGCCTTGGCCCGACCGGCGGCTGCGGTCACAGCGACGCTGAATATCTGGAGCTGGCTTCTATTGAGCCGTCTTTGCATTGCCTGGAAAAAATTCTGCTGGATTTGCAAGCGGAACTGTATAAATAAAAACTTAAAAAGCCCCGCGCACTTGCGGGGCTTTGCCGTCAATAAAATTAAGGAACCGGCGAGATTGCCCGTGCCGTTGCTGCGGAACTCGAAACCGCTGGGCTTTAATGTGCAATATTTTAACAGATGACGGCATGAAACTTTGCCGTTTTGTACAAGAACAGCACGAACGCCTGGGCTACGGCGAGCTGAAAGCACTTTATGTAGGCGGCTGCTCGGACGCAGCGTATACCACGCTTGCAGGAACGCCGACCGTTTGCAGCATGGGTCCTCAATCTGTGGGAGCGCACACCAATAACGAATACGCTTACGTTGCTTCCTATCAGCCGCGCTGCGAGCTTTTAGCTGCCTGCTTGCTGCACATTGACGAGCTGTAAATTTTTCGCAAGACTGTTTTCATCGTCTGATGAAGGCAGTCTTATTTTTTATCAAGCCTTATAAAAAATCCGGCAGATTTTTTACCATTTTTCCGGGACTTCGCCCAGCTTATCCATAACGAACATAATATAAGTAACGCTGCAAATAATATTGCCGGCGTCGTCTGTAATTTTAGCGGCGATATTGATAGTCGATTGCCCCTTATGCAGAATTTCGCTGCTCACAGTCAGAGCGCCCAGCCCGCGCATATTGCTGATATAATCAATATTCATATTCAAAGTCGTGCAGATCTTCCCCACAGAAGCGCAGGTAATACCTGCAACGCAGTCGGCCAAAGCGGCCATTGCGCCGCCGTGTACGCCCAGCCAATGATTGGTATGAATATCAAAATCAATGGGCATTTCCAAGGTTGCGCCGCCGCAATGCACTTCCTTGATCTGAATTTTGAGGACATTCATAAAAGCGTTGCTGCTCCACATTTTGCGAATAATTTTTTCAGATTCCATAAGCTACCGCCTTTCTTGAATTTATTCTGCCGTTTTAAAACCAGACATTAACGACCGTCATATAAATGGGTATTACCAATAAACCAAAGAGAATCGTGATAAAGCTCAAGGCCGCCGCATATTTACTGTCGGCTCCGTATTGCTTGGCCACAATAGCCATCTGGGTCATAGCCGGCATGGCTGCCTGCATCGTAAAAACCTTCACGGAAATAGGCGCAATATTAATTAAAGGCACTAAAGCCAGCACGCATAACGGGCAAACCAAAAAGCGTCCAAAAAGCCCGCCGACAATATCCCTTTCAAAATGAAATTCCCGCAGCTTGATTCTGCTGATTTCGATGCCAATAAAAATTAAAGACATCGGCGTAGTTAAATTACCTACATACTGGAAGCCTCTTAATAAAAACTTAGGCAGCTGAACATTCAAAACGATCAATAAAATAGCGGCCGCAAAGCCCATCAGCGGCGGCGACCACAATTTTTTCAGTACAGCGGGTGAAAACAATTCTTCCCGCACTCCCGTAGCGTCCGCTACGATATTGCGCACGCCCAAAGTCCAAAAGAAAGTTAAATTCACCATGTAATACAGCATCACCGAAGGTATGCTTTCATCCCCAAATAAAGCTAAATTTACCGGCAGCCCGATAAACATCGTATTGGCGATAAAAAAATTAGTAATAAAAACGCCCTTGCGCCCGCGCCGCACCTTCAGCAATTTAGCTAAAGCGACGCCCACTATCATAGCCAACAGCATGGAGCCCACGGGCAGCAGCATATCCGGCGCCAGCTGCACAAGCTTTTCCAACGTAAAATTTTTCGTCAGACTGGTTATCATATATAAAGGAAGGGAAACGCTCGTCACCAGCTTGGCGATAAGCGAACTGCTGCTTTCGTCGAACCAACCCTTTTTAGCCAGCGCATAACCGATACCTACGACAAAAACAATGGTAAAAATACCGTCCAGCGCTTGTATAATAAAAGTAAGCATCTGATAAATCTCTCACTTTCTTGCCAACGCATAATAAGGCCCGGTCAGCAACCGAACCTTACCATGCTAATGGAGGAGTTTTTAGCATTTCGTGCTAAGCATTTGTGTTTATATGTCAAGGAATCGCCGCTATACCATGTCCCTAAAATATAGCTGCCGGGAATTCCTTATTTTCAAGCAAATAAAAAGTTATGGTTATGGAGAGCAGGTCTGCGCTGCCTCCGGGACTGATGCGGCGGGAAACGAAAACCCTTTCCGCTGCGGCTAAAGCCTCTCGTCCTGCTGCCGTAAAAACGCTGCCCTGCTTTAAAATAGCAGCGGCGGTCTGCTGCACCTCGCGCAAAGTCGCCGCATTAGTGCGCCAAACGACATTGCTGTCCTCCACTGCCGTCATTAAAGCCAGCAAAGCGTGTACCAAAGCGTCGTTTAAAGACGCGCCTTTCGCAAAAGCCTCCCGCAAAGCAGGCAAGCCGTAATTTACAACGCTAGGAAAACCCTTTTCCACTTCACCGCGAATGCCCGTAATTCCATAATCCCGATACAGTTTTTCTCCTGCCGTCTGCTCCTGATGCTCAATATGGCGCAGCTCCCTGTCCACCAGACCCGCGGTCATCTTTTTAATTATGGACAGCAGAGACGTCCAGTCCAAACCCTGATGCATAGCATAGCCGGCAGCGCCGCTGACCAAGCCTCCGGCAAAGAGAATGCCTCTTTGAGTATTAACGCCCTTCGTCACCCGCAGCAGCTCTTTTTCTGCCGTAATGCCGTAAGCGCGTATTTTGGCAAATAATTCCTGCGGCGTACCTTGATGAGCCATGCCGATATCCTGCAAATCCTGAAAGACCTTGCTCAAAACGGCGGAACTCATCATAAAAGTCATAAGGCTCATATCCTGATGGGAGCCGTTGGATAAACGCGTTACCAAGCCTGGCTTGGGATGCGTACTTACTTCCAATAAAATTGCCTGTGTCAGGTATTGACTTGTTTTCTGCAAATCAATATCAAAGGAAGAAAGCTGGCAAGCATAAAAATTATCGATAATTTTTAGTTCATCTTTGTCTACTCGCTGAAGTAAAAATTTTTGCTCTTTCATAACGCCAACCAGCTTTCTCCTATCATATCCTTAATTGTTTATTTTATACCGAACTAATTAACCAAAAATAGCTTTGGTCAGCAGATAGAATACGGACGGGAAGGTCAGGCAGCCAGAACCGGTGTAGAAGGTTGCAGTCATTGCGCAATACGGAACCAGCTTAGGATCTACCGCAGCCATACCTGCCGCCGTGCCGGAGGTAGTGCCCATAATACCGCCGAATACCATTGCGGATTGCGGGTTGTTCAAGCCAATCATCTTAGCCACAAAAGGAGTCATAATCATAACCAATACGGATTTTACAACGCCTGCCGCGATGGAAATTGCAATAACCTCGGAAGAAGCGCCCAAAGCCGCGCCGGTAACGGGGCCAACTACAAAGGTTGCCACGCCTGCGCCGATGGTGCACAAATCAACCGGAGAACGATAGCCAAACATATAAGCGATAGCTACGCCGGCAATCCAGGAAGTTACTAAGCCAAATACCAAGGACAGCACGCCGACTACGCCAACCTTTTTAATTTCGCGCAAATCCGCGCCGAAAGCGGTGGAAACGATAGCAAAATCGCGGAACATTGCGCCGCCCATCATACCGATACCGGCGAACATGGGAATGGTCGCAATACCTTTAGCGCCGCCGCCGATATAAGCCAAAACTAAGCCGAGGAAAATAGCTACTGCGCTGCCGTGAATGCGGCCTTTGGTCAGGCCTGCCATTTTATAAGCGAATAAGTTTACGATGCCAATCAGAACGAAAGCAAAAATCAGGCCGTTCTTAACCAACACTTTGGATAACATTGCCATTAAATCCATAATTTACACCTCCTTTATTGTTTTTGTCCGCCCATTTTACTCAAAAGCGGAATGCAGATGAAGCCCAAAACGATGCCCAAGACGCCGCCCAAGACAGCTACTGCGCCGCCGGAAAGAGCAGCCGCTACGTTTTGAATGGAGCTCATCGCTACAACAATAGGAATGTACATTGCGGACCAGAAGGCAATGCCATCCTGGCTTTTTTTATCCAGCCAGCCGGCGTCGATGCCCTTGTTGGATAAAATAATCAAAAATAACATTGCGAAACCAACGCCGCCGACGTTAGCCTTAACGCCTAAAAGCGCGCCCAGAATATCGCCCAGATATACGCCAGTCAAATAACAGAACGCCAATAAAGCAACACCATAAATAACCATAATTACACCACCTTAGTACAATTTTTTATTATCACTGCCCTGCAAAGAGGGCAGCGAAACAACTAAAGGCTGAAAATATTCAGTTGAGGAAGCCTGAATTATTCAACGATAGCCACAACCTGGCCAGCGCTTACGCGGTCGCCGGGCTGTACTTTGTATTCCTTAACCACGCCTGCTACCGGAGAAGGTACCAGCTGTTTCATTTTCATTGCTTCCATAACGATCAATACGTCGCGTACTGCTACCTGATCGCCTACTTGTTTTTCAAAACGTACAATTTTACCGGGTACACGAGATTTAATTTCCATGATTTTTTTCTCCTTTTAATTTCAAATTAAATATTTCATTATATCTGCGCGATATAATAAATTTACATCATCTAAGCTTTTACCCAGGACCGTCCTGGTATCCGCAAATATTTCGGCCAGCTTTACGCCGTAGCCATTAGGAAGCTCCAGTTCAAAATCCAATTTGATATGCCCAAAATTTTCCTGCGCCGTGCGGTAGAAATCCAGCAGCTTTTCATAAGGCGCGGGCTTAATCAGCAAATCTATATCGGATTCGTCGTCCGTATAGGGCAGGTCGGTCGCCAGCTCCAGCGCCGCCGAACCGAGCGCGCCAATCTGCAAATCGTATTCCGCCGCCAAACTGTAAAGGTTGAGCAAGGTTTCCATACAAAGGTTAAGAGCGTCGAAAGCAAACGCTTTGCGCTGCATAACTTCATAAGGCGACATCACCATTACGATATCCTGCATAGTAGTGAAAGCGCCGATGCGCAAGCGGTTGCCCTGCAAGCGTTGGTAGTGGACGAAACCTATGGCAAGCATTTCCGGGCGTTCGTCGCTGCGGCGGACAAATCCAGGAATGTCGACACCGCCGAGCAGTACGTCCCTAGCCATTTGCCAGGCGTCGCCGTTATAATCAGCGGCGATATCGCGCCATATTTTTTCCTTCCCTGACGAAGATACAAAAACTAAGTCGTGTCTTTTTAGCTGCGTTTTGTCCATGTCGGGTCTGCCTTCGCTTTCTGTTGATAATCGAGCTGAGCCTGTACCATATCGTCAAAGAACTGTGTTTTCTGCGGCCCTTCGATAATTATGCCCGGCTGAACGCCGGCGCTGATATAATCGGGACGCAGCTCCAAAACCGTATGCGCGGCGCCAGTAACAACGTCCGGAATGATTTTTACAATGCGCCCTTTGATGCGCAGAATAGAACGAACCACTCTGCCCAAAGTTACCGTCGAAGTAAGCGTTGTTGCTTTGACAATCACTTCATATTCAGGATAAGTACGCTCGCGGCGATAAGTAATGATTTTACCTTCGCTGTTGCACACATGCCCGCTGGCGGATACAGGGAAACTGTCGCCCATCGGCAGGCCGCCCACTACCAGTTCAAACATTTCCTGGCCTGCGCCGCCCGGAAGCTTAACCAGTTCGATATCTTCGCGCACCGGTACGCCGTCCATGCACAGCCAGCCAAATTCCTGGCAGCCGTATAAATCGTGGACGCGCGCGTTCAGTACAGATTTCGCCGTCGGCAAAAGTTCCAAATCCAGCGGCGTGCCTGCGGTCAGCAACACGATATCTTGCGGCAATTCGTCAGCCACGCCCATATGCTTGGCGTCCTCCAAAGCCGCTCTGATAAAAGAGGATTCGCCGACCACGGCCTGCGGCTGGAATTCATACAAGGCTGCCAAGAAAGCGTCCCTGCTGGAGCGCACCAAGAAGCGCCATTCCAGACCGTACTTTTTCATAGCGTCGCCGGAAAACACGTTGACCAAAGGCGGATAAGTCACCAAAACTTTATCGCCTGCTTTAAGTCCCGCACGCTGCAAAATGTTAAAGGACGCTTGGAGCTTACGCGACATTTCGGCGAAAGTTACTCCGACAATATTTTGGAAAGCAGACGAGCCTGTGGTAAAAGTCAGATAAGCCAAATTAAGGGGAGTATGAACCTCTTCGATGGTATGGGCGGCAGTCGGTCCAGCAATCCCTTTATCAGCCAGTGTTTTACGCGGCATTTCTTCAAACGTTGGCGCGGAACCGAAGTCCTTGACCATTTTAGCAATTTCTGCCAGCATTCCTTTCATACTACCCCTTCTTTCATTTTTAAATTATGCGTTGATATATTTATCGGCAACAGCGGCGAATTCTTCGTTCATTTTAGCCATAGCTTTCAAACGAGTTACGCGGCCGCCGCGAGCGTCGCCGTCCAAACCGCGGCCCCAGGGACCCAGCTTTTCAATTTCGCCGGCAGCTTTCAAAGCCTGAACCTCTTTGATATGCTTAGCGATTACGCTGCGCATATCTTCAACCTGATTAACGATTTCTTTTACGCCGCCCAGATTGTAGAAGAAGTTGACGCCGGGAGCGAATACCGGGTTAACCTTGGACAGCTCTTCCAAGCGCTCGATATCCATTTTGGTAATACGGGAAATGGAGGTGATGGGCATTACGTGAATCATGGTGCCAAAGTCGGTGGACAGCGCCAAGATTTCGTCAGCCTGCAGGCCGTGGCACAGGAAAGCGCCGGAAATAGCGCGGCCGATTACCATAGCGATAATGGGATGGCCGGTTTTGCGGGCTTCAGCCAAGGCCAACTGATAAGAGCCGGTTGCTTTATTCATGCCGGCAATTTCTTCCATTTTGCCGGGGCCGTTGCCCGGAGTGTCAACGATCAAAACGATGGGGCGTTTTTCAGCCAAGGGTTTATCCTTGTCTGCCTCGATGGTGCGGTATACGGTGGTAGCCATTTTATAAGCTTCCTCCAAACCGATAACGCCGCCGAATACTACAGGAAAGCGCTCGTTGAAAGCGTAAGCGTCGTTAGCGATAACAGTTACGGTTTCGCCCTCCAATTGAGCGGTGCCCACAACTGCGCCGGGGCCGTATTCCGGGTCCAGCTCAGCGGAGCCTACTTTATTTTCTGCGAAGGAGCCAGCGTCAACAATCATTTCAATTGCGTCGCGACCGCGGCCAATCATAGTGTTTTCCATTTCATCCATGTTCTTTACCTCCTTCTTTTATGCACGAACTCTGCGTTTTACAACCTTCAGGAATTCCTCGGTGGTCATTTCCGGAAGAGCGGCAGGGTCTTCATTGCCAAAGTGCTTCCACAGATCCATGGAATCCTTGGGCTGCATATCGCCAACCAGTTTTACCAAGCCTTGTTGTTCCTGTACCAGCGGCAGGGAGCCGATGCGGCGCATCTTTTCGATTTCCTCCATGGAGAGGTCGGCAACCTCGGCCAAGGTTTTGTGGAAATCGCCGATAACGTCTTCTACAAGATAGTTGCAGTCCTGAATAATGTATTTATGCTTAGCGCCGGTGGTGCGGTATACCAAAGCTTTATTGGAAGCGTCAAATTCATCCTTGCCCATTTCCTGCTCGATTACCTCAGGACCGGTCAGGCCGATACGGCCTTCTTCGTTCATAACGATAACGTCGGTAGCGGCGGCCACGAAGCCCATACCGCCGAAGCAGCCTACTTTAGAGCCAACTACGGCTACGATGGGAAGAATGCGGCGGCAGTCCTGAATAGCGTCCATAACCTCGGCATGGGCCAGCAGGCCTGCGTTTGCTTCATGCAAACGAACGCCGCCGGTTTCAAAGGAAATAGCTACCAACGGACGGCGTGCTTCATACTCATCGGGATGTGCAGCCTTAATATCCTTAGCGGTTTTCAAAGCCAGGCGCAGAGTGTTAACCATTTTCGCGCCGTTAACCTCGCCGATAGCGCCGCCGATAAATTTGCCTTCCATAGATACTACGAACAGAGGATGCTTGCCAACCAGGCCGACGCCAGTTACGGTGCCGTCGTCAAATTCAACTGCGGTACCCAGTACGGGCAGATGGGGGCTTTCAAAACGGTCCAGCGGATTCAGTAATTCAGTAAAGGTGCCTTTATCGCACATGCCCACTGCACGTTCACGGGCATTAGCATCAAAGAAGCTGCTCTTTTCCAGCTCATTCCAACTTTTCATCTTATTCTGCCTCCTTTGCGGTTGCTTCTGCCAGAGCCTGGCGCAATCTCATATATACTACGATAGGAGTAGCGTTATCATCATTGATTTCAATGCTGATGTTGCCAACGCCGGTATCGTTGACAAACTTGCCCAACATTCTTTCCCAAACAGCGTCAAAGCCAACTACGGGAGTGCAAACCTTAGCCTTAACATTTCCGCCCAGATCCTCTTTAATGAACATAACCTCCAGATCGCCGCTGCCGGTTACGCCCAAATGGAACCATTCAGGGATAATGGTTTGAGTATTTTCAGATTTAAATTCAAATTCAAGATTTTGTAATGCCATTGTTCTGTCCTCCTCTTACCAGTTTCTGAATTTAGCAGGCGGATTGTAGAGGCCACCGGACCATTCAACCAAATCATGCACGTTTTTAGCGGCCAACATGGAGCGGTTAGCTCTGCTCATATCGATGCCCAGATCCTGCGGAGTCTTGATAACGCCCAGCTCGCGCAGACGTTTTGTTTCCTTAGGATCAGCCTTCAGACCAACTTCGGTGAAGCCTGCGATACCGCGGATAGCAGCGGTGCGTTCTTCCATATTGCGGCACTTCGGCAGATAAGCGATACCTTCTTCGGTAATGATATGGGTCAGGTCGTCGCCGTAAATCATTACCGGTTCGATGGACAGATTAGCGTTCTTAGCCAGCTTGAAAGCGTCCAGCTCTTCTACGAAGCCGGGAGCCAGCTTTTCGCGGAAGGTTTCTGCCAGCTGTACAACAAGGCGTTTGCCGCGGCGCACGGGTCCCCACAGCTCTTTGTTGAGCGCGTATTCTTCGCCGCATTTCAGCCATGCGCCGGAGGAATGACGGCGGCCCTTCGGGTCGCAGCCCATGTTGGGCGCGCCGCCGAAGCCTGCTACGCGGTTAGCGGTAGCGGTGGAGGAGTTGCCGTACGGGTCGATCTGCAGCGTACCGCCTATGAACATATCGATAGCGTAATGGCCTGCAGTCTGAGAGAATGCGCGGTTAGAACGCATGGAGCCGTCGGGACCAACGAAGAAGATGTCGCTGCGAGCGGCAACGTAATCTTCCATGCCCAGTTCGCCGCCGAAGCAGTGAACGGACTCTACCCAACCGGTTTCGATTGCCGGAATCAGGGACGGATGCGGATTCAGGATAAAGTTCTTGCAGATTTTGCCCTTCAAGCCCAGCTCTTCGCCGTAAGTAGGCAGCAGCAGCTCGATAGCGGCGGTGTCGAAGCCGATACCGTGGTTCATGGACTCAACCTGATATTCGCCGTAAATGCCTTTGATAGCCATCATGCCTTTTAATACCTGCGCGTCGGTAATCAAAGCCGGATCGCGGGTGAACAAAGGCTCGATGTAGAAAGGCTTCGGGGATTGGATTACGTAGTCAACCCAATCGGCGGGGATATCTACGCGAGGCAGCTTATCGACGATTTGATTTACTTGCGCGATAACGATGCCTTGACGGAATTTAGTAGCTTCAACAATGGCCGGAGTATCTTCGGTGCTGAAGCCGGTGAACAGATTGCCTTCCTTATCCGCCATAGTTGCAGCAACCAAAGCTACCCGCGGAGTCAAATCCAGGAAATAACGGCCATATAATTCCAGATAAGTGTGGATAGCGCCCAGCTCCAGTTTGCCTTCCTGCAAAAATTGCGCGATGCGTCCGGCCTGCGGTCCGGAGAAAGACATATCCAATTTTTTAGCGATACCTTTTTCAAATACATCCAGATGTTCGGGAAGAGTCAGCACGGATTGAACCATGTGCAGATCATGGATCTTAGCTGGGTCAACCTGGCACAAAGCTTTAGCCAAAAAATCGGCTTGCTTTTGGTTGTTGCCTTCGATGTTTACCTTGTCGTAAGGTTTGATTACTGCTTCCAGTAATGCTACAACATCTTTCGCATCAACAATCTTTCCCTCTTTGACTAAATGGGCAGCGTTCTTAGCGCGCTCCATCGCGTCTTTTTTGAGAGTGTCCCACTCACGAGTAACTTTTTTGAACTCCATTACGGTCTCTCCTTTCTGAATTAACAACCATATATTACGCCAAACAAAAAGAGAGAGCCTTTATAGCGGCAGTACGCCTCCGCTCTAGCTCTCTCTCATCTCCACTATTATGTTGCAGAATTTTGTCTGACTATATATGCATAACTCCCAGCCCTGCACGTTCATGATTCGTCATATAGTGCAGCGCCGATTTGCCAAACAAGGCAACTGCAATCCAATGATCATCCCTGGCAACGGCAATTTTCATGGCCAGGCTAGCGCTTGTACTTACACTCACTAAAATTCCTTTTTTCGCTTCTTCGGTCGCATGAATCACCGCGTGGATATCATTGGTGCTTTTTTGTATGATGCCCGAATTTAAGCAGGCACCAATTACAGCCCGATTTATTTTTTCATTGAAATCGTCAAAAGTTGTTTTACCGCCGACTTCTGTTACCACAGCCCTGTACCCGCTTTTAGCCACCATCTTCTTCATCAAGCCCTCGTCGTAAAGGGTCTGCGTAATAGCTAAAAGCATAGCTGCTGTACCAGCGCTTTTTACGCTGGTCACCAAGAAGTCTTGGTTGCCCGGTTCCGCCATTCTCAATCACTCCTTCTCTGCTTAACGGATACTGATTTCACCAAAATCAAAGCTTTGGCATTCTCCTCCCTCATTGCGTACAATGATTGCTCCCTTTTCATCAATGGCCATCACAGTCCCCGAAAAAATTATCTCATCGTTATCTTTGACCAAAACCGCTTGGTTCAAAGTACAATTCATTTCTTTCCAGGGTGTCAAGATTGTCTCGACGCCATGCTCAAGCCATTCCTGATATAAGCGATTGAACTCTTGCAAAATATTATCCAGAACTTCGTCGCAGGTATAATTTTTGTTTAAGCTGCTATTTAAGGAAGCAGCTGTTGCTCTTAACTCAGGAGAAAAGTCCTCCGTCTTTAAAGCCACATTAATGCCTACGCCTACAACAGCATAATCTATATCGCCTACTTCATCAAGCTGCAGCTCCGAAAGGATTCCGCAAACCTTTTTCTTATGAAGCAACAAATCATTAGGCCATTTGATCATTATGCCATCCGTAGCATAAAGCCGACGCAAAGCCTTGCCTGCCGCAACGCCCATCAATAACGTAACCTGAGCTGCAAATTGAGGATCTATTTGCGGACGCAGGATAATGCTGAACCACAGCCCGCCCTCGGGCGAGATCCAGACGCGGCGCATGCGTCCGCGTCCATTCTCCTGCCGTCTTGCAACTATGACGGTACCTTCCGCAGCGCCTTTCTTGGCCAAAGCTACGGCGGTAATATTCGTCGATTTCAATACATCAAATTGTCGAAGCTGTATATTCATAATCAAGCCTCAAATTTATAAATGATAAATGAAGTTTATTTTACAAGGCCGATGGTAGCGATAAATACGCCGCAAGCAATAGCGGATACGATTACGCCGCCGATATTAGCGCCCATGGCTACAGGCATTACTACGGCAAACGGATCCTCGTTCTCAGCTGCGTGCTGTGCAATCTTAGCGGTGGTAGGCACGCAGGATACGCCGGAAATACCAACAACGGGGTTGAAGTCGCCCTTCTTAAACCAGTAAACTACATAGCCGCCCAAAATGCCGACCATACCGGATACTGCCAAAGCCAAAACGCCAAGTACAATCAAAGGAGCAACTTTAGGATTCAGCAGCGTGGAAGCCTCGCACAAAGTACCCAGCAACAGGCCCAGCATCAAAGTACCAATGTACAGCAGGGTATTTTCAATCAAATCCTGATAAGGCACGATTTCTGCTTCTTTAATAGCCATGCCCAGGAAGAAGGACATGATCAGCGGAGCGCCCATCGGCAGCAGCAGGCAGAGCAGCGCGCAGCATACCAAGATAAAGATAAATTTCTTGTTTTTAGGAACTTCAGGAGCATAGTACATAATGTCTTTGCCGCGCAAAGCTTTGGGAACCATCAGTTTGAGCAGCCAGGGATAACCGGCATAAGTCAAAGACAGGTACAAATAAGCGATTACGGAAATCGGTACAAACAGATGCGGAGCCAGCATTAAAGAGGTAAACAGAACCATCGGGCCGTCCGCGCCGCCAATGGAAGCTACTGCCGCAGCCTCCGGAGGAGTCAGGCCAAGATGTACGCCTAAGATCAAAGTAACGAAGGTACCTGCTTCAGCAAAAATCGCAATGATAATGGAGGTCCAGGGGTTGGCCAGAATAAAGCCAATTTCGCACATTGCGCCGACACCCATGAATACTACGCAGGCCACCAGACTGTTGCTGAAGGTCAAATTGTAAATCGGCTGCAAGAAGTTAATCTGCATAATATCAACCAAAGCAGCAGGATCAGAAATCAGCGGGTCCAGGAACAGGGTACCGATTTTGCCGCCGTCCAGGAAAAGCACGCCGCAGTTAATGCAGATCATACCCACACCCATAGGAACCATAATCAACGGCTCCAAAACACGTTTAAAGCCTAAATAAGCTAAAATAAAACCAAAGATAATAAGTGCGATTCTGGCAATAGCAATCGTAGTATCCTGCACCATCAAAGACGCAATGCCAGGGAATAATTGTGCAACAATATTAGCATCCATAGTTATTCCATACCTCCTTCATCATTATTGCCGCCCATAATCTTATTGAGCAGTACAACAGCACCAATCATAACAAGAGCAATTGCTGCGGTAAATGCGTAAGAAAATAACGCATAAAGTTCAACGCTCATAATTAGATCTCCTTTCATCATTTCATTTTTTGAAGATTATTGATTTTCAAAAATTGGATACTATTATTCGTAATGGTTTCCGGACACCAGCGCAAATAAAAGTATCCCTTTCCGCCAGTGACAGAAAGGGATACAAGAATACACATAAATATCTCGTATACACTCCGTCTCTCGCAGAAATATATAACAAACTAAGGCTGCGATCTGACTTAACCCCTCATTAAAATAACAGAAGTATCACAGTGGCGTGACCGTAGCAGATTTGCACTGCTTTCCCTAATTTACCCCTCGCGGGCACCTTAGCCAGTTTTGTAATTTTCGCTTTCCTCATTGTAAAAAATTACCAAAGGAAAGCATGCACATGAAATTTAAGAGTCGTAAAATACAAAAAGAGACCGATTGAATAAAAACTCTTATTCTCTCGATCTCTTATTATGTTATGTAATTTTAAACTCTTATGGGGAACTCATACTCAAATTCTCTCGTTGTCTGAATTATATATCAGGGCCGTCTATTTGTCAATATTTTTTTACAAATTTAGTTGAAAGAAAATTTGTAGAAACCTCATCTCATTAAGAGAAATTTCTGCGGCGTTTATTTTTTAGCCAGCGAAATCAATTTAGTGTATAATACAAGCAGGAGGATATCGCTATGCATCTTACTAATATCGCTTTGGTTTTAGAAGGCGGCGGCATGCGCGGCATGTTTTCAGCTGGGGTTTTCGAAGCCTTTCTGCTCAAGGAGCTGACCTTTCCCTACATCACCGCCGTATCAGCCGGCGCCTGCAATATTTTATCATATATGTCCAGGCAGCCTTTGCGCACGCGCAAAATTATCGAAAATTACGTTACCGACAAGCGTTATTTCAGCCTGCGCAACTGGCTCAAGGAGGGCAGCATTTTCGGCTTTGATTTTATTTTTGAAGACCTGCCCAAAAAGCTGCTGCCCTTCGACTTTGCCACCTACTATCAATATCCCGGCATTTTGCAGGTTGGCGCCACCGACCTACGTACCGGCAAAGCGGCCTGGTTCGGCAAGGAGGCTATCGGCCGCAGCTTTACGCCGGTGCGCGCCTCCTCGTCCATGCCCTTTCTGGCTCCCGTGGTACACATGGGCGGCCGCGATTTGCTGGACGGCGCTTTGGTAGCGCCCATCCCTTACGAAAAAGCGCTGCAGGCAGGCTATGATAAATTAGTCGTCGTCCTCACCCGCAACGCCGGTTACCGAAAGAAAAAATCCGTACCCAAGCTGCTGCTCAAAACAGTGTACCATGAATATCCCAAGCTGTGGGATATTATGCAGCGGCGTCCCGCTTTGTATAACGAACAATTAGGCGCAGTGGAGGAAATGGAACGGCAGGGTAAAGCCGTAATTATCCGTCCGCAGATTCCGTTGGAAATCGACAAGCTGGACATCAAGCCCGATAAGCTGCTGGCTCTGCACGACCACGGCATCGGCTGCGGCCTGGAAGTCTGCGAAAAAATTCTGCGTCTAGCTAAAGAATAAATTATCCGAGGTGCGTTTATGAAAAAGATACTTCTGCTGGGAACCGGCGGTACCATAGCCTGCGTTCCCTCGGCTTACGGCCTGGTGCCGCAGCTGGACGGCGCGGCACTGCTGCAGCTTGTGCCGCAGCTGGACGGACTCTGCCGCATTGACTGCAAGCAAATTATGAATCTCGACAGCAGCAATTTAGAGCCCCGCCACTGGCAGCAAATGGCCGAAGCTGTCGCGCATAATTACGACGCTTACGACGGCATCGTTATTACTCACGGTACCGACACCATGGCCTACAGCGCTGCCGCCCTCAGCCAAATGCTGCAAAATTGCCGTAAGCCGGTTATCTTCACCGGCGCGCAGCTGCCCATGCAAGCCGCCGGCAGCGATGCGCACGCCAATGTGCTGCACGCCTTTACCGCCGCCTGCAGCGACGTACAGGGCGTTTGTCTGGCCTTCGGGCGGCTGCTTATCCACGGCAGCTGCGCCAAGAAGCTTTACACCCAAAGCTTTGACGGCTTCGGCAGCGTTAACCGCCAGCCTTTAGCGATTTTTGCCAACGACGTTCTGCTTTGGCAAACCCAGCAACGCCGCGGCGGCGGCTGGGGCAGCGGCGCTTTCAGCGTCAATACTAAGCTGGAAACTAAAGTGGCCGTCGTCAAAATCTTGCCCGGCACAACGCCTGATATTCTGGATTTTTATTTGCAGCAAGGCTATAAAGGTTTAATTATCGAAGGCTTCGGCGCTGGCGGCGTGCCCAACGGCTCTAATAACTGGCTGCCGCAGCTGCAGAAAGCTTTACAAGCGGGCGTAAAAATAATCTGCGCCACGCAATGCCTATACGACGGCGTACATTTGGACACCTATCCCATCGGCGTGCTGGCCCAACGGTTAGGCGCGCAAAGCGCCGGATATGCGACAATCGAAGCGGCGGCAGTCAAACTGATGTGGGAATTAGGCCAGGAGTAAAAATTTTGCCCGCACTGGCCTCCAGCTTTTCCGCCTTACTTATCCTCAAAAGTTATGCACACTGTGGATAACTTCTGCTGAAAAATGTGGATAACTGTGCAAAAGCTTGGGATAATTTCTCGCAGAAGAATAAAACAAAAGACAAAAAGACCTGTCGCCTCGGCTAATACGGCCAAAGCGGCAGGTCTGTTTTTTGTCCGGGCAGCGCTATTGCCTTAAGAAGCGGAAGCCTGCGTCCATTTGCGGATAATCTCGCTTTTGTAGCCGGCAGTCCAGCTCAAATCATCCACCGGCACATGCACATTGCCGATAAGCTCACGGCGGCCGTCGTTATAAGGATAGTTTTTCACGTGCCACATATAGTGATAACCATGCTTGGGCAGCAGCTGCTCGCCCGCGTCGCTCATCAGATAATCGAGAAAGCCGCGGGCCTGCTCCGCATTAGGAGCGCTCTGCATAATGGCCGCGCCGGTCAGTATCATGCGGTTGGCATCCTTCACTACGGTAGCAAACAAATGCCGGTGCCGCGCCTCCATCAGCAAAGCGTAATCCAGCGGCACAATCGCCACGGTCTTTTTGCCGATGTAAACTAAATCCACAGCCTCACCGAAACCGGCCGTATACTGCGGCTTTTGCGCGTTCAGCTTCGCGGCGAACCGCAAGGCCTCCTCCCGGCCCCGCATCTGCCAGACGGAGGTAAGCATGCCGTAGCTGACGCCGCCCAGGGAAAACTCTGCCATAGCCAGCTCGTCCTTCAGCTCCGGGGCCAGCAGCTCGTCCCAGGTTTCCGGCGCGTACAGTCCGTAAGCGTGCAGATTATTTTTATTGCTCAAAAGCGCAATATAGCTCAGGTACAGGCTGGTCCATTGCCCCGTTCTGTTGCGCAGCTCTGCCGGTACCTTATATGATTCTTTTGCCAGATACGGCTGCAAAATATTTTGCTCGTCCGCCAGAAAATATTCTTCGGACGTGCCTCCCAGCCATACGTCAAATTTATGCTGGCGCAAATAATCGAAGCGCTGCTGCTGCGTACCGCCCGGCAAATAGCTGATATGCACCTTAGCGCCGGTGGCCTTGCTGTAATCCTCGGCAATAATTTCGGTCAGCTCCTTGCCCATGCTGCTGCACAAAGCCAGCTCCTTCTGCGGCTGCGGCGCAGGCTTATCACTGCCGCAGCCCAGCGCCAGCAGCGCAAGCAGCAGGCAGATAAAAAGCGCCATCAAGCGTCTGTTGTTCAAGATTAAAATCCGCCTTTCATTTATCGTTATCGTGATTTCCACAAGATAGTTAAGCCTTCATGTAATTATACCACGCCTGCCCGAGATTACACAAAAAAAGAAGAGCCCCTTTGCGGAAGCTCTTCCTGAAATTTTATAAAGCTTTATTTTTCAAAAACCATTACGCGGTCAAAGTCCAGATATACTTTTGCTCCGTCGGGAATAGAATTCAAATCTGCGCCCTTAACGATTACGCGGATAATATGATCGCCAACCTGAACGCGATAATCGACAGCATCGCCCAGATAGAAACGGTGCGTCAGCTGGCCTTCCAGCTGGCCGCCGTTCAAGGACATAGTGATATTTTCCGGACGCACGGCGATGGTCGCTGCGCCGGTCACATTGCTGGTGTTGGCAAAGGATACGTTGGTGCCTTTTAAGAATACGCGGTCGCCCTTGGCTTCGCCGTCCATGAAATTAACCAGACCGATGAAGTCGGCAACCATCTTATTAGCGGGTTGCGTATAAATTTCGTGCGGCGCGCCAATCTGCTGCACCACGCCCATGCTCATTACGACTACGCGGTCGCTCATGGCCATCGCTTCGCCCTGGTCATGGGTTACATATACGACGGTGATGCCAGTTTTCTTTTGGATTTCCAAAATTTCAAAACGCATGGACTCGCGCAGCTTAGCGTCCAGGTTGGACAAGGGTTCGTCCAAAAGCAGCAGGCCGGGTTGAGCCACCAAAGCGCGGGCCAAAGCTACGCGCTGCTGCTGGCCGCCGGAAAGCTGATTGGGATAACGCTGGCTGTATTCGCCCAGATGCACCAGCTCCAGCATTTCCTGCACCCGACGCTCACGCTCTGCCTTTTCCACCTTTTGAATTTTCAACGGATAGCCTACGTTGTCGGCCACAGTCATATGCGGCCATACGGCGTAGGATTGGAAAACCATGCCAATATCGCGCTTTTCGGGCGGCGTAAACGAACCTTTCTGCGAAGAGCTTACGCACTGGTCGCCGATGTAAATTTCGCCCTCGGTCGCGCGTTCAAAGCCGGCGATCATACGCAGGGTCGTAGTTTTGCCGCAGCCGGACGGGCCCAGAATGGAAACGAATTCGCCATCCTTGACTACTAAATCGAAATCGTTTACCGCAGTTACGCTGCCGAAACGCTTAAATACATGCTCAATTCTTACCTCAGACATTTATTTCTTCACTCCTTGTTAAATACCTACGTTGCCCTTGGAAACTTTATTCAGGATCAGGTTGCCGATCAGGACGATCATCAAAATGATTACAGAAAGCACGGAAGCGTTCTGCGTGTCGGCGTAAGTTTGCAATTCATACAGCAAAACGCCGATGGTTTTGGTGTCGCTGCCGTAAAGCAGCAGGGACATGGTCAGCTCGTAGAACGACGGCATGAAAATCAGGAACCAGCCGGCGATTACGGAAGGCGCAATCAGCGGGATGATGATATCCTTGCAGCAGCGCAGCCAGTTAGCGCCGGAATTCAGCGCCGCTTCTTCCAAGGAAACGTGTACCTGGCTCAAAGCCGCGGCGATGGTGCGCACGGACATAGTCATATATTTTACCAGGTAGCTGACGATGATAATCCACATCGTGGAATAAAGGTTAAGGCCAAAATTACCGCTGAAGGTAATAATCAAAGCCAACGCGATAACGATGGAGGGAGTGGAGCCGCCGATAACCACTAACAAATCGGGAATGCTGCGGCCCTTGATCTGAGTTTTGACTGCCAGATAGGCTACGAACAAAGCGACCAACGTACCGATGGTAGCGGCGATAACGCCGTAAATTACGGAATTCCAGACGCTTTCCATATATTGCGCGCTGGTGATTACCGGAATCCAGGGCTCGATGCCCAAATTGCTCCAGGTGATGGGCTTGGACATGGATTTAAGGAACGAGGTCAGCACGATGGAACCCAGGGGAATGACTACGGCAATAGCGCCGTACAAGCCGACCGCGCAGAAAGCGGGCCATTTCCATTTGCCCAGCTCGACGATGTTCGGGCGGGTGGATTTACCGGAAATCGTGGTGTAATCCTTGCGGCCCATCATCCAGGTCATGCCCATGAGCAGGAAGTTGGCGATAAACATCAGGGACGCGGCCAGAGCCGTAGAATCGCGCACGCCCGCGTCGTCTCCCATGTAAATATAAGTTACGATGCGCGTCGTCATAACTTCAATATTGCCCGGCATACCAACGATGGACGGAATACCGAAGCAGGAACCTGCGGCAATGAATACCAAAAGACCGCCCGCCAAAATTGACGGAGCCATCAACGGCAGAGTCACGTCGAAAACGGTACGCAGGGGTGAAGCGCCGGATACGCGAGCCGCTTCTTCCAGCGTGGGATCCATTTTTTCCATCGCGCGGGAAATCGTAATGAAGGCGAAGGGCGAGTAGAACAAAGTCAGCACCCACGCCAGCCCCCAAAACGTATAAATATCGAAGGGCGCGGTTTCCAAACCGAAAATAAATTTAAAAACATTATTCAAGTAGCCGACGCTGGGGTTCAAAAGCTGCACCCAGGCGATAGCGCCAACGTAGGGCGGAATCATGTAGCTGGAAACCAGCAGCGTGCGGTAAGCTTTTTTGCCGGGCATATCGGTACGCCCGACCAGCCAGGCCAGCGGGAAAGTGATTATAACACTGGCGACCATAACCATCAGGGACAGCTCCACCGTATTGGTGAGCGCCCGCCAGTTTACGTCCGCGCTGTAAACATTGCGGTAGTTTTCTAAATTGATAACGCCGTCCTTCATAACGCTGTCAAAAAGCAAAATCCCCATGGGAAAAATTACAAAGTACAGCAACAGGATAACGGACAGGGAGATGACGATTGTTTTGCTGTTAATACGTGATGATAGCATGGAAAGTAATGTTTCTCCTTCCCTCTAAATTTAAAGCAACTAAAATTTTCTCCATTCGGATAAAGGCAGGAAAAACAGGGAGCGCCGCGCGTCCCTGTTTTCCTATAAAATTACCTTGTTATACTTTACAGGCGCTTATTGGATCAGGCCAGGCCCGTCCAAGCTTTTATTTATCCATAACTCTCTTACGGAATTCTTCTTTAATCTGAGCGTTGTTGTCAGCCAGTTTTCTCCAGTCAACCTTCATCTTGGTTTCGGTCAGCTGTTTGGTAGCCGGAGCGCCGGTAGGCTCTTTAACGTCGCCGCGAACAGAGTGCATCCAGCCTTTAACAACTGCTTCCTGACCTTCTTTGGACAGCCACCAGTCAACCAAAGCCTTAGCGCCTTCAGGATTCTTAGTGGTGTTGAAAATAGCGATCGGGGACGGAACCTGGATAACGCCGTCGGTCGGATAGGAAACCTTCAAGGGCTCTTTCTTGGTGTTAGCCAGTTTCAGAATGTTTTCTTCCAGAATCATAGCAGCTGCATATTCGCCGGTCAGCAGCTTGTTTTGAATAGCGGAGTTGCCTTCTTCAACGCGAATGCCGTTAGCTTTCAGTTTATCAAAATATTCCCAACCATATTTATCGGCCAAAGCGCCTACTGCTACATAAGCTGTACCGCTCAGCATCGGGTTAGGCATAGCGATTTTGCCTTTCCATTTCGGATCGGTCAGGTCTTCCCAGCTCTTGGGAGCGTCTTCTGCTTTCAGCTTATCGCCGTTGTAAGCGATAATCATGTTGCAGACGCGAACTGCATACCAAGCGCCGTCGTCAGCCTTATCGTTGATCAGATTGGGCTCTTCTTTGGATTTATACGGCAACAGCAGCTTTTGATCGTTCAGCTTCAAATAGTAGGAAGGATCTGCAACCATCAGTACGTCGGCAGCAATCTTCTTAGCTTTAATTTCGCCGGTAATCTTAGTTACAACTTTTTCAGTGCCGCCTTGGAACCAGTTAACTTTCATATCAGGGAAAGCTTTGGCAACATTAGGCTTGCACATATTGTCGATAATGTCGGGATAAATAGAGGTATAAACCATCAATTCACCCTTCACGCCGCCGCTCTTGGCGTCGTCCTTTTTATCTCCGCCGCCGCAGCCGGCCAAAGCTACGGACAAAGCCAGAATTGCAGCAGCGCCGAGTACCCATTTAGATTTTTTCATTCACATACACTCCTTTTCGCTTATCAACTTCGATATCCAATTTACTTTTTTACTTTAGTGTAAATGACCTTCTACACCTTTATTTAACAATTCGCTAAACGCGCTTGTTTACCTGCTTACACTTTACAAAATTTTAATGTAATTTTTACTTTTTGTGTCACATTAACGTTTATTGGATAGACATTCCACCGTCAAATTACATTTGACGTTTTTCGTCCTACCCGGACTTCTTACGTCCCGCGTTTTGTTGATTTTTTTAGCTCGGTGCGCGCCCACTTTTCGCAAACGCTGGACGCGCTAAGCTTTTACAAAGTGCAGATGAAATTCAATTCCCAAGCGGGCACATAAGGATGCTTGCGCAGATAAATTTTATATTCCGGTACCAGCTTCCATAAAAGCATCGGCAGCCGAAAAATATCCGCATCATAATGATACGCGGCCATAAAAATTTTGGGTTTATATCGGGCTATCGTCCCGCGCCCGCCGGCGATGGCCTGCGCTTCCGCCCCCTCGACATCCATTTTGATGTAGGAAATCGGGCGTCCCGCAGCTACTTCGTCAATAGTCGTTACCGGCACGGTACGCTTCTGCGCCCCCACAAAAGTTGACTGCCGCCCGCCGCTGTCGCTGAAGCTAAGCTCTCCCGCTTCACTCCAAATACCGCTTTCATACACCTCAACCGGCAGCCCCTGCTGCGCCAGCCGTTCTGCCAAAAGTCGCAGCTTGCGGCAGTTGCGTCTGTCTGGTTCCACGGCCAGCGCCAGCACCGGATTTGCCACATGAATCACCTCCCTGGGAGTGTGAATACAAAGGTCATCTAACACCACTGCCAGCAGCACGCCTTCCTCCCCGATTGTCTTATAGGGCAAAAAGTGCGGATGCAAGTCAGCCGGCTCTGTACCTTCCAGCTCCCCTGGGTTCTCCTTAAGGTGTTTCAGCCTGTCTGCATTTTCCTGCGGAAGCAATGCTTCCAGAACCTCCGGTTTTATAATAAATACCTCCTTCTGGCTGATGGGGTCTACAAGAAAATTTCCTGTATCCCAAAGCCCGAAAAACGGTTGTACATTTCCCCGATAGGACAGGGTGACTGGATAAATATTTTTCCATCTGGCACGGAAAGAATCGCTAAGATAGATCA
>NZ_CAJMEH010000013.1 GCF_905212365.1 uncultured Phascolarctobacterium sp.
CAGCCTCCGCACGCAGCTGCTGCCACTCCTCGTCCGTATGGGCAGGAAAGCGAAACTCCTTAGGCCGCTCGCCCGTACCCTGGCCGAAAAAGTAGCGGCTGTAAATATGCCCGCCTACGCGGCAGGCAATGCCATAGCCGTCCTGATCGCGTTCAAAGCGCACATTGGCTTCCGTACCGCTCATCGGCCCGGCCTCCGTCATTAAATAGGAATCAAAATGCTCCTTGGTCAGCGGATAAATATTAGCGCCGCCAAAGGCCTTGTCGCTTCGGGAAAAGCGGTACAGCAGTTCCAGACGGCCTTCGTTTTCACGAATCAGAATATTTTCTCCGTTGCCGTAATAAAAGCCCAGAATATGCTTCACATCCTTGGGCGCATCCGGCGGCACTGCAGCCAACGCATTAAGACAGCCCGTTTGGGCATACAAAAGCAGACCGGCGACAAGTCCGGTCAAAAAATTTTGCAGCTTCATTATTGGATCAACTCCTTGCGCACATCGGCTAAAGCGTTAAGCCTGCCGCGCACCCTGGCAATATCTGCCAAATCGATGGTACAAGAAACGATTTCCTCCTCCATACCCGCTTCCGCAAGAATTTTGCCGCTGGGAGCAATAACCATGGAATGCCCGTAAAAAGGCGCACCCTTAAAGGAACCGGCGCAATTTACGGCAGCCACGAAGATATGGTTTTCCGCCGCTCTGGCCTGAGCCAAAAGGCGCCAAATATCGCCGCGGGCTTCGGGCCATTCCGCAGGGCAGAAGATGATCTGCGCTCCCTGCAGCGCCAAATGGCGGTACAGCTCAGGGAAGCGCAAATCATAGCAAATTGTTGAACCGCAGCACAAGCCGTCCAGCTCGAAGGCTTGAAAATTACTGCCGGGCGCAAAAAATCTTTCCTCATTAAAAAGGCCGAAAAGATGCGCCTTATCGTACATATTAACAATGCCGCCATCCTTAGCGATGGCAACGGAGGTATTATAAATCTTACCGCCGCGGCGCATGGGCACCGAACCGGCGATAATAGCGCACTGCTTTTCCGCAGCCAGCCGCTGCAATTCCCCGATAACGGGAGAAGCAGGCTCTTCCGCCTCCTCCGCCAGATGGCCAAGGCTGTAGCCGGTTGTCCATACCTCCGGCAGTACCAGCAGATCGTGGTCAGCCGCAGCGCTGCGCGCCAGCTGCAAGCCATGGGCCACATTGGCCGCTTTATTCTTTTCCAGAATTTCTAGCTGCAGCAGGGCGATTTTCATAATACGCGCTCCTTAGGCATCATATTGTTGCTTTGCAGACGGCCTGCGAAGAATTTTTCCAGCTTGCGGGTGCAGCGGGTAATAAAATGCTCTTTGCCGCCTAAGGATTCCACCCAAACTACCGGGTGTCCGGCAATTTTGGCTCCCAAAACGTCGGTCATCAGCTGATCGCCGATGAACAGAATCTTACCGCCGCCCATAGCTTTGGTAATCTGCTTGTAAGCCATCGGCATCGGTTTAGCCGCACGCATAATAGTGCCCAGTCCGGTTTGGCGGGTAATGCCTTTAATACGGTCACCGCCGTTATTGGAAATGAGCGCTACGTTAATGCCAACCTGGTGCAGCTGGCGAATCCAGGTCATGGCGCGGGGGCCGACTAAATTTTTGTCGCGCGGCAGCAAAGTGTTATCGATATCGACAACAATCTTCATATAGCCGTTGCGTTTCAGCCATTTAGCGGAAATGTCAAATAAGCTTTTTACTCTGTAATCGGGACATACATACTCTAAAATCATACTACCTTATCCTTTGGAAATTTTATTTCAAATGCGGTACCAGACCCGCATTTGCTGATTACTTCGGCGCTGGCGCCGTGGACGCGGATAATCTCCTTGGCGATGGCCAGCCCCAAACCCGTACCCGGAGTACTGCGGCAATGAGATTTTTCCACCTTATAAAACCGTTCCCAAATAAAGGGAATATCGGCTTCGGGAATCCCCTTGCCTTGGTCCTTAACGGTCAGCAGCACGCTGCCATCCTCAAGCTTATTCGCTCCTATTGATACAGTACCATTTTCTGGCGAATATTTCAAGGCATTATCGCCTAAAATAATAATTAACTGTACCATTTGATCGCCGTCGCCTAAAATTTTAATACTTTCATCGACATGCACGTTAAAAATAACGCGGCGCTTGACCGCCTTAACGCTCAATTTTTCGGCGACATTACGGATAATAACCGCCAACGGCAGCTCCTCCATATTATTAGTCGTCAGCGGATCGCTTGATTCCAGGCGGCTGATATCCAGCAGCTCGCGCACCATGCGCTCCAGACGCACTGTTTCTTCATTGATCAGCGTTCGATAACGCTGCAAAACCTCAGGAGCCGTCACCATACCGTCGCTGATAGCTTCGTTATAGCCGCGGATAATCGTAATCGGCGTCCGCAACTCGTGGGATACGTTAGCGACAAAGTCGCGGCGGATTTTTTCCGTGCGCTCCATTTTAGCGATATAATCGCTTAAATCCTTGCCTAAGGAGTTCAGCGCTTTCGCCAAATCGGCAATTTCGTCCTCTCCCTTCACTATAAGGCGGCGGGAATAATCGCCCAACGCCATGGCCGTAGCGCATTCCTTCATTTCCAGCACCGGCTTAATAATCAGACCAGAAAGCTTCTTCACGAGGAACAGGCTGAGCAGAATCGCCATAATACCCACGATCATTATATAAACATAAACATTGCGCAGAAATTTTTCAAACCCGCTCAAGGGCTCAATCATTAAAATAGCGCCCGTGTTTCCCGTTGGGATTCTGTAGGGCACGCCTACCAAAATAACCTGCTCCTTGTAATAGGGATGATAAATCTGCGACTGAAAGGATTTTCCTGCATAAATATCGTGCAGAATAATTTTTACCCGATAAGAAATGTTGCTGCCTTTAATATCCTGATCCAGCTTAATAGCGCTGTGTTGCAGTTCGCTTTCCGACGGCGCGCCGTATTTCAGGTACTGCCGCAGGGGATCGGTTTCGTCAGCCTTTTCCGGCCCATCGTAATAGGAGGCGGCGATCAGCTCGTACTTATCATTATACAGCCAGATGCGCGCGCCCACCAGACGGTCGACGGCAATAATATAGCGGTACAGCATATTCTTATCATCCATGCGGATAAAGGCCTCGATGGTCTCGCCCATTTCGTGACCCTTTTCGGCCAGCTCCTGCTCCTTGATCTCAAAGAAATAATCTGCGACCAGATAGGATATACCTGCCGTAACACCGACAACGATGATAACGATGATAACCATAAAGCTATACATCAGGCGGGTACTAAGTGACTTTCCCATGAACTATTTATCCTTGATCTCGAATTTATAGCCTACGCCCCAGATAGTGGTAATGTCCCACGTAGAATCGGGGGGAATGTTAAGTTTTTGCCTGATGCGTTTAATATGGGTATCCACCGTGCGCGTATCGCCGTAGTAGGAATAACCCCAGATAGTTTCCAGCAGCTGATTGCGGGAAAAGGCCTTGCCGGGATTGGAAGCCAGACACCATAAAAGCTCCATTTCTTTCGTGGTAAAGGTCATTTTATTGCCAAAGGCAGTAACCTGATATTGGTCCATGTCGATAATCAAGCCGTCGTAAGTAATGCGCGAAACGTCGCCGTTCTTTTCCTGAGTGCCGGTGCGGCGCAGCACGGCCTTCACGCGGGCCACTACCTCGCGGGAATTGAAGGGCTTGGTAATATAATCGTCCGCGCCGATTTCCAAACCGGCGATACGGTCGTCGTCCTCGTCCTTAGCCGTTACCATAATGATCGGCAGCTCGCTCATTTTGCGCACCTGCTTGCACACCTCGATACCGTCCAGAACGGGCATCATAATATCTAAAAGCAGGATATCGGGCTTTTCAGACTGCACCTTCAAAATAGCGGCGGCGCCGTCCTCGGCTTCAATAACCTCAAAGCCCTCTTTCTCAAAATATATGCGCAGGATCTCCCTAATCTGCGCTTCATCATCAGCAATTAAAATCTTTTGCTTTGCCATAATCATCACTCCTGACATCTACATGATGTTGTTATTTATTATAACACAAAATGATGTAAGCTTTAGCCACGTTCACAAAAGATTTACATAAATATGGCTATTTTATCAAAATTCACGTCAAAAACGAGTTTTGTCCATTAAAATACGGGCCGAAAGCTTTTTAATACCTGCTCGCGCCGCTTCCAGTCAGGCAAATAGGTGTCCAGCGTTCGTTTAAAAGCCGGGCTGTGATTGGGCACTAAAAGATGCGCCAGCTCATGCACCACAATCAGCTCCAGACAGGGCTGCGGCCAGCAGGCCAGCAAAATATTCAGGGTAACGGCCCCCGTCCGCACGTTGCAGCTGCCCCACAGGCTTTTCATCTGGCGCAGGCGCAGCTCCGTATAACGCACACCCATGCGCTGCTGCCATTGATGCAGCAGCGGCAGCGCAGCCTGCTCCGTCAGCCGCTTATACAAGTTTTTGACCGTAGCCGCCTGCCGCTCGCCATCCAGCGAACTACGCACATATAAATTAACCCTGTCCGGCAGCACCTGCATCCTGCGCGCTCCCGCATCCTCAATGAATCTGACCGGCAGCCGCCGCCCCCACAGGTAAAGCGAGCGTCCGTCAAAGGGCAGCGACATATCATAGCGCAACAGGCGGCGCGGCGTACTTTCCAAAGCCGTGGCCTTCTCCCGCAGCCAGGACAAATGCTCCTCTAAAAAGCGTTTAACCGACCGCTTGTCAATAGCCGCAGGCACCGACAGGCAAATGCTGCCGTCAGGCTTCAGGCGCAGAGTAAGGTTTTTAACGTCCTTATACTGCACCAGCACGGCAAATTCTGCCAGTCCTACCCGTTCCTCCTTATATATTCTGCTCACAGCTTCTCCATCAGCAGGTTGCGGCCCAGCATACGGTTATATTCCCACGCGCCCTTGCCCTCGCGCTGCTCAAACTGGTTCATAACGGCGTTGATCTCGTCGGCATAGTGAACGATGAAGGCCTCGCGGGTAGCGCAGGCCACAGGCGAACCCTTTTCGTTATCCCCGTGATGGGACAGCAAAATATGCTGCAGCTGCTCCAACCGGCTGGCAGGAATGCGCAGCTTAGCCGCCGCCTCCTGCACCATAAGGCTGGTCATGGCTATATGCCCCATAAAGCGGCCTTCGTTAGTATAAGGGAAGCCTATCTGCGAGGAAATTTCCCTGATTTTGCCCAAATCATGCAGCAGCGCTCCGGCAATAATCAAGTCCTTATCCACGCCCTCAATCTGGCCTGCCAGGGCTACGGCCAGATCTGTCACATCCACAGAATGCTGCAGCAAGCCGCCGATATAAGCGTGGTGCAACCGCGTGCCTGCCGGATTGCTGACAAATGCCTCGTAGGTATTGCCGCTGAAAATAGTTTCCAGCAGCATGCGCAGCCCGGGAGTACGCACCGCCTTAATATAATTAGCCAGCTTATTTTTATAAGCCTGCACGTCAAAATCGCCGTGGGGCAGCAAATTGCTGATATCGTCCTCCGGCACCAGATCTTCCAGGCGCTGCACAATAACCTGCAAGCTCATATCGTTGGCAAATTTATTGATATCCACCGCGCCGCCTATCATAAAAGCGGCCGGGCCCTCCAAATCGCGCATTTTATCCACCAGCACGGCGTCAAAGCAGATAAAGGGAATGCGACCGCTGTTGTCCTCCAGCAGCCCGCGGGCAAATACGCCGCCGTTAGAGGAATTACCTACCTTCTGTACCCGCACCAAAACAGCCTGACAGATTTTCGTACCTGCTTTAAAATTACTTATCACTTGCTTCACCTTCTATATTCTTAAACATGCCGAAGCAGCAGCGTTTCCTGCGCTACCTTTAAAACTACATTCCAATTTTTTTCTGCAAAGCGCAGCGAAAGCCTGTCGGCCAAATCCTCCAGCACCGGCCATTCTGTAGCCTGATGCCCCGCGTCGATAATATTCAGTCCGCTGAAAACCGCCTGCTGCGCCGTATGATATTTAACGTCGCCGGTCACCAGCGTATCGGCGCCCTTAGCCAAAGCTATCTCCGCCAAATCTGCGCCCGCGCCGCCGCAGACGGCTACCCTTTTAACTTTGCGCCCTGCGTCGCCCACAACCACATAATCAGCCCGCAGCGCTGCTTTTACAAAGGCTGCGAACTCGTTCAGGCTGCAGGGCTCCACGCTGCCTATACGTCCCAAGCCGGTTTGGCTGTCCAGCACATCGTCGTCGGCAATGCGCAGCCGCTTAACCAAAGAATCGTTGACGCCCTGCGCCACGCAGTCCAGATTAGTATGCGCGCTGTACACGGCAACGCCCTTTTCCGCCAGCTGTAAAAGCAGCTCCTGCTGCCAGCCCGCGTCCGTAATGCGTCCCAGCTTATGGAAAATCGCCGGATGATGGGTCAGCAGCATATCAGCTTTATAGTCAACAGCCTGCTTCACCGTCTCCTCCGTCATATCCAAAGCCAGCAGCAGCCTGCGCACCGGCCTGTCGCCGCGCCCCAGCATCAGTCCTATATTATCCCAATCCTCGGCCAGCTGCGGCGGAGCTATTTCCTCCAAAAGCCGGACCATATCCTTGACCGTAACCTGTGTTTTCACCTTTGCAGCACCTCCAATGCGGCTAACAAAGCCTGCAGCTCCTGATATTTAGCGCTAACGCGCGCTTTTTCGCTACGCTCCATATTAGTCAAAAGCTGGCGGCAGCCGTTAATCTGTCTTGCCAGCTGCTGCGCCAGCAAACGATGCCCCTTACGCAGCAGCACCGGCCCCACCGCGTACTCCGCAGCGGAATAAGCCTTGTCCTGTCCCGGTCTGGCGCAGATAATTTCGTAAAAATGCGGCGGATCGTCCACCAGCTCCTCGTCCGTCAGCTGCCAGCCGTTTGCCGTCAGCCATTGGCGCAGTCCGGCGGCTCCTGCCATGGGCTGCAACACCAGCAGCTTGGCAGAACGGGCAATTTCCGGCGCAGCGGCCAAAATACTGCTGATCGTACTGCCGCCCATACCGGCTATCACAATGCAATCAGCCTCGCCCGGCTGCAAAACCTCCAGCCCGCTGCCCTGGCGTACCTCCACACTATCCTGCAAACCATGCATGGCTACGGTAGTACGGGCAGCCATACACGGCCCTGCCGCAATATCGCCTGCCACCGCCCGGCTGATACGCCCCTGCTGCAGCAGCCACACCGGCAAATAAGCGTGATCCGTACCAATGTCGGCCAGCACGCTGCCCGCAGGCACCAAACGACCTATTGTTTCCAAGCGTTCACCTATCTTCATGCTAATCTCCTAATATGTCACTTATCAGCGCCGTCCTTTTTAGCAAACTGCGCCATATATAATCTGTAATACTCGCCCTTGGCCGCCATCAGCGATTCATGGGAGCCCTGCTCCACCACGCCGCTGCGGGACAGCACAACAATTCTATCCACATTGCGAATCGTCGCCAGCCGGTGCGCTACCACCAGCGTCGTTCTGTTATGGGACAGCTCGTTCAACGCGCCCTGAATATTCTTCTCCGTTTCGTTATCCAGCGATGAGGTCGCCTCGTCCAAAATTAAAATCGGCGGATTCTTCAAAAAGACGCGGGCAATAGCGATGCGCTGCTTCTGGCCGCCGCTCAGCTTGACTCCCCGCTCGCCCAAAGGCGTGGCGTAACCCTGGGGCAGCTGCTCGATAAAACGGTCGGCCTCCGCCAGCTTCGCCGCCCGCTCGATTTCCGCAGCGCTGGCCTCCGGTCTGCCATAAGCGATATTGCTGGTAACAGAATCGGAAAAGAGAAAAATATCCTGCTGCACGACGCCGATATTGCGGCGCAGGGACGCCAGCGACATGCTTCTGATATCGCGTCCGTCTATTAAAATGCGGCCCTGCTGCGGCTCGTAAAAACGCGGCAGCAAATTGCATAAGGTACTCTTGCCCACGCCCGTGCTACCTACAAAGGCCACGGATTCGCCTGCTTTGATGTGCAGCGAAAAATCGTGCACCACCGGCTCCTTGCCATCGTAAGCGAAGGTCACGTTTTCAAAGGTAATATCACCCTTCAAACAGCCTGCGTCCACAGCGTTTTCCGCGTCGGCAATCTCCGGCTTGATTTGCAGCAGCTGCTCAAAGCGCTGGTAGCTGGCTATACCCTTCTGGTAGCTTTCCGCCAAAGCGTTCAAACGCAAAACAGGCCGCACAAAAATATAAACATACAGCAAAAACGTAATCAAATCGCTGATCTGCATACGTCCCAAGGTTATCAGCACACCGCCGGCCACGATGATTACCAGATTGGTAATATTAGAAAAGAAGACCATGCTGGTATTGGAATGCCCCAAAAGATAGAAAGACTTTTTGCGCGCCGCCAGCAGCTTAGCCGCCACAACGTCCAGCTTGCCGCATTCCAGCTCCTCGTTATGAAAGGACTGCACCAAGCGTACAGCGCTCAAGCTTTCCGTCGTCTGCGCCGTCAGGTTGCCCACCTGCGAACGAGCCTCTCGCCCAGCCCGCTTCAGCTCGCGGTTGATAGTAACGGAATCGTAGGCCTTAGCCAATAGTAAAAAATTAACCAGCAGCGCCAGCTGCCAATTAATATAAAATAATATACCCACAGTGCCCAGCATAAAAATTGTGCACACCAGCAGGTAATTAGGCCCCAGGAAAATCAGCTCGCGTATTTCGCCCACATCGCCTACAATGCGCGACACCAGCTGGCCCACGCGCTGATTATCGAAAAAGCGGAAGCTCATGGACTGCACATGGCGGAACAGCTCCCGCCGCATATCCTGCTCGATGCGCGCGCCAATCATGCGCCCGTGGCACATCACCTGATAATTTATATAGCAGTTCAGCAGGTACAGCAATAAAAGCACCGCTGCGGCCCGCAGCAGCAAAGGAATATCGCCCAAAGGCAGCACTTCGTCCATGATATAACGCAGATACATCGGGAAAAACAGCTCGGCCAAGGCCGAAAGTACAGCTCCCGTCAGCGTCAGGGCTAATATTTTTTTGTAAGGAAGATAATAGCGTAAAAAGCGTTTTAGCATGCTTACCTCGTATAGATAAATTATCAGTATATTATACCATACGCGCAGCAAATTGGGTATGAAAAAATCCCTTCGGCGATGGAGGGCTCGAAGGGATGAAATAATATTAAGAAGCGTCTACTACATAAAAAATACATCTATATCTTGTTTAGTAACCAAAATCTCACCTTTATCAACTCCACATGCTGAAGCTAAATATTGGCTATACTTAAATCTGAGTTCAATATTTAATTTTTTATTAAAAGCAGCTTCCATGATATCACCAAATTCATTGTATTTTTTTATAATTTCAGTAATCTTACATTGCGTCTTAGTATCAAAAAATTCTATCTCTTTTTCTAAACGCTCCCTATATTGAGCCAGTAATACTTTTTCTTCATCTTTCACTAAAGGTTGAAGAATATCAGCGGCTACACTACCTGCTACGCTGCCTACAACGGCTCCAAGCATAGGTATCGGAATAACAGCCTGCCCTATCATACTTCCCAAAACAGACGCGCTAGTATTAAGGCAAATAAGTTTGCTATTGTCACAAAACTCTTCAAAAGAAATTTCACCTTGACGATAGCCATTTAATATTGCCAACATACCAAAACTAGCAGAAACAACACCACCGGCAATGGGCGCTGCAACATTAGCATAATTAGTTAGGCCATAAATAGCGAAACCGCTTATGCCCGCTTTTGCAGAGCTTTTTGTAGTTTCTAAACCAATCTCTTGCCAATCCGAAGCCGTAAAATCTTTTAGTGCTTTCCCACTTGCTCGCTTACGATAAACATTCAAAATCAATGCCAAAGCTCCGCCGACAGCAGCGCCAACCAAAGCGCTTTTGCCAGCTTCAGCTATATTAGCTCTATGGCTAGAATCTATATCCTTTATTTTCTCGTCTGCTTTGTCTTTTATATTTTTAACGATGCCTTGATTTTCCTGCTTCAGCCCCTCTCTAATATCGCTTAACGTCTCTTTAACTTTTCCTAACTGAACATCTGCGTATTTTACATGCGCTGATTTAACTATATCAGCAAAATCCATTCCACTTTCATCTTCTATTTTATGAATAGTTTCTAAAATTTTATTTATGCTATTAACATTTCTCCCAGAAAGCTCTCCATCGGACAGCAAATGCATAATATTATCATATTGATCTTTAGGTATATGATAATATGAGCCATCACCACGAGCAAAACCAATTCCTTCATATTTTCGTAAGTGTTCCAAAACATGCTTTAATGTATTTAATTCTTCATGACTAAATTTAGATTGAACGGCAGCATTATCAATCAAATAATCTGCTGGCGCATTAACAGTCCTACCAACCACATCCGGATCAATAACGGCTCTATCCATCAAGCCATGTAAAGCAGCTTCAGCATTTACTATTCCAACTTCTACTTGCTCTGCTATTTCCCCATGTTTAGTTGCCATATTACCTAAAATGTGATTAGGTGCATTCACAAAATCTTCTACTATATTAATTTTAGACAATGCTTCAGCAAGATTATTATCTTGGCGGCTCAAAACTCCAGCAGTTTCAGTAATTACTTGCGATTTAAGTCCAACAGCTTCATTTATCCTGTCTTGATTAATACGGTCAATTATCGCCGCAATAGTCTGCATTTTTACATTATTGGTATCCATCTGCTCATACCTTCTTCGACAATAAAGCTGCTAAGGCTTTAGCGCTATTGACAAAAGAACCTAATCTATATTTTTGTTGGTCGGTCAAAATACTATAATCAGATATATGCTGCTTCAATAAATCTATAAATTCATCATTTAACGCCCAGTACAGATTATTAATCTCAACAGTAATGTGTCTGATTTCCACTTTTTTAGGTTTGATTTCAGTAATGCCTTCAACGATGTCCCGCCTGCATTTTTCCGCCTGCTCTGCGTTCTTTTTATTTTTACTACTCAAAAAATATGCGCTTGTCAATAAAGCGCCACCGCAGACAAACCAACCCACAGGTCCTGCTAAAGCAAGTAAAGCCTTACCAGTAACCATACCGCCGCCTCCGGCGCTTAACGCGCCTCCTCCTAACCAAGCTAAAGCTGCATTTTGAGCTGCCGCGCCGGATAAAGTAGCTATAGCTGTTCCCGTAGAAGCATGTCCAAATGTAGTTGCTACAGCCATAGCGGCGGTAGGTCCCAACGTAGCAACTCCTGCGCCTGCTGTAGCAATCGCAACACCGCTATTTTCAGCGACAATAAGTTTTTTGCGTTCTATTTCTAAATGTTGTAGTTCTTTTGCAAAATTTTTCAAAGCATACTGAATTTCGCTTAATTCTGCTTGCATTTCTTTAGGAGTATTGGCAATCTTATTTACAAAAACTTCTATTTCTGTTAATAAATTATTAGCGCTTTGTTTTTTACTATATAACCTCTGAGCACTATATAGAACTGCTTCACGTATTTCATTGTATTCATATTCTATTTTCCGTAAATCTGCTAAACTTTCTTCTCGTAAATCGCTATTAAACATATCTTCCTGCCCCCTTAGTCCTCAACCATAGCACACCATTTTTGATATTGGCGCAAAGAAGCTACAAACACTACGATAGCAGTTAATCTTTGCCATTTTTCATCATTAAAGACGCTTTCTTTAAGAAAAATACTAAATAGAAAAAAAGGATTTAAAACTGAAGCTACACAAACAAAAGGAAATACTTTTCCTTTCATATTCAATCTATCAATACCATAATACACCCCCGCTTCTAAGAAAAGCTGATTGATAATAAAATAATGAAAAACTCCTGGTAATTGGTTATTGCTTAATAATTTTTCCAAACCACTCTTCAAAAACTCATTTTCAATAGCATAAAATTCATCCCTGTCTATTTTTCCATCCAGCCACAACTCCTTCAATTTATCTAAAGCTTTACTCTCTATCTCTTTCCATAGAGCCCTGCCAGCATGAATAATAATATTATCCCGCATTACTTCCATCAACTTTACCAATACTAACCGCTCCAAACATTCAACATCATATAAAGACAGAGCCTGTTGCGGAATATACTTTATTTGTAAATTTTTAGCTACATCCTTTAATATCTCGTCATAATCCGGTGAATATTCGTCGGAAAAGAATGCATATAACCCTCTGATTTCCTTGTTGAAAGCACTGGCTTTCCCAAGATTAGTCAAATCTTCCAAGATAATTTTACCATAGCTATCGCACAAGCGTGCGAGCATATTCCATTCCTCATCATTTTTTATTCTTTGCAAAACCATATCCAATGCGTCATTTTTACTCATACATCATTTCTCCTTTATCAAAAACTAAACTTAAAATATCTTTAATCAGCATTAAGTCTGTCAGCAAATCTTTGCTTCTGGCGCATAACACCAATGAACACAACCGCACCTATTGTTTTTTTCCAATTAGTATCGCCTAAGCAATATAAAATAGACATCGCTGTCAACAACCAGCCTATCGGTCCTAATAAAGTGGATAAAACTCTGCCAATTACCGGTCCCGCTACCGCTACGCCTATTCCTAAACCCAAATATCTACTAATAGCGAAAAAGATTTGGTTAACAAGCACATATAAAGCAAAGCCTGCAAGTCGCCCAGCAACAATCGTCGCTAAAGCACCACCGGACATACTAACTTTTTTGAGTTTTGCATATTCTTCAGCAGTAATTTTTCCTTCTGCATAAAGCTTGTCAACTCCCCGCATTGCATCCTTCTCTATTTTATCCCAAGCGGCAAATCCTTCTTCTTTAATTATCTTCTCCCTAGCTTGTTCTAATACATTAGCAATTATGCTGTTCTCCAAATTTTCAATATGTCCAATACTTAATGAAGCAGGTATATTCTTAATGGATAATTTTTTAGCCGTTTCTTTTAAAATTTCATCATAATCAGGCTCATAAGCGTTACGAAATATATTTACGAAAGTATTGCCATAATTACTACGTATTTCCTGATTGAAAAATTTCACTTTTCCCGACAAACTTAAATTTTCCAATTGTACGCTAGAACTGCAATCGCAAATCTTTAATAAGCTCTGCCAGTCCTCCTCATCTCTAATTTGTTGTAATACTACATCCAATGCATCGTTTTTCATAATAACCGTGCCTCCCTTAATAACACTTCATTAATTTTTCTATATTTTAATTATCATCCTTTAGCATATCCATCAATGCTTCTTGGATAAGCTCGACGTCAGCTCTGGCTTTCTCCATTTGCACCATCTTGATGGAAAACTCCTGAATAACCTTTCTCCTAATCCTCCTCCATAACCTTATACAAAGCGTATGCCCCTCCTGCCAGGGCCGCCACTCCTACGGCGCAGCTAAATAAGAACGGCGCTGCCGGAGCCAATAACACAATACCGCCACAGGAAATTATAATCTTATTATCTAACATTTTCTTTACCTCCTTCTACCTCGTCGCTAACTAATTCTACATTGCCGCCCTGACTGCGCAGCCACATATCTATGCCATTGCCAAAAACCTCTGCCTTAATCAGCCATCCCTGCTCATCATGCCTGGTAATTTCAGCTGTAGGCAGCCTGTCCAGCACAGCTTCTACAGAAGGTCCTTTATAATAAAGCTTAATGCGGCGCAATCTTCCTCCATACATAAATTGTACGCGCTTACGAAATTCTCCCTCTTCAAAGCGGTCTGCATAAGGAACTTTAAAATGCTTATCTGTAACAGTAAAATTCTGAATTCTATCGATACGATAAATCGTAGGATACGGATCATTATCAACACTATAATTAATCTTTTCGTCTTTCTGTTTCACAATAAAGCCCATCAAATAAAAATAAAACTCAGAAAACATTATTCCCACCGGCTGCAAAACACGCTGGACAATTTTATCATCCAAAGTACGATGATAACTCAGCAATACTTCTCTCTGTTCCCTGACAGCCTCCGCTAAGCGCCAGATATCGCGCAAAATAAGCTTTCCATGCTTTGGCTCCACATAATGCAGCCTTTCGTTGCCAATCAACGCTGCCGCTTTAGTCTGACTAGCCAAAGGCGTACAAGCAGCTCCTATTTTATCTAAAATGGGATACAGCTCTTCTTTAGTCAAAGCTCTGCTCTCCAATAAAATTTTCAAGACAGCAAAGCCCTCCTCCGCAGTCAAGGTATTCTTAGAAGCAGAAATAAGCTTGTAGCCCTGTAGCTTTTTATCATAAATTATATCCTGATTTATTTCCGCATTTTCATTCTGATCATGCAAAAAAGAACGCAAATCATCAATATCACGCTGAATTGAACGCACAGAGCAGCCAAATCTCTGCGCCTCCGCCTTGCGATTCAATAAATTGCCCTGCAGCAAACGTGTATATATACTTAACAATCTATCTTTAGTCATCATAATACCACCAATTCATGTAAAATATATTTTCGCTTGAACAAAAAAAAATTCATATCTATATTTTTCTCTATTCGTTTAAATTTTCCTGCCAATCAGTAAAATTTCCATAATAATTTTTACTATGTCGTTTGCCATCGCAACAAATCTGCTCCTCTACTCCGGTAATCCAACCACCAAATTTCATTGCCGGAATAAAAATAATCACAAAATCAATTATTCCCTTAAAGCCGTATTGCTGGAGTAATACCCGCATAATTTACCAACTCCTTCGTTCAAAGTTAAACTTATCTTTATATTATTAATTATACGCGCATACAGTGTCATATTTTGTCACTCTGTTGAAGAAGTATAAAAATAAACCGTAATTTTTTGTTGACAAAACGAACGGCAGCCTTTATAATTAGGTATATAGTTTTGGGGGTATAGCTCAGCTGGGAGAGCGCTTGAATGGCATTCAAGAGGTCAGCGGTTCGATCCCGCTTATCTCCACCACTTGTTAATCAGCAGTCCGCAAACACGGACTGCTTTTTCATGCGCTTAACCATCCAAACTACAACGCTTCGATCCCGCTTATCTCCACCACTGGAAACACAGGCCCTGCCTTATTTGGCAGGGTCTTATTTTTATTTGGCGTCCAATTTTCAAAACGCCCTGGTGCCCATTTGGTGCCCAAACACTTCAGGCAGCTATTTTAAGGACAGCTACACCTAACAAAGATAGCAAAAATATTCGTTGCTTTTTTAGCGCACTAATTTTCGTTTTCTTCTCTTGCGCGTATTCTTTGCACGTAGCACTATAGAATTTATCGGTTTATGGGAAAAATTAAACAATCCTAATTTTAAACTGGTCGAATTCGACCAGTTTAAACAAGAAGCTGGTTCTAACGCATCGGTATAACAGCCGCTCAATGGCGGGCTGCCAATCCAACCGCCAAAGGTAATGTCCGGGATGTCGCAACGATAGAGCAGCTTATCGTATTGGCAAACCTAGAATGCTTGAACGCCGAATACGTACAGGAAGGCTTATCACAGTCCGAACGAATTTTAAGGCTTAATAAAACTGCCGCTTTTCAGTTAAACGCCTTGCTATCCAAGCCGTTAAAAAGTGTGCATAATCTTAAAAGATTGCAAAAATGGTAGCAAAAGCCGGAGCTTAACGCTCCGGCTTTCTTTATACCCTTACCATATTAAAATGCGTCTTTAAAAATACTACCGCCGACAAATTCGCGCAGAATGGAATTATTGGGCATGGCGTTATCGTCGATCTGCTTGACATAATACAGCATATTCAGCAAGCGGCGCGCCGTCATATAAGCCCTGCCGGATTTGGGCTGCACCGCTTCCAGCAAGGGCACAGCGTACTTTTTCAATACGGCCAGCTCGTAAATCAGCGTCGTATTAAAAATCACGTCTGCGCTGCACTGGAACGGGAAAATATACTTTTCCTCGCCCTCACGCACGTCCTTCCACAAGGCCAGCGTAGCCTCCGCATCGTGGGAGCGGAACTGGCTGTCGCGCACAATGCGCCGCAGCAGGCGCACGTCAGTCGTATGGATGCGGTTATAGGCGTCGAAGGACATGGGCGTCAACGCGCTAACGTACAGCTTCATTTTATTAGCCGCAGGGATGGAGGCCGTCAGCTTTTCGTTCAAGCCGTGAATACCTTCCACCACCAGCACCGAATTATCCGTCATCTGCAGCTCGTTGCCGCGGTACTCGCGGCAGCCGGTACGGAAATTGTACTTGGGCAGCTTAATTTTTTCGCCCGCCAGCAGCTTCTGCAAATGCTCGTTGAACAGCTCTAAATCGATAGCCTCTAAACATTCAAAATCATAGCTGCCATCGGCCTTGCGCGGCGTGTCCACCCTGTTCAGGTAATAATCGTCCATGGATATCGGCATAGGCCGCAGCCCGTTGACAGCCATTTGAATGCTTAGCCGCTGCGCCGTTGACGTTTTTCCGGACGAAGACGGGCCAGCAATCAAAATAAGCTTCAGCTCATTTTTTCTGGCGGCAATCATATCGGCTATGCCCGCCAGCTTCTTTTCATGCAGCGCTTCAGCCACCTGAATGATTTTATCGGCATAGCCCAAGCTGATGATGTTATTAAGCTTACCGATAGTATTGCACTGAATCATTGCGGACCATTCTTCCGCCTCCTGGTAAGCGTCGTTAAGACGCGGCTGGTCCACAAAGGGCGGCAGCTGCGTCCAATCCCCCGTATCGGGGTAATTGATAATAACGCCGTCGTCGTAAGGTAATAGTTCAAAGTTCGGCACATAGCCCGCATTCGGACACATTGCGCCGAAAAAGTAGCCTGGCATATCCTGCAAATAATATACCGTCAGCGTAGCGTCATCCGGCAGTTCGTCAAGCAGCGCTTCGCTGTCCGGCGTGCGCAAACGGCTTGTTTTCCCCATCGCTTCGCTTTTAGCAAAGCGTTTCAGCGTAATCAGCTCTTTAGCCGCCGCCATTTGCTTCATATAAGCTTCGATGGCTTTGATATTCTCAGGCGTAAGCTTGATGCTGCTTTTATCCAGGCAATACAGGGCGCTGCCCAGGGTATTGCGTACCTCCAAATCCACGTCGGGATAAAGCTTATAGCACGCCGCCAACAGCATAAAGAGCAATGTGCGCGTATAAGTCCGCATGCCCTCCGCCGTGTTGACCTCGATAAAATCTACCGTGCCATCCGTATACAGCGGCTTTTGTAAATCCACCGCTTCGCCGTTGAATACGCCTTCCACGATGGGCGATTTAAACTTATCCTGTATGGATAAAGCCAAAGGCAAAAGGCAGCTGCCTTCCTCCACCTGCCGCAGCTGCCCGTTCGGCAGCTTCCAGGCTAACATATTACCGCTCCACGGCTTGCATAGCCGCATTCACTTTGGCAGCCATACCGGCAATTTTCTTCAAAGGCACTGCGCATACAGCGATACGCACACCGGCAGCCAAAGGCACGGCAAAAATATTGTCCTCATGCAGCTTTTCGCAGATAGCGTCCGGGTTCTTAGCCGGAATAGACAGGAAGAAGCCTGCTACATAGGGCAGCATGGGCAGGCCGCATTCCTTAGCTTCTTTAGTAAAGAGGTCGGCGCGGGCCTTAATCATCTGATAGTAGTAATCGCGTTCCTTGCATACGGCGTCCAACAGCTGCGGGTCGCTGTAAATAGCGGCCAGAGTACGCATAGCGGGGCGGTTGATGTTGGACCAAGTAGCGCGGCTGGTATATTGGTTGATGGCGGCAAATTCTTCAATAACGTCCTTATCGGAGGAAATGCCGATCATAGCGCCCGTGCGCTGGCCGTACATGGTAAAGCCCTTGGACATGCTGTAACCGACGATAGCCAGAATATTAGCGGGGAGGTTGGACAGCTTTTTAAAGATTTTGCGCACTTCTTCCTTTTCACCGGCATAATCGATATAGGCTACGTCCAGGAAGAAAACGATATTTTTACCCGGTACGGCAGCCTCTTTCAGCACGCTCAGCACGCCGTCCATATCCTCCTCGGACAGGCTGTAACCCGTAGGATTATGCGCAGGCGTATTCAGCAAGTACAGCAGATTGTCCTGCTGCGCCAGCAGCTCGTCCACCTTCGCCTTCAAAGCGGGAAGATTGAATTTATTATTTTCGTCCAGCATTTTATAGGTGGTGAATTTGCGGCCCATATCGTCGCACAGCACCTTATAAGCGCCCCAGTACCAATCGGAGCACAGAGCGGTTTCGCCCTCGTCCAGATAGTTCCAGATGGCATGGTGGATAGCGCCGGTGCCGCCTGCGGTAGCTACGGCGGCAATATAGCCGTCGGGACGGGAATTGCCGAAGGCCGCGGTCAGTACGCAGTCCAAATATTCCGGCAGGCCGCTGATGGGAGCGTAAGCAATCAGCTCGTTGGTGCTCAGGCCGCGGTAAACCTTTTCGACGGTCGGCAGGCAAACCAGCTGCTCCTCCTCGTCCAGAATAGCGCCAATGGTAGCGTTGGTAACTGCGTCCTTGCCGTATTTGGCAGCGGCAGCCACAGCAGCGGCGTTAGCGCCAAAAATCTTATCCTGAGCAGATTTTCCCTTTGCATGCTTTGCAGCAATACTCATAGCCATGATTAAAACCCCTTTCACAATAGCCTTGTTTAAAATTTATTAGTAAACCCTGATGAACAAATTACAGGTCGATTACCGTAGCGCCGCTGCCGCCAGCCTCCAAGGCTGCCGTTTCCAGCTTTTTCACAAAGCGGTTAGTGCTTAAATAAGCCGTCAAACCGGCGCGCAATGCGCCCGTACCCTTGCCGTGAATCAAGCGCAGCTGGCCGATACCGGCGATTAAAGCGTCGTCGATAGCCTTATCCACCACGGGAATCGCCTCGTCCAGCGTCATGCCGCGCAGGTCGATTTCCTGCCGCGCGCTGCCGGACTTCGCTACAAACATCTGGTGCGCATAGTTGGCTGCGGCGTTCTTACTGAAGCCCTTGCGCTTCTTGGGCGCAGCGTCCGTACTAACGGGCTGCGCTTTCGTCAGCAGGCATTTGGCGGCAGGCACATTCATCTTCAAAATGCCCACCTGCACCGTTACCTCACTGCCCTTAACGTCGGTAACGACGCCGTTCTTGCCCAAGGAAATCACAAAGACATTCAGCCCCTTCTTCGCCGTTTTAGCGCTTAAAGGCGCGCCCTCCGGCAGCGGAGCGTCCTCGCTCAGGGTCTTGTTCAGCTTTTTGCGCGCTTCCTCCGCCGCCTGCTCCAACCGCTTGGTGTCGAAGTCCGCCTTCATAGAACGCAGCTCCTTAAGTACCGCTTCGGATTCCCGGCGGCTGCGGCGGTAAATTTCGTCCGCTTGCTCCCGCGCTTTACGCAGCATTTCGTTCTTGCGCCGTTCAAATTCCGCCTTGGAATAGGCCAGCGCGTTGCGCAGCTGCTCGCTTTCGCGGCGCAGCTCCTCGATTTCCTTGCTGCCGCTTTCGTAACGGCGGCGTTCGCTGTCCAGCTCCTGCAGCACATTTTCCATATGCACATGCTCCTGGTTCAGCAACAAGCCGGCACGCTCTATAATGCCTTCGCTCAGGCCCAAACGGCGGCTGATATTGAAAGCGTTGCTGCTGCCCGGCACGCCCATCAGCAAACGATAGGTCGGCCGCAGCGATACGGGGTCAAACTCCACGCTGGCGTTTTCCATGCCATCGTGTCCGTAAGCGAATGTTTTCAGCTCGCTGTAATGAGTCGTCACCATGGTCAGCACCTTTTGCTCGTGCAAATGCTCCAGCATGGACATAGCCAGCGCCGCGCCCTCGTTGGGGTCCGTACCGGCGCAGATTTCGTCCACCAGTACTAAATCGCCGCTGCGCACCTCGTTTAAGATGCTAATAAGATTAGTCATGTGGGCCGAAAAGGTACTCAAGCTCTGTTCGATGCTCTGCTCGTCGCCAATGTCGGCATAAACGGCGCGGAACACCGGCAGCTTGGCGCTCAGCGCCGGTATGAACATACCAGTCTGCGCCATCAGGGCGAACACGCCCACGGCCTTCAGCGCCACGGTTTTACCGCCCGTATTAGGGCCGGTAATCAGCAGCATGGTAAAGCGGTCGCCCAGCTCCACGTCCAGCGGCACCACCGTATCCTTGTTCAGCAAGGGATGACGTCCCTGCTGAATAGCAACGCCGCTGCCCAGCACCATCATGGGACGCACGGCGTGCTGCTCCTGCGCCAGCAAAGCCTTGGCGCAGATTACGTCCAACTTAGTGAAAAATTCCAGCGTCACCAGCAAGGCGCCAGCTTCCGCGCCTACGTTCTGCGTCAGCTGGCGCAGAATACGCTCCACCTCTTGTCGCTCTTCGGCAATATAACGCTTGATATCGTTATTCAGGTTGACAACAGCCAGCGGCTCGATAAACAGCGTCGCGCCCGTACCCGACTGGTCGTGAACGATGCCGGGGAAGTTCATTTTATATTCCTGCTTAATGGGAATAACGTAGCGGTCGCCGCGCATCGTCACCAGATTATCCTGAAAATACTTCTGATTATTGGGGTCGTGCAGAATACTGTCCAGCTTATCCTTAACTCTGTTTTTGGCAATCTGGATAGCTGTACGCAGACCGTTGAGCTTAGGTGAAGCGCTGTCCTTGATTTCGCCGTGCTCGTCCACAGCGCTCTCAATCTGCTTTTCCAAGCGGCCGAACTGCTGCATCTCGCCGCTGTATTCGGCCAAGACCGGCGCAGTTTCGGCATTGGCGTTCAAAAATTCCTTCATGGCGCGCAAAGCCTGCGCCGTAGTCAGCACATGCAGCAGCTCCTCCGGCTCCAGCACGCTGCCCAGCTCCGCCCGCTTCACGTCCGCCGTAATATTATAGGCGCCGCCAAAGGGAAAGCGCTTGCCTTCGTCCAAAAGCCGCAGAGCCTCCGCCGTTTCCTCCTGCAAGCGCTTAACTTTGCCGAAATCGCTTTCAATCTGCAGCGCCGTTACCGCCTGCTTGCCCAAAAAGGTTGCGGCCTTAGCGGCCAGCATATTTTTTACTTTATCAAATTCTAAGGTTTTTATCGCAAAGCGCGCCATTTACATCACACCTCTAAAATAATGCCCGCGCGTCGTACCCGGCAGATTTTCCGGCGCAGCCACAGCTCCGCCCAATACCTGACGGTACAATGTTACCAGCTCGCCCAAGCGCGCTTCGTCGTAATCGCGCCCATCGATGCGCAGGCTGGCTACGCCAATTTCCGCCATATGCTGCACATTAGCCAGCAAAGACAGCTCGTGAGCGTTCAAAATGTGCATGCGGCAGAACTGGTCCGTCGCCACAGGGAAGCGAGCCTCCTTGCGGTCGCCTAAATACAGCTGCTCGCGGCAGTTAAACTGGCACGGCCCTTCGTGCAGCCTGCCTAAAAAGCTGCCGCCCACGCAATATTCGGAAACCATCATTTCCAAGCGCCCCTGAATCACACATTCCAACGGCACCGGACTGACGGCGGCCAGATGCTCCACCTGCGCCATAGTCAGCTCCGGGCTGAGTACGGCGGCCGCAGCGCCGTTTTCCTGCCAGAACTGTAGGGCCTGGCTGTTAAAAATATTCAACGACATATCCGCAGCCAGCTTCAAGCCCGCATACTTCCTGCCCAGCGGCCACAAGCCGTTATTATTGATATACACAAGGTCGGGCTCCAGCTGCTGCCACAGAGCGAACAGCTTGTCAAAGTAACCCAGCTGCGCCTCCTTAACGATACGGGGCGTAGCGAAGGCCAGCTGCCTGCCAGCCTTACGGCACAGCTCCGCTGCCTTAACGTAATCCTCGTTGCTGGGCAGCTGATGATTAAAGCAATCGCCGCCGAACAAAATACGCTCCGCCCCTGCCCGCAAGGCTGAGTTTACCTTGCCCAGACTATCGCAATGCACCGTCAGCACGCTGCTTATTCCGGTACGTTTATGAGCCTTGGGCTGCAAGGGCTCGTCATATTTATGCACGGTCTGACGCGCAGGCGCGAAAGCAGCCAAACGCGCCGCATCCAAAGATTCGCAGGCCATGCGCCGCGCTTCGTTCATTTCGCTCATAGGCACCATAACGCCCTCGTCATGCTCAAAGCGCAGGCTATTCAAGAAGTATTCCGTCGTACCCAAACGGTCTATCTGCTTGCGCACCACGCCGTCGTCCAAAGCCCGCTTACGGGCGGCCTCCACAATAAAGTCCGTTTCGCCGTAGCCGGTATTGCCCTCGTCGTCGGTCAGCGTTACCGTCATGGACTGCCCTAAGCTGGCAGTCACCACGGCATCCACCGGAATGCGGCGTTTAGCGTCCGGCCCGAAGAACTGCTGAGCGTAAGCCATCAGGCGGCTGTCCAGCGTGCGGAACACGCGGTCGTTCAGGCGCACGCCGTTAGGCACGTCGATAACTACCTGCTGGCCTGCTCCCGCCGCTTCCACATTTTTGCCGTTTAAAAGCATACTGGTAACGGTCGTGCCTACGCGGCCGCCCACGCTTACCCAAAATTCTAGGCCGTCGCCCAAGTGCAGCTCCTTTTCCAGCTTTACGCTAGCCTTATTGCGCTGCTTGTCCAGCTTCGCCACACGGCCGATAAGCACGCCGCGGTTATTGGGGCGGCGGTCGCTCATCATTTCCTTGCCCGGACGGTTAGTTAAATAAGCCGTCGTAAAATCACGGTTAAAAATCTGCTCGATATTAGCCAAATCCTCCGGCGGCACATGATAATCGCCTGCCAGATAGCTGTCCATAGCGCGGCGGTAAGCGTCCACCACCACCGCCACATATTCGGGACGCTTCATGCGCCCTTCAATCTTATAGCTGACCACGCCCGCTTCAATCATCTGCGGCAAAATCGCCAGCGTATTCATATCCTTGGGGCTCAGCAAATACTGGCCTGCGTCCTTGCCTGCCAGCATATCCTCGCCCTTGCCGTTCAGCAGCTTATAGGGCAGACGGCATGGCTGGGCGCAGCGCCCTCTGTTGCCGCTGCGGCCGCCAATTAAGCTGCTCATCAGGCATTGGCCGGAATAACACACGCACAGCGCCCCGTGAATAAAGGTTTCTATCTCGCTGCCGCGGCTGCAGGCCGCCTGAATTTCCTTCAAGCTCAGCTCACGCGCCAGCACGCTGCGCTCCATACCTGCTGCCACAGCAAAATCCACGCCGCTGCTGTTAGTCAGCGTCATTTGAGTGCTGGCATGCAGCGGCAGCTGCGGCACCAGCCTGCGCGCTAGGCGGATAACGCCCATATCCTGCACGATGATGCCATCCACGCCCACATTATTCAAAAACAGCAGATAGGCCGCCAGCTCCTCCAGCTCACTGTCGTCCACCAGGGTGTTGACCGTAATATACAAACGCACCCGATGCATATGGGCAAAATATACCGCCCTGGCCATTTCCTCCTGATCAAAATTGCTGGCGTAGGCGCGGGCGCCAAAGGCCTTGCCGCCCATGTATACCGCGTCTGCTCCGGCGTTGACCGCAGCCTCCAGCGCTTCCCAGCTGCCAGCCGGAGCCAGCAGCTCCAGTTTTTTCTTCTCCATATTATTTCACCCTTCGCGAATGGCGGCCAGCAGCCTGTCATAGCGCTGCTGCAAAGCGTCCAGCTCCGCCGCCAAATCCAGCGCCGTCCACACAGCCAGCTTTTCCCGGTGCTGTATGTTCTTTTGCTCAGCCAGCCTCCGCATGCGCTCGTCCACCATCTGCGCCACGCGCAGCACCTGTTCCTGCGGCGCAGAGGTGCGCAGCATATAGGTGTCGTTACAAATTTTTACAGAAACAGCCGCCTTTTCCATACTTACTCCTTACGCGCCCTGCACAATTACCGTAAACGAAAAGCTGTCTAGAGAAAGCTTTTCCCAGGGGCGCTTGTATTCCATTTTAATATTATAGGTACCGGGCTGCTCCACATACAGGAAAACTATCTCCACGCCGGGAGTGCCTACGCGCTCCTCCTCAGCCCGCGGAATGGTAAAGGAGCTGCCCACCTTCTGCACATTGGACGAAGAAGCGCTCATAACCCAACCGTAGCCGGAAGAAGGATTAGCGTCTAGCTTTAAAGCGATTAAGCCGCTCTTTTCCATCACCAGCGTTTTCTTCGTCGCCGAAGCTGTCAGACGTGCTACCTGCATAATGCGCCCCGCTTCGCCGATACGGACAAAAGGCAGCACCTGGGAATAAGGCACCGCTAAAGCGTCATAGGACGCATATTTGCCGCGGCTACACAGCAGGCCGTTTTCGGTAAACAAAACGTCGTCATAGCCGTGCAAAGCGTCTTTAACAGTATCGTTATTGATAAAAAAATCCGTTACGCCAAACTCTGCCCCTGTGGTCAAATCAAGATTCAGCCCGCGGTAAGCCATTTTGCTGCCGTTCCTGGCAGTCAAAAGCACGCTGACTAGGCTGGGACGGTTCAGCGTTACCTCATAATCGATGCTGCCGCCGCCCACCTGACGCGACAGCTCCTGGGCCGCCGCTAAAATCAGGCCGTTGGCCTTTTTCTCTAAATCAACGCTGTTGCTGCCGTCAATATAGGGCAGCACAGCCTGCGCCTTACCTACGGAAGTTTCCTGCCGCAGCACCGTAGTCTGCTGGTCGGCAAATACCGGCAGGCACAGCGCTAAACATAATAAAGTAGTCAAAAGAATCTTCATGCAGCCGCCTCCTTTGCTCAGGCACACCGCTCACTGCTTTAGCAGCAATGAGCCTTAATATATTCCACCGCTTTATGCAGGCGTTCCAGCGTTTTTTCCTTGCCCAACAGCACCATAACATCGAACATGCCGGGAGAAACGGTGCGTCCGGTCAAGGCCAAACGGGTCGGGTGAATTACCTTGCCCAGCGCCAGCCCGTTATCGGCGGCAATTTTATTATAGGCCGCTTCGGTGCTGGCTAAATCGTAAACCTCGTCAGCCTCCACAGCGGCGATGCACTGCTCCAGCAGGCCGACGCTTTCAGGCTTAAAGTGCTTAGCCACACCCTTAGGATCGTATTCCGTTACGTCCTGGAAGAAATAGCTGGCGGCATCCGCTACCTCCTGCAAGGTTTTTACGCGCACGCGCACTACGTCCACCAATTTAGCGAAGTATTCCTCATGTTCTGCGAACCAATCCTCGGTCACAAAGCCGTCCTTAATAAAGAAGGGCTTGGCTTCGGGCAGAATCTTTTCCAGGGGCAGCTCGGACAAATACTGGCCGTTCATCCAGGTCAGCTTCTTGGTATCATAAATAGCGGCTTTTTTGGACATCTGCTCCAATTCAAACAGCTTGACAGTTTCCTGCAAGGTGAACAGCTCGCGCTCGTCGCCGGGGCCCCAGCCCAAAAGGGTCAGGTAGTTAACAATGGCCTCGGCCAGATAGCCCTGGCTGCGGAATTCCTCTACGGAGGTTGCGCCGTGGCGCTTGCTCAGCTTGGAACGGTCGGGAGCAAGAATCATCGGCATATGGCCGAATTTAGGCGGCTCCCAGCCCAAAGCTTCGTAAATCAACAGCTGCTTTGGCGTATTGGAAAGATGCTCCTCGGCGCGCAGCACGTGGGTCATACCCATCAGATGGTCGTCCACAACTACGGCAAAATTATAAGTAGGCATACCGTTGGATTTAACGATAACAAAATCGTCAAACTGGTCCATATTAAAGGTTACGTCGCCGTGAATCAAATCATGTACGGTAATAGTACCCTCCACAGGAATTTTTACGCGCACGGAATAGGGCTCGCCTGCTGCGGCGCGAGCCTTAGCCTCCTCCACCGGCAAATCGCGGCAGGTGCGGGCATAACGGAAGGGCTGCTTAGCGGCGCGCTGCTTTTCGCGCTGCGCCTCCAGGTCGGCAGAAGAACAGAAGCAATAATAAGCCTTGCCCTGCTCCAAAAGCTGCTCGGCATATTTTTGATAAATGGGCAAACGCTCGGATTGATAATAAGGGCCGCAGTCGCCGCCTACCTCCGGGCCTTCGTCCCAGTTAATGCCCAGCCATTTCAGACTGGTAAGAATCTGGCTGACAGAATCCTCCTTCAAGCGCTCCGTGTCGGTATCCTCAATGCGCAGAATAAGCTTGCCGCCCATTTTATGGGCAAACAGCCAGTTAAAAAGCGCAGTGCGGGCGCCGCCAATATGTAAATACCCAGTAGGACTGGGAGCAAATCTAACTCTAACCTCGGACATTGTATCGTCTCCTTTTAAAAATATAAAATAAAAATTGTATATCAGAATAATTATACCGCGAAGCGCTCAAAAGTGCAAATTTATTGCTGAAAGAGTAAAAATTAAAACAGCTCTCTGACAAAGCAGAGAGCTGTACATTTACAGTATTAAGCTTTTTTAAACAGCTTTCCTAACACCGGCGACAGCAGCGATAAGGCTGCAGCAGCCAGAAAGAACAGGCACAGAGGACGCTCGTAAAAAATTCCGAAGGTGCCGTCGCTCATAATCAGCGAGCCGACAAAATTCTGCTCCGCCATGCCTCCCAATATAATACCGATAATAATGGCCGACATGGAAAAGCCCAGCTTATTGAGGAAATAGCCGATAAAACCGCTCGCCACCATCAGATATACATCGTTGACAGAATTATTATAGGAATAAGTCCCCACAAAGGTCATCATCACGATAATGGGCAACAGAATATGAATAGGCACATTAACTACTTTAGTAAACAACCTAATCAGGCTGAAGCCCATCAAGCCCATGATAAGATTAGCCAGCAGCAAACCAATAAAAATAGCGTACACATCCGGAGCTTTTTCCACAAAGAGCAGCGGGCCGGGCTGCAGGCCCTGAACCATCAGCGCGCCCATCATAATGGCCGTCGCGCCGTCGCCGGGAATCCCCAGCGTCAGAACAGGAATAAACGCACCGCCGGAAACGGCGTTATTCCCCGCTTCGGACGCCACAATGCCTTCCGGTTCTCCGTTGCCGAAATTACTGCCGTGCTTGGACCAGCGCTTAGCCTGGTCGTAGGACACAAAGGAGGCAATGTCGCCGCCCGTACCTGGTACGCAGCCGATAAAGGTGCCGATGGCCGAAGAACGCACCAGAGTCGTAAAAACACGCTTGATATCCGTCAGGGACGGCAGCACGCGGTCGATAAGCATATGCTGCTCGCTGCGCTCGTGGTGGTAATATTCCTCGATGCTTCCCAAAACCTGGGCAAAGGCAAAAACGCCGATAAGCACAGGAATAAAGGATACGCCGCCCAACAAATAAGTCGTGTCCAGCGTAAAGCGAATCGTACCTGTCATATCGTCAATGCCGACGGTAGCCAAAAACAGGCCGATAAGACCGCCCATAATGCCCTTGATAACGCTGCCCGAGGATACGCTGGTAATAATGCTCAGGCCAAAGATGGCCAGCGCGAAATATTCTGGCTTGGAAAATTGCAGGGCCACCTTCGCCAGCTGCGGTGCCAATAAAATCAAACACACGGTGCTGAACACGCCGCCAAAGGTGCTGGCCATGGTGGACAGGCCCAGAGCACGGCCCGGCTGCCCCATTTTCGTCGCCATGGGATAACCGTCCAGCGTAGTCGCCACCGACGCCGGCGTACCCGGCGTTTTCAGCAGAATGGCGCTGATACTGCCGCCGTAAATAGCGCCGCAGTAAATGCCCAGCAGCATTAAAATACCGCCGATGCCATGAAAGGTAAAGGCCAGCGGAAAGAGCAGCGCCAGACCCATATTGACGCTAAGGCCCGGCATGCAGCCGAAGGCAATGCCCACCAGCACGCCGAAGAAAAGTCCTAACAGGTTGAGAGGAACGAAGATCATATTTAATGCAGTAATAACGTCGCCCATAAGTATGACCTCCTATTCCAAAAAGATGGACTCCGGCATGGACGTATGCAGCAAAAGTCCGAATACAAGATAAATAAATACCAAAGTCAGCACCGCCGTCAGGACGATAACCTTATTATTGCGGTAATCCATGAGCCGCATCACAGCGGCAATCAAGAGCGCAGCCGCCGGGTAAAAGCCCAGCAGGTTCATCAGCACGCAGAAGATTACCACTAAGCCCATCATCATATAGACGCGCTTGTTAGCCGTTGTCGTCAGGTTCACCCGCTGGCCGGACAGGTCGGTCTTGTTGCTGAAGGTGTACAGCAATAAGCCCACTGCCGCCGCCAGCAAAGCGCAGCCCAGGCTGAAGGGCCAAAAGCCCGGTCCAGGACCGTTTTCAGTAAAGCTCAGCGGAAATTCCGCGGCCGCCAGCATAATCAGCCCGCCGATAACAGCCCCCGCCAAACCCACAATATAATTGCAGACGGTCATATTATTCATCACAATCAACCTCTTATAAACATATTTCTTGGATACGCACCGGCGCAGCTTACAGGCCTGCTTTCTCCCCTACCCGCTTAGCTGCCGCCATAATAGCCAGTCTGCCGTGCTCGAAGGTGAGCCCGCCCTGGAAAAAGACGTTATAGGGCTCGCGGCAGGGCCCGTCGGCGCTCAGCTCGATGGGAGCTCCCTGCACGAAGGTGCCGGCCGCCATAATAATATCGTCCTGATAGCCCGGCAGCGGCGAAGGCACCGGCTCCACATGGGCGTCCACCGGCGAATTGCTCTGCACGGCTACACAAAAATCACATAAACGCTGCTTGCTTTCCAGCGTAATAGCCTGAATGATATCGCTGCGGCGCTCCTGGGGCAGCGGCTTTACAGCGTAGCCCAGGCCCTGGAAAACCGCCGCTGCGAAAATAGCTGTCTTAACGGCCTGCACCACGATATGCGGCGCTAAAAAGAGCCCCTGATAAAATTCCCGCGCCGTATCGCCTAAAGTAGCGCCCATTTCGCCGCCCAAGCCGGGAGCTGTTAAACGATAGGAGGCGTTTTCCACCAAATCCGCGCGGCCTACGATATAACCGCCGGTAGGAGCCAAACCGCCGCCCAAATTCTTAATCAGGGAACCGGCCATCAGGTCTGCGCCGACCTCCGTCGGCTCCTGCTTTTCGATAAATTCGCCGTAGCAGTTGTCCACGAAGCAAATAACCTTGGGGTTAGCCTCCTTGGCTGCCTGGCAGATGCGGCCGATTTCCGCCACGTCGATGGTCTTGCGCTCGCTGCTGTAGCCGCAGGAACGCTGAATATGCACCATGGTGGTTTTGTCGGTTACGGCCTTTTTCACGGTCTCTAAATCCACATGGCCGCCCGTCATGGGCAGCTCCTTATAGGTCACGCCCAAGTCCACCAGGCTGCCCGGAGTTTTTACGGGATAGCCGATGATGGTCTGCATGGTATCGTAGGGAGCGCCGGTAACGGCCACCAACTCGTCCCCCGCCCGCAGGTTGCCCAAAAGCGCCACAGCCAAAGCGTGAGTGCCGCTGACAAATTGGGAGCGTACCAAAGCCGCTTCCGTTTTAAACAGCTCGGCGTAAATAAGATCCAGCTTATCGCGGCCCACGTCGCTGTAGCCGTAGCCCGTAGTAGGCTTTAAATAATAATCGGAAACCATATTATGGCGAAAAGCGGCGATAACCTTTTCCGTATTATACAGCGCCGCCGCCTCCAGCTCCGGCGTGTGTTCAGCCACAGCTGCCAAAGCCGCTTGTTCAAGTGCTTGATAGTCGATCAAAATACTTCACCTTACATAAATTATTTTTGCAGATATTGCTCAAATTCGCTTAGCTGCTCTGCCTCCAGACGCACCTTCAGCAGCGTGCCCTCGGTCAGATATTCCTGTTCCAGCACCGTGCCCGCCTCGTGCAGACGCGCGGCGGCGGCAGAATCGCTGTAGGGAATCAAAAAGCTTGCTTCCACTGCCTTCAGCTTCAGATTTTCGGCAATCAGCTCCAGCAGTACGTCCAGATTAACGCCGCTCTTGGCAGAAATGCAGACGCTGTTTTCTTCCTTAGCCAAACGGTCCGGCAGACCGGAGCCCTCCGGCAGCTTATCGATTTTATTATAAACAGTAATGATGGTTTTATCCCTGGCGCCCAGCTCGTCCAATACCTGATACACGGCATTGCTCTGCTCCTTGTACAGCTCGTGGCTGACGTCGATAACGTGCAGCAGCACATCAGCCTCCACCACCTCCTCCAAGGTGGACTGAAACGCCGCCACCAGCTGATGGGGCAAGCGCTGAATAAAGCCCACAGTATCGGTCAGAATGGCCTGCTGCTTATGGGGCAGCTCCAGTTGGCGCGTCGTGGGGTCAAGGGTCGCAAACAGCTGGTCCTTGGCGTAAATATCCGAATTAGTCAGCGTATTAAGCAGCGTGGACTTGCCGGCGTTAGTATAACCTACAAGGCTTACCGTAGGCACGCTGGCCTTAGCTCGTCCTGCCCGGTGCAGCGTGCGCACGCTTTTCACCTTGCCGATGCACTCCTTAATATAAGCGATACGGTCGCGGATACGCCGCCTGTCCACCTCCAGCTTGGTTTCGCCGGGGCCGCGGGTACCGATGCCGCCGCCTAAACGGGACAGGCTCAAGCCCTTACCCATAATGCGCGGCAGGGTGTATTGCAGCTGCGCCAGCTCTACCTGCAGCTTCCCTTCGTTGGTACGCGCTCTTTGCGCAAAGATATCCAAAATAAGCGCCGTGCGGTCCAGCACGCGCACGCCCATAGCCTGCTCGATGTTGCGCTGCTGCGCCGGCGACAGCTCGTCGTCAAAAATACACAGGTCGACGTTTTCCTGCTGCACATACAGCGCCAGCTCCTGCACCTTACCCTTGCCGATGAAAAAGGCCGGATCGGGCTTGGGACGCTTCTGTAAAAATTTAGCCACAACCTGCGCTCCGGCAGTATCTGCCAGCTGCTTCAATTCCTCCAGGGAATCCTCCGCCGTCCAGCCGATGCTGCTGACGCCGCCGCCATATTCCATACCTACCAGAATGGCTCGTTCCGCGCTTTGCGCCAGACTAGAGCCGCCGCTCTGCTTTTCCAGAATACGCTCCACCATCGCCGCCAGATTGGGGAAGAAAACACCCTCCGCCTGCTCCAGCGTCAGCGGCCCGTAGCATTCCGTCTGGTACTGCTCGTTATCGTCCATACTGGTGATCATGCCGAAGCTCAGCGTGGATTGGGCAAAGTCCGGCGAAGTAACGCCGATAGCGACCATAGCGTCGAAACGGTTATTTTTCAGCGCCGAAATATCCACGCCGCTCAAGGCAGGATTGCCGTTGGGATGGGTATGCACGCAGCGCACGCCGCTTAAACGGCTGACACCGCGCCGCCCTTCGATGGGCGGCAGCTCCACGCTTTGGTCGTCGCCTACGGCCACGGCCAGCACCTGGCCGCTGCGGCTGATGTAAACGGACACCTCGCGGTTGATAAAATCCGTAATATCTGCCAGCTTCAGGGCCAGCTCCGCCGTGACCAGCTGCCCTGCCTCCAGGCGCAGCTCGTATAAGGTTTTCAGTTCTTCGATAACGGAATTTCTGAGGCCTTTCAGATTACCGTAAATATTATTCTGTGCCATGACGGCACCTCCATGCAATTTTCTCGCTGCCGGAAAAGCCAACTATCAAGCATCAACGGCGCTCTCTTACCCGCGCGGGCTCGATGTTCACCTTATAGCCCTTGATAAAGTTCTTGTGCATAGCGCCGATAACCTTTTCCGCTACGTCCTCCGGCACCTCGACGAAGGTAAATTTATCATAAATATTAATCAGGCCGATATCGCGGGCGGGAATATCCGCCTCGATGGCGATAGTGCTGACAATATCCTTAACCATAATCTTCTGGCTGCGGCCGATGTTCATAAACAGGCGCACCATTCCGGGACGGCCGCCGGTGTTCTGCAAATCCATAGCCAGCATATCCTCCTGCGGCGCTTCCAAAGCCTTATTGCCCTCCTGCATCAGCTTAATAGCTGCGGCAGCTACCTCCTCGGCGGAGTAATCGTCCAGCAGGCTTTCGGCAATGGGCATATAATCGTGATAGGCGTTAAGCTCCAGCACCGTCTGCATCTTGCTGATAATCTGGTCCCGCTGGCGCTCGATAACATTAGCCGCAGTCGGCAGCTGACGGCGCTGAATCTTGGTCTTAACCATGCGCTCGATAAGCTTTAATTGACGGAATTCCCGCGGCGTAATAAAGGTCATAGCCACACCCGTATTGCCTGCGCGGCCCGTGCGGCCAATGCGGTGTACATAGCTTTCCGGATCCTGAGGAATGTCAAAATTGATAACGTGGGTAATATTATCAACATCGATGCCGCGGGCTGCTACGTCCGTAGCAATGAGCACGTCCACTGCGCCCTCACGGAATTTCTTCATCACGCGGTCGCGCTGGTTCTGGCTCAAATCGCCGTGCAGGCCCTCGGCCATATAGCCGCGGCTGGATAAAGCGATGGATAAATCGTCCACACCCTTCTTCGTGCGGCAGAAAATAATCAGCTTGCCGTCTATTTCCGCATCCAGCAGGCGGCACAAGCCTTCGATCTTATCCTTGGTTTCAAAATAATACTGCTCGATCAGCGGTACTGTCAGCTCTTCCTTGGAAATGGTCACATTCTTCGGCGCTTTCATGTACTTTTTGGTCAGGCTCAAAATCGGACGAGGCATGGTTGCGGAAAACAGCAGCGTCTGACGCTCCGTCGGCAGCGCGCGCATAATCTCCTCGATATCGTCCACAAAGCCCATATCCAGCATTTCATCGGCCTCGTCCAGCACCAAAAACTTAATGTTGTCCAGCTTAATCGTACCGCGGTTGATGTGGTCGATCAAGCGGCCGGGAGTGCCGATGACGATCTGCACGTTATTTTTCAGCGCACGAATCTGGCGTTCGATGGGCTGGCCGCCGTAAACCGGCAGCGCGCGCACGCGGCGGGTGCGGCCGATCTTGCCCACCTCCTCGGCTACCTGAATAGCCAGCTCGCGGGTCGGGCACATAATCAAAGCCTGAATATGCTTAAAATCGTCGATGGACTGCACCAGGGGAATGCCGAAAGCGGCAGTTTTGCCCGTACCCGTCTGGGCCTGGCCGATAACGTCGTTACCCTCCAGCACCAGCGGAATCGTGGCTGCCTGAATGGGAGAAGGCTCTTCAAAGCCCATTTCCGTCAATGCCGCTACGACCTTTTTATCCAGTTCCAGTTCACCAAACATTTCTTTTTGTGTTGTCATCAATAAAATTCCTCCGCTCAGAAGCTTACGCTTCCTTATTCTTCTTTTCTTCCTTTAATTTATCAATAGCCATGGAAATAGCGGTCAGCGCTATCCGCAGCTTATTTTCTGTTCTCGTTGAAGCAAAACGGTGCTCCTGGCAATACACCACGTCCTCCGTAGCCACGGCGATATACACAAGCCCTACCGGCTTGCCCTCGCTGGCGCTTGGCCCGGCGTTGCCCGTAATGCTGACGCCCAAATCGCTGCCCAGCAGACGGCGCACGCCTGCGGCCATTTCGCAGGCCGTTTCTCTGCTGACGGCGCCATAGCGGCTCAAGGTATCCTGCTGCACGTTGATGAGCTTGTTTTTCGCCATATTGGTATAGGTTACTACGCTGCCCAGCAGGTATTCGCTGCTGCCCGGCACGTCCGTAACCAAACTGCTGGCCAGGCCGCCGCTGCAGGATTCGGCAAAGGCAATTGTTTTGCCCTGCTTCAGCAGCTCCTGGCCTAAACATGCAGCCAAAGTGGCGTCATCCACACCGTAAATATATTCGTCGACATACTGGCGCACCTGCTGCTCGCAAGTATCCAGCATAGCCTTAGCCTGCGCTTCACCGGCAGCCTTAGCCGTTAAGCGCACCAAAATTTCGCCGTAGCGGGCATACAAAGCAATCGTCGGATTGCTTTGGGCCATAATTAAAGCGTCCAGCTTTTCCGCCGCCAGCGATTCGCCCAAGCCGCGCAAATGCAGCGTGCGGGACAAAATAACGCCATGGTCGGCAAAGCGGCGCAGCAAGCGGGGCCACAGCTGCTTTTCACACACGTCCGTCAGCTCGGAGGGAGGCCCTGGCAGCAGAATAAAAAGCTTGTCCTGATATTCCAGCCACAGTCCCGGCGCAGTTCCCACATCGTTCTGCAGTATTTCCGCCCCCAAAGGCACATAGGCCTGCTTATCGTTATTGGCCGGGCGGCAGACGCCTTTTTTGGCAAAATAAGCGTCGATGCGTCCCCAGGTGTCCAAATCCAGATAGCTTTCCGTATGGCACACCTGCATCACCATTTCTTTGGTAATGTCGCCGCGGGTAGGCCCCAAGCCGCCGCTAGTAATAATAATATCGGCGCGCTCCATGGCCTTTTCCAGCACCGCCAGCATACGCTCCGGGTTATCGCCCACCGTAGTGTGGTACAAAACGTCGAAGCCCATGCTGTTCAGCCTGCGGGAAAGATACTGCACATTAGTATTAAGAATTTCGCCCAGCAGCAGTTCAGTTCCTGTCGTTATGATCTCTGCCTTCATTTTCATCCCTCCAGCCGCAACGGAGCGTCTTTTACAGCTCCTGCTCAGCCACCATTTCGTAAGTAAAGCCCTGTAAAATGCGGGTCCTTACCATCTGTCCAATCTCCAGCTCTCCGGCATTTTCAATAAAGATGGTGCCGTCGATTTCCGGAGCCTCGTGCTGGCTGCGGCCATAGGCCAAATGCTCCTCGTCGAAGCCCTCGACCAAAACCTCCAGCACTTCATCCTCTCTCTCCCGGTGAATTTCCTCCGAAATACCGGCCTGCAGCGCCATCAGCTCGTGATAGCGGCTTTCCTTAATTTCCGGCGCAATCTGGTTTTCCATAGCGCCTGCCACCGTGCCCTCCTCCTGAGAGTATTGGAACACACCGGCGTTTTCAAAGCGCTGCTGCTCTACAAAATCCATCAACTCGGCAAAATCATTATCCGTTTCACCGGGGAAGCCCACAATAAAGGTAGTACGAATGGTAATGCCGGGTATGCGGGTACGCAGCTTTTGCAGCAGCATTTCCACCTGCGCCCGCGTATCATAGCGGTTCATGCTGGCCAGCAGGCTGTCGCTGGCGTGCTGCAAGGGAATATCGATATATTTGCACACCTTGTTCAAAGAGGCAAAGGCGTCGATGAGCTCGTCGGTAAAATTATTGGGATACAGATACATAACCCGTATCCAGCGGACGCCCTCCAGCTCGTTCAAATCGCGCAGCAGCTGGGGCAGCAGCAGCTTGCCGTATAAATCCTCGCCGTAGCGCGTAGTATCCTGCGCCACTACGATAAGCTCCTTAACGCCGCTGGCAGCCAAGGCTCTGGCTTCCGCCATAACCTCCTCGTAAGGGCGGGAGGTATAAGGGCCCCGCAGCTGAGGAATGATGCAGTAGGAGCAGCAGTTATCGCAGCCCTCGGCAATCTTCAAATATGCCATATAGCTGGGCGTGGTCAGCATACGCGGCGGCAGGGGCACGTTCTTGCTTTCCAGCTTGCGCAGGTGCTTCAGCCGTTTGCCGTGCATCACCTGCTCGATAACCCAGGCGATATCCGTAAAGCAGTCGGTGCCGACGATAGCGTCCACCTCCGGCATGCTCTCAAACAATTCGTCAGCATAGCGCTGGCCCAGGCAGCCGGTCATCACCAAATATTGGCAGCTACCGCTCTTTTTATATTCTGCCATCTGTAAAATAGTGCCGATGGATTCCTCCTTGGCGCTTTCGATAAAGCCGCAGGTATTGACGATAATCAAATCTGCTTCCGCCGGGTCGTTCGTGATATCCAGCTGCTTTTCGCGAATCAGCCCCAGCATTACCTCTGAATCCACAAGATTTTTAGGACAGCCCAAGCTGACCATACCTATTTTCATTCTGTATCCTCCTACTTGCTAAAGCGTACTCTTTCCAGCCATTTCTTAGTCAAGGCTTCCTGCGCGGCAGGCTGCAAATAGCTTTTGTTCAGCCACAGCTTGGACGCATCGGCCGCGCCGCCCTCCAAGCCCCGCGGGAATAAAAAGAGGAAGCCCGTATTATTGGCCTGCGAAACGGCCTGCACCCTTTCGTCAGCCAGCAGCCATTCCATAAAGGCCAGCGCCTGCACCTCTTCGCCGCAGCTTTTAAAAAGCCCCACACAGTAAAGGTTGACCGGCGTGCCCTCTCTGGGCTGCACTACATAAGCCGGAAATTTATTTTCCAGATATTTAAAAACATAGCTCTGCCGGGTAATCGCTATATCCGCATCGCCAACCGCCGTCATGCGTACCGGCGTAAAGGGAAATTTAGCGTATTGCCCCACAAAGCGGTTGATATTCCACAAATAATTCAGCGATGTCGTCTCGCCCATGGCGTCGGCAAAAGCGCCCAAAAAGTTTTGGGTGCTGCTGCTGTCCGACAAATTTTCCATCGCGATACGCAGCTGCTCGTTATTTTCCAAATCCACCCAGCCGGTCAAACTGCGCTGCCCTATAACGCGGGCAAACTGCTGATTGACCAAAAACACCGTCGGGTCGTAAAATACGCCGTACCAGCACAAATCGCCGTCCCGCAGCTTTTCCGGCAGCCTGTCGCCGGCGGCAAAGGCCACGGGCTTTAAGCTGCCCTCCAGCTTCAGCCGGTTCAGGGTGCGCTGCTCGGCCAGTACGATATCCGGCTGCGGCGCGTCCTGCTTCAGCTCGTACACACCCTTAACCACAATTTTTTTCTCATTGCTTTCGTTAAAGCTGCGCAGCAAATCCTCTGTAAATTTTTGGTCCAGCTCCGAATATACTGTTAAGATATGCTGTTCCTCTGCCTGCGCAGCCTCCTGCTTATCGCCGCAGCCGGCGGTCAAGCTCATGGCGGCCAGCAGCAGCGCCAGCGTCAGCCAACGTAACATAATATAACCTTTCCGCTCTAAGAGCGCCTTTTTGGCCTGCGCGCCGCTTCCCTGGGCTTGCCGCCGCGGCGTCCGCTTTCCTGCTTTTCCGCCAGCAGGCATTTAGGCCCGCTGCCGATTAAATCCAAACGCCCGGCCTTTTGCAGCGCCTCTAGCACCAGCTGCCGGTTGCGCGGCGCTTTATACTGCATCAACGCCCGCTGCATAGCCTTATCGTGAGGATTGCGCGCTACAAAAACGCTTTGGCCGCTTTTGGGGTCCACACCGGAATAATACATGGCCGTGGCCTCGCTGCCCGGCGTAGGGATAAAATCCTGCACCTGCTCCGGCTGATGCTTGATATCCCGCAGGAATTCCGCCAGCTCGACAGCGTTGTTCAGCGTACAGCCGGGGTGACTGCTGATAAAGTAAGGCACCAGATACTGGGGCAGCCCCAGCTCCTTATTTTTCTGCGCAAACAAGCGCATAAACTTCACATAAACCTCTTTGCCCGGCTTGCCCATGCGCTGCAGAACCGGCGGCGCAATATGCTCCGGAGCAATTTTCAAAAGACCGCTGATATGATAACGGCACAGCTCGTCCAAAAATTCCTGCTTTTTATCCGCCAGCAAATAATCGTAGCGAATACCGCTGCGGATAAAGACCTTTTTCACACCCGGTAAAGCGCGTACCTTACGCAGCAAAGCAATATAATCGCTGTGGTCCGCGTCGATGTTGGGACAGGGCGACGGGAACAAGCATTGTCTGTCGCGGCACACGCCGTATTTCAGCTGCTTGGCGCAGGAGGTATGCCGGAAGTTGGCCGTAGGACCGCCAACATCGTGAATATAGCCCTTAAAGCCAGGCAGCCTGGTTAAAATTTTTGCCTCGCGCAGAATGGATTCATGGCTGCGCGCCTGAATGATGCGCCCCTGATGGGCGTGAATGGCGCAGAAGGCACAGCTGCCAAAGCAGCCGCGGCAGCTGACGATGCTGAACTGCACCTCCTCCAAAGCCGCCACACCGCCCTGCGCGTCGTAGCTGGGGTGCCAGCTGCGCATATAGTCCAAATCGTAAATAGCGTCCATTTCCTCCTGTGTCAGAGGATAAACGGGCGGGTTCTGCACAATATATTTATTCTGCCCCCGCTGCACTACAGGCTTGCCGTAAAATGGATCCTGCTCCCTGCTCTGTAAATGGTAGGCCTGCGCGAAGAAACGCTTATCGTCCCTGATGGCCTTCCAGCCCGGCAGCTTGACATATTCCTCCTCCGGCAGCGTATCAGCAGCATAAGCCGTTCCGCGGATATACCGCATATCCTCGATGCTGGCGCCGCCGCTTAAATAATCGGCGATTTCCACCACCTGCTTTTCACCCATGCCGTAAACCAAAAGGTCAGCGCCGCTGCTTTCCAAAATCGAAGGCAGCAGCCTGTTTTCCCAGTAATCATAATGCACAAAGCGGCGCAGGCTGGCTTCAATGCCGCCGATAATCACCGGCAGGTCGGGCCACAGCCTTTTGACCATTTGGGCGTAAACCGCCGTAGCATGGTCAGGACGCTTGCCTACAGCGCCGCCCGCCGTATATTTATCAACGCTGCGTTCATGCTTGGCCGCCGTATAGCGGCACAGCATGGAATCCAGATTGCCGCCGGATATGAGCACGCCTAAGCGCGGCTTGCCCAGCGCAGCAAAATATTCAGGTTTTTCCCAACGCGGCTGGCATAAAAGCGCCACCTTGTAGCCCTGCGACTCCAGCACGCGACAGATAACTGCCGGGCCAAAGGAGGGGTGATCCACATAGGCGTCGCCGCTGACGAACAGAAAGTCCAGCTGCTCCCAACCGCGCTCCGCAATTTCCTCCTTGGAAATTGGTAAAAATTGCTTCATCAGATTCTCCTACTTTAATCTGTTATAGGTTTTCACGGCCACGCCATGCTCGCCCTGCATATCCACGGGCTCGCCGTTGACCTTTACGCTCATAACGCCTATATTGCCGTATTTTATAATTAGCTTATCCTTAGCCTCATAGCTTCTTTTATCCTTAGGCTGCAGCATACCGGCAAAAATTTCCTTGCCGTCGGCGTTGACCTCCAACCAGCAGGGGCCATTGGCCTCCATCTCCACTACTACCTTATCCAATACTGCGGGAGCAGGCTTTGGCTCCTCCGCTGCCGTTGGCGTACTCTGCGGACGGTTCTTAAAATAATCTATGGCTTGGGGTACGGCAAAATAGCCGCCTGCTAAAACCACGACTACGGCCAGACCTGCCAAACACTGCCGAAGCGAAAAGCTCGGCAGCTCCACACGTCCGGTACCGCTGCCAATATCTCTTTTTTCCTTGAGCTGAATATTCAGGCGCACCTTATCCACCTCGCGGATACCGGCGCTGCGCACGGAATCCTTAGCCACACCGGCGACCGCAGCCTTGTACATATCCACCAGCTCCGGCCCGTTCAGTCCCAGATAATTGCCGTAATTACGAATGATGCCCTTCAGGAACACTTCACCCGGAGTTTTATCGTATTCCTCCTTTTCCACAGCCTCCAGATAACGGCTGCGGATGCTGGTTCCCTTTTCCACCTCTGCCAAGGACAGGCCCTTGGCCAGGCGTGCTTCCCGCAAAATCGCACCAACGGTTTTTTCAGTATCCATTGCCAGTACCTCCACCTTTATTCACGCTTCAGGAAGCGCTCCTCCGCCTCCTGCCTTGACATAATAACCTCGCGGGGCTTGCTGCCCACGGACTGGCCAACAATGCCCAGCTCCTCCATAGTATCCACCAGACGGGCCGCGCGGGTATAGCCGATGCGAAAGCGCCGCTGCAGCATCGAGCTGGAGGCCTGCCCCATATCCAGTACCAGATTTAAAGCGTCCTCGAAAAGCTCGTCCTCCATAGGCGAGGACGGCATATTTTCCTCCGCTCCGCCGTTGCGGCCATCGCATTCCAGCTCCTGCTGGGTCACTTCCTCACTGTAATTAACGGGTATGGACTGTTGAACGATAAAGTCCACTATATTATTAATTTCGGCGTCAGTCACAAAAGCGCCCTGCACACGCACGGGCTTGTTGAAGCCGATAGGATAAAACAGCATATCGCCCTTTCCCAGCAGCTTTTCCGCGCCGCCCATATCGATAATGGTACGGGAATCAGTCTGCGAGGAAACGGCGAACGCTATGCGCGAAGGAATATTGGCCTTTACGATACCGGTAATAACGTCCACAGAAGGACGCTGCGTAGCCAAAATCAAATGAATACCGGCGGCGCGCGCCTTCTGCGCCAAACGCAGAATGGCGTCCTCCACGTCCACCTTAGCTACCATCATCAAATCGGACAGCTCGTCGATAATGATAACGATAAAAGGCATCTTTTCCTGTGCCTGCGCGTTGTAGCTATTAATTTCGCGCACATGATTATCCGCAAACAGCTTATAGCGCCGCTCCATTTCAGCCACAGCCCAGTGCAGGGCGGAGGCAGCCTTTTTCGGCTCTGTCACAACAGGCGTCAGCAAATGTGGGATACCGTTATAATTGGACAGCTCCACCACCTTAGGGTCCACTAAAATCAGCTTGACCTCCTCCGGGCGGGCCTTATATAAAATTCCTGTAATAATCGTATTGATGCATACGGATTTGCCGGAACCGGTAGAGCCTGCTACCAGCAAATGAGGCATCTTGGACAAATCCGCGGAAATAATATTGCCGCTGATATCCTTGCCCAAGCCGATGCACAGCCGCGACGGCGCATTACGTACCTTCGCGTCGTCCACCACCTCGCGGAAGCAGACCGTATCGTTTTTCGTATTAGGCGCTTCGATACCGATGGCTGATTTGCCGGGAATGGGTGCTTCAATACGCACGCCGGGAGCGGCCAGACGCAGGGCAATATCGTCTGCAAGATTGACTACGGAGCTTACCTTGACGCCGGGCGCTGGCTCCAATTCAAAGCGCGTAACGGAAGGCCCGCGGGTCACGGCGATAACATTGGCGCGGACACGGAAATCCTTCAAGGTCTGCTCCAAAACGGCGCACTGCTCCATAATATCCTTCTGATAGGAAACCGGGTCGCTAACCTTGGGCATATCCAAAAGCTCCAGCGGCGGCAGTATATAATCCGAACCCTGCTGCGGCGCTTCCTCCTGCTTCACAGCAGCGGCTGCCGCTGCGGGTGCAGGCGCAGTCTGCTCCGGGTGAATTTTTTCCGCGCTGTCAAAAATTTCTATGCGGCGCGGTTCCTCCGTCTGCGGCACAGGCCGTTCTGCCGGACGAACAGGCTGCGGCTTCTGTGCCAGCTGCTCGCGGTATTCATTATGAATAACGGAACGCGGCTCCGGCTGAGGCTCTGCCAAACGCGGCGGCTCCTCCTCCGGCACGCTTTCCTCCAAAAAGCGGCGGGACGGCATTGGCACGGGCACGTCGTCATAATTAATTATAGGACGCAGCACAACGGCAGGCTTCCTCTCCGTCTGCCATTCCGGTACCTGGATAGGGTCCTGCTCCACCTCCTGCTTCACAGGCTCCTGCTCATACACGCTGCTGTTAAAGCTCAATATCTGCTTAAACGAAGATTTCTTTTCAATGCCGTCGGTAAAAGCGCCGAACTCGCCGCTGCGGTATACGTTTTGAATCGGGCTGCCATTGGCCGCTC
>NZ_CAJMEH010000014.1 GCF_905212365.1 uncultured Phascolarctobacterium sp.
CCGCCACAGCCTGCGTAATGTTCAGCCCGCTGTCCAATAAAAGCGCCAGCAGCTTACAAAAGCGAACTTCATAGATAAGGCGGTAAAAATTTCCGCTCCAGCTGCGTCCCCACAGCCAGCGCAGCCCACGTCGGCAGCCCAGCGCCGCAAGCAGGCCGCAGCCCGCCGCCAAAGCCAGCGCCAACAGAGGATACTGCGCCAGCCACAGATGCAGCCGCAAAAGTACGGCCAGCATACCTTGAGGCTCCACACGCATTCCCCTGTAAACGTCGGCCAGCACCGGCAAGACGTAGAGCAAAAAGAACAGCAGCACACAAGCGGCAGCCGCCAGCAGCAGCAAGGGATACGCCGCAGCCTTGGCGATAAAGAGCCGCAGCCGCTCCTGCTCCTCATAGTATGCAGCCAGCTGCTCCAATACCGCGCCCAGCTGCCCGCTGACCTCTCCCGCCGCCACCAGTTTAACGGCTAACGGTGGGAAGAAGTCCGGCTCCTGCGCCATGGCCCCGGCTAAGGTGCTGCCTCTGGTAAGTAGCTGCTGCAAACGGTAGCACACCAGCGCCAGATCGCTGTCCAGCCTGCTGCGCAGCAGCCCGATAGCCCGCAGCAGCGGCAAGCCGCTTTGCAGGATAACCGCCAGCTGCCGGAAGAAAACTATACGTTGTTGAGCTGTAAAGCTTTTGCTGAAGAAAATTTTGCACGCCTCCCTGTCTGTAAGCATAATATGCTTTACGCCGGCCTGCCGAAAAATTTTTCTTCACATATGAAAAGAATTGGTAAAACCAACATGGCAAAATTGTGAACTGCCGCGCAGCAAAAAGCTCCGCAAGCCCAATCCATCAGGCCTGCGGAGCTTTTGTGAAATTGTTGGTTTTTGTAAGCTCAAAGCGTAAAATTTCTTCTTTCCTACAAAATTATCATTTTAGTTTTACCTACCTATGATATTTGCCATGTTCTCTTACCAAAATAACCTTTACCCTATCGTCGTCGCGGATAGCGGCATACTTTCTACGAAGCAAAACTTCATACCAGCTTTGTCCATCCAACCAACTCAACAGTACAATATTGGGTGGTAATTGTAAGCCGCTCACAAATTCATAATAGTCGCCCTGAAATGATATTGCGTCGATATTACCGGAAGCGGCGATAGCTTCCGTTTTAATTTTTACGTCGTTAATTTCCGTTTTGCTCATCTTCTTAAATTTATAATATGGGAAATAATAGCTCGTTTTGAAGCCCGCCTGTTTAAACGCGTCCAAGGCCTGATAACATTTGCTTTCAACATAAACTTTGCTTTTATCAACGCCATACTTATCCATAAGCGAATTTAAAACAGTCAACGCATCGTCTTTATTATCCAAGCTTAAATTTTTGAAATCCAACCATAAATTATTTTTAGTTGGCAAGGAAGCATACTTCTGAAATTGCTTTTCTAAATTATAGGCTTTTAAATCATCTTTGTCGTGCGAATTTTCAAAAGCCCTGCTGTCTTCATAATATATAATATCAAACTCCAGCCCGGCATATTTACCCGCAAACTCTTGCTGCTTAGCAACCGAATCCACTCTGTGCAGCCAAAATTTATCAGGCATATATTGTTCTGCCCAATGGTTTTCTACGCTGGCTGGAGCAAAACTTAACAGCCTTACGACTATTCTGTCATAATTAAAAACAGCTAATGCTACACAGAACGCTAAAAGTATAAATTTTGTTTTTTGTCGAAGCTTTTCTATCATTGCAAATCCTCCCGTACAAATCTTTGACCGTACAATGTTTTAAACCGCTGTATATCGCTGTTATAATACGTGCTCGTAATATCGTTTTCTTGCTCATATATGTCTGGTATTTTTATATTCATCAAACCTAACATTATATTAAAAATTAAATCGTTGGTAAAAACTTTATCTTGAGAATTACGCAAAATATTTACCATAGCCGCGTCTTTTTGCCTAAAGCGTTCACTAAAGCCTATATACATAGGTATATGCGTCATAGGCCAAACAAATTTACTAGCATCATGCCCTAATTTTTCTTCAACTGCATCTGCATGGTCAGCGAAATATATCATACAATTAAATTCTGGTAAGCTTCTAACATACTCGTAAATTTTACTTACCACATAATCATTATATAATATACTATTATCATAGCTGCCAACTTCACTACTCATATCCGAAAATACAGCAAAATCACGAGGATAACGTTCCCTATAAGATCCATGGTTCCCCATTAGGTGAATTACTATCAGCATCTTATCAGTAAGCTTTAAGGATTTTAAACTATCTAGAAGTTTTAAATCGTAAGCATTAGAAACTGTCGTTTCGCCTATATTATGATTTATCCAATCTTGCTGATTAGCTTCGCTGGCAATAACGGTAATCGGAGTATCCCAAGCGCTGTATTTTATTTGATTGCTAAGCCAGGCAGTTTCATATCCAGCCGCTTCGGCAACTTCTAAAAGAGATACTGCATTTTCCAACTGCAACTCATTATACTGGTTTTTAGCAGTCAGCGCATATGTCAAAACAGGTATGGTATGCGTATGGCAGGAATAAGCGTTAGTAAATTTAATAAAATTATCCTGCTTAAACGCTTCTCCTAGCCATGGCGTAGTTTTTTTATCATATCCATAAGCCGACATATGGTCTTTACTTTGCGACTCGCCGATAACCAAGACAAAAACTCCTTGCTGTTTTCCGTTCTCCTGCAAATTTAATCTAACGATGCTTTTTCTTTGCGCTTGCATTTTTTGGAAATCAGCATACTTTTGTAAATTTTCTTTTGCTTTCCATCCTGTATTAAGTATTAGATTATCCCTAGTTTTATAGCATGCCGTTGCGCTCACCAAAAGAGCTAAAGATATAAAAGCGGTAAAATGCTTTTTCTCCTTAACCAACAATACGCTTTGCATATTACGCCAAACTATCCCAGCGACAATTACAATAAATATAATTGCAGCCATTCCGCTTACTGTAAAATAATCCGATAAATATTCTTTCGATTCTCCTAAATTAGTTTGCATAACCGCCAGCAATGTATCAGAGGCAAACCAGGCGTCCATGGACAAATAATATCCCCAAAATACGATTGGAATAATCAAAGCTAAGATTAACAATAAAACCAATATAAATTTTTTAGTCCGTTGCCATAACATAGAAACTGTTAATATTATTAAGCAACTCTCATTCAACGAAAAGCTCAAATATTTTATTGCCAGATATACTTGACTGCTATCATTTAGATTGTAATAGATATACAATACAGAAGCCAGTAGCGTCCCTAATGCTCCCCAAGTAATAAAATATTTTCTCCTATCGCTGTATAGATGGCTTGTCAATACCACAATTATTGCTGCTGCTAATAAACTTTGGCTACGACGATATACTAAATTACCCGTCAATAAGCTCATTACCATAAGCAAACTAAAATATATCGCTACAATTTCCAAAGCGCCATATTGTAAAATCTTACTACATTTTATCTTCATCACCATAACCTCCTAGTTTTCCTAGGGTAATTATAGCTTCTCGTCCCCCCCAGTCAAGCAAAAGTGCATCGAGCCCTTTTGCATTGCGACACTTTCGTGTCGGCTACCTCGCTTTATGTCACTTTAAAATTCGCAACTATTAATGCCATAGCCGAGCAGCAAAAAGCTCCGCAAGCCCAATCCATCAGGCCTGCGGAGCTTTTGGTAAATTGTTGGTTTTACTCTGAAAATTTATCTGTTTCCGTACATTTTGGCATAATAATTTTGGTACTCGCCGCTGATAATATCCTGCCACCACTTCTTATTATCCAAATACCACTGAATAGTTTTCTTAATGCCGTCGGCAAATTTAGTTTCCGGCAGCCACCCCAGCTCGTTATGAATCTTAGTCGGGTCGATAGCGTAACGCATATCGTGCCCCTTGCGGTCGGTAACGTGGGTAATCAGGCTTTCCGGCTTGCCCAATTCCTTGCAAATCAGCTTTACAATATCGATATTGCGCATCTCGTTATGCCCGCCGATATTATACACCTCGCCGACTCTGCCCCTATGGATAATCAAATCGACGGCCTTGCAGTGATCCTCCACATACAGCCAATCGCGCACATTCAAACCCTCGCCGTATACCGGCAGCGGCTTATCTGCCAGAGCGTTGGCTATCATCAGCGGGATAAGCTTTTCTGGAAAATGATAAGGCCCATAGTTATTAGAGCAGCGGGAAATTGTCACCGGCAGGCCATAAGTACGATAATAAGCCATAACAAGCAGGTCCGCCCCCGCCTTGGACGACGAATACGGACTGCTGGTATGAATCGGAGTTTCTTCCGTAAAAAATAAATCCGGCCTGTCCAACGGCAAATCGCCATACACCTCGTCCGTAGAAACCTGATGGTAACGGATAACGCCATACTTGCGACAGGCGTCCATCAGCGTCGCCGTACCGATGATATTAGTCTGCAAAAAAATGCCGGGGTCTTCAATAGAGCGGTCGACGTGGCTTTCAGCAGCAAAATTCACTACGATATCAGGGCGTTCTTCTTCAAATAATTTATATACCGCCTCACGGTCGCAAATGTCGGCCTTCACAAAGCGAAATTGCGGATTATCCATTACGCTTGCCAAAGTCGATAAATTACCTGCGTAGGTAAGCTTATCCAGACAAATAATACGATAATCAGGATGCTTGTCCAGCATATGAAAAATAAAATTAGAGCCGATAAAGCCCGCGCCGCCGGTAACAATAATATTCATACTAATATCCCCCTTCTTTATTTAAAGCGTTTTATCCTCTTATTTATTCAATACCATTGTGTTTTGGAAAGCAGCCAGCCCTCTTCGCCGCTTTTCGGCGAACGCACGCGCAGCCACGTACCCTCGTCCACCGGCTTCACCATAGCCTTAGGCACGGATAAAACAGCATGCTCTCCCTTAGTCGTTTTAATCTTAATCAAGCAAGGATTATTTGCCTTGTCCAACTGCGCAGCTTCCAGCTGATAAACCGCTCCCTTGACAAGCTTATACTTCGTCCTGGACTCATCCTCAGCCAGCAGATTATCCTGCATAATTACGGCCGTAGGCTTTTCCATAACTACCTGCTCCAGTACAGTCAGCTCTTCTCCTGCGCTGAAAGCGCTGCAGCGCGCCGCAGTCACCGACGGCGCAGCATAGAACTCATCCGCAGTGCTGGCGCTGACCGTATGCAGCCGAGTGCCTAAAATATTATTAGCCATAATAAAACCTGCCGCAGCGCAAAGAAACGCTAAAAGCAGCATAACCGCTCTTTTACTCATCACAGGCACCTCACATCAATTTACTGTCGGACAAAGCGTCGTATTGCATATATCCCGGCTTACCGTTAAACTCCACTTTCTTCCATTGGCCGATATAGGGAAAGCGCAAATAAGCAGTGTCAAAATTCTTTTCATAATACTTGCCATCCACTAAAACGCGGCCCCTGGTTTCGCCTCTGCCATTATCAGCCTGCAGAACTAAAACCTGACTTCCGGCAGGAATAATGTGCCTGCGCCCGAACAGGCGCTGAAATTGCAGCTCTACAGTAGTTACCGCATATCTATCGTCCTTATCCTGACTGGACACCAAATCAAGGTAATCCACCTTCACACCCTTGGACATGCGCTCGATAACAGTTCCCTTCAGGCTCGACGGTATATTGTACATTTCCGCCTTATCCCGCAGCACCACGCACTGCAGGCGGCCCGCTTCTACCGCAGCATACTGCAAATTTTCCGTCAGCCGCGCCGTATTATACTTCTCCCCGCTTGTTCCCTGCGCGGAAAGCAAGGCGTAGCAGGCTCCGGCCACAAGCCCTATGACAAAAAAGCCGGTAAGCACAAAGGCTTTGGCCTTTAATGCGTATCTGTTTTTCATATGTCAGCACTCCTCTGTTAAAACTAAGAAGCCTAAAGCTAAATAATTACAAGTATATTTTTACATAATTGCCGTTACAATTCAAGCCCCCTTGGATTAAGCTGCAGCAAAAGATACAAAAAAAGACCTAAGAGCAAGCTCCTAGGTCTTGATAAACAAAATGGTGCGGTAGAGAGGATTTGAACCTCCACGGGGTTGCCCCCACTAGCTCCTGAGGCTAGCGCGTCTGCCGTTCCGCCACTACCGCATCTATATCATTTGCTGCTTTCATAAGCAACACAAATATGATAGCACAATAAAGCGAGACTGTCAACTATTTTTATATAACTTTACCGCTCATCTTTGCCAAAGCAAGTAAACAAGCTGCGGCAAAGCATAACGGTGCTTATAACGCTTTTTATTGCATCTTTTCTTTGAGCATCTTAGTAACCATCCCCGGATTAGCCTTACCGCGGGATTTCTTCATAATCTGGCCTACCAGGAAGCCGATAGCCTTATCCTTACCGGCCTTATAGTCGGCAACGGACTGCGGGTTTTCGGCGATAGTTTCCTCTACCAGCTGCAAAATAGCGCCCTCGTCGCTGACCTGCTCCAGTCCCAGCTTCTTAACCAGCGCTTTCGGAGCCTCGTCTTCCTTGAGCATTTCGGCAAAGACCTTTTTTGCCAGCTTGCTGGACAGTACGCCGTCCTTAATCAAATTAACCAGCTCGGCCAGATGGTCGGGGCTTACCTTAAAGTCGGCGATAGTAATGCCTTCGTTATTCATATAAGCGGAAACGTCGCCCAGCAGCCAGTTGGATACAGCCTTGCTGTCCTTGGCGTTCTTAACGGCAGCGTCAAAGTATTCGGCCATAGCCTTACTGGAAACGATTTGGGAAGCGTCGTATTCCGGCAGGCCGTGCTCGTTCATCAGGCGGGCCTGACGCTGTGCCGGCAGCTCCGGCAAAGTAGCGCGGATACGCTCGATCCAGGCGTCGTCCAATTGTACGGGCACAAGGTCGGGCTCGGGGAAGTAACGGTAATCGTGAGCTTCCTCTTTAGAGCGCATGGACAGGGTTACGCCGTTGGCCTCGTCCCAGGTACGGGTTTCCTGTACTACATGGCCGCCGTCCTCCAGCACCTCTTTTTGACGCTCCACCTCGTAGTTGATGGCGCGCTCCAAAGCGCGGAAGGAGTTCAGGTTTTTAATTTCTGCACGGGTGCCGAATTCCTTAGCGCCTACGGGCATAATGGAAATATTGGCGTCGCAGCGCAGGCTGCCCTCCTGCATTTTGCAATCGCAGACGTCGGTGTATTCCAGAATGGCTTTCAGGTTTTCCATATAAGCACGGGCTTCCTCAGCGCTGCGCATATCCGGCTCGGATACAATCTCGATCAGCGGCACGCCGGCGCGGTTATAATCGACGGCAGAAGAATCGGATGTACTGATGGTAGCGCCGCTGTGATTCAGCTTACCGGCGTCCTCCTCCATGTGGATACGGGTAATGCCGATGCGCTTGCTTTCGCCGCTGCTCAGCTTAATATCGATATGGCCGCCTAAACAGATGGGCTTATCAAATTGGGAAATCTGATAGTTCTTAGCCAAATCGGGATAGAAATAATTTTTACGGTCGAATTTATTGAACTTCTGAATATCGCAGTTCAGAGCCAGGCCTGCTTTAATAGCGAAGTCTACCACCTGCTTGTTCAGCACGGGCAATGCGCCGGGCATGCCCAGACAAACGGGGCACACATGGGTGTTCGGCGTGCTGCCAAAGTCAGTGGAACAGCTGCAAAAGGCTTTAGTTTTAGTTTTCAGCTCGGCGTGTACTTCCAGGCCGATGACGGTAATATATTTAGTCATTATTTTTTACCTCCCAGCGGTGCGAATACTTTATGATATTCGGTTGCCTGTTCAAAGGTATAAGCGGCGCGCAGAATGGTTTCCTCATCCAGCACCTTGCCGATCAGCTGCATACCGATGGGCATGCCGTCGTCGGCAAAGCCGCAGGGAATGGAAATACCGGGCAGGCCAGCCATATTTACAGGAATCGTAGTTACGTCCAGCATATAGATGGTCAGCGGATCCATTTTACCGTCAATCTTATAAGCCGGAACAGGAGAGGTCGGCGTCAGCAGTACGTCGCACTTTTCAAAGGCGGCGTCAAAGTCGCGGCGGATAAGCGTACGCACCTGCATAGCCTTATTATAATAAGCGTCATAATAGCCGCTGGAAAGCACGTAAGTACCCAGCATAATGCGGCGGCGCACCTCCAGGCCGAAGCCTTCGGTACGGCTCATGGTGGTCATTTCCGGAGCGGAGGTAGCGTTCATATTGCGGTAGCCGTAGCGCACACCGTCGTAACGAGCCAGGTTAGCGCTGGCCTCGGCGGGAGCGATGATATAATAGGTGATTACGGCATACTCGGTATGGGGCAGGGAAATCTCGACGATTTCTGCGCCCAGCTCCTCGTATTTCTTCACGGCCTTGGCGATTTCTTCCTTAACCTTGGGGTCGATGCCTTCGCCGAAATATTCTTTAGGCAAACCAATGCGCAGGCCCTTGACGTCGGCAACCAAAGCCTTGGTAAAGTCGGGCACCTGAGCGTCCAAAGAGGTAGAATCCATCTCGTCCTTACCGCAGATGGTATTCAGGACCAAAGCGGCGTCGGTTACGTCCTTAGTGATAGGCCCGATCTGGTCCAGAGAGGAAGCGAAAGCTACGCAGCCGTAACGGGATACGCGGCCATAGGTGGGCTTAATACCTACGCAGCCATTAAAGGAAGCCGGTTGACGGATAGAACCGCCGGTATCGGAGCCCAGAGTCCAAATTGCTTCACCTGCGGCGATAGCGGCAGCGCTGCCGCCGGAGGAACCGCCGGGAACGCGCTCTAAATTCCAAGGATTGTGCGTAGGCCCGAAGAAGGACGTTTCCGTGGTGGAGCCCATGGCAAATTCGTCCATATTGGTTTTACCCAAAAAGATTGTTTCGTCGGCGCGCAGCTTTTTAATAACGTGCGCGTCATAAATAGGAACTACGTTGCTCAGCATTTTAGAGGAGCAGGTAGTCAAAAGCCCCTTGGTGCAGATATTGTCTTTAATTGCGCCGGGAACGCCTGCCAGCGGAGCGATGGCTTCGCCTGCGGCGATTTTAGCGTCCACCTTGGCGGCCTGCGCCAAAGCGTTTTCTTTATCCAGAGTTACATAAGCGTTAACCTGGTCTTCAACTGCGTCGATGCGCTCATACAGAGCGTTTGTCAATTCAACGGAGCTGACTTCTTTATTGACGAGCTTATCGTGCAGCTCATGCGCCGTAAGTTTATACAGTTCCACAGTAGTGCCTCCTTCTTATTCGATTACGCGCGGTACCTTAAAGCCGTCGTTATGAACGGCAGGAGCGTTAAGCAGGGCTTCTTCATGGGAAACGCCCTCTTTAACCGCGTCCTCGCGCAGTACGTTGCTGACGGGCAGCACGTAGGGAGTTGGCTCGATACCGGTGGTATCAATTTTTTCAAGAATATCGGCATAGTTAAGAATCTGGTTGAACTGTTCCGTAAACTTTTCCATCTCGGATGCGGGAACGGTTAAACGGGAAAGCTGTGCGATGTACTTAACGTCTTCAGCAGATACTTTCATTTTTTCACCATCCTATAAGCACATAATTTGATTTGCAAAGATAACCTGCTATATTATATCACAAATTCACCGCTATTGTGAACAGCGCACGGCGAATTAGTTGCAGATAACCGCAGGAAGTGTGCCAGACGACTGGCAGGCGCGCACCGCCGGTTTCATCTATCGCTGGCGCAGCGGCGTTTGGCAAAGCAAGCGGCTTATTTAAGATTTACAAGCCGCGGCCTGCACGCTATAATTTTCTTAACAAGCATAACGGAGGACACGACCATGAACCTGCGCATTTTAAATTACTTTCTGACCGTTGCCCAAGAACAAAATATTACCCGCGCCGCCGATATCCTGCACATCACCCAGCCTACGCTGAGCCGCCAGCTGATGCAGCTGGAGGAGGATTTAGGCGTGGCGCTTTTTGAACGCAGCCAGCACAAGCTGACGCTGACATCTGCCGGCGACCTTTTAGTACACCGCGCCAAGGAAATTTTATATCTGGTGGAAAAAACGGAAACCGACCTGCGGGACCAGGAAGTTAATTTAAGCGGCAGCGTCAGCCTGGGCGCAGGCGAGCTGATGTCCGTAAAAGTTTTGGCGGATATTATGCAGGCCTTTCAGGAAAAGTATCCCGCCGTAACCTTCGATTTATTTACCAGCACTTCGGACATTGTACGCGAACGCATGGAAAACGGGCTTATCGACGCGGCGATGATGCTGGCTCCCATCGATATGGTCAATTACGATTTTATCAGCCTGCCCCAGCCGGAAGAATACGGTATCTTAATGCGCGCCGATTCCCCGCTGGCAGATAAGCAGCGTATTGCCGCCGCAGATTTGGAGGGCAAGCCCCTGCTGCTGCCCAGCCGCCTGCAGGCGCGCAGCCAGATACTCAACTGGCTCAGCGGCAATTTGGCCAAAATACAATTCAGCGGTACCTGCAATTTGCTGGGAAATGCGTTTACCCTGGTCGACCGCTGCCGCTATTATGCCATCGTCGTTAAGCCCACGATACTCGACGAAAACAAGTTGCGCTTTATTCCGCTCGACCCGCCTGTGACCAGCGGGGTCTACCTGGCGTGGCGGCGCGGCAGCAAATTCAGCTTAACGGCGCAAAAATTTATTACTTTCGCTCAATGCTTTTTAAGCATGAAGTAGCCGTTCAATTTAAGTATTAGACATTACAACCCAAGAAATTTATAATTTAGGTATGCAGAACAAGCTGCATACCTTTTCTTTTTACCGGTAAGAAAAGAAAAAGCTCTTGACTTAGAGTTAACTTTAAGCTGTATGCTGTTAGTAAAAACAGGAGGCGATTATGACGAAGACAAAATTTTTACTGCAACGTGCGGCAGGCTATCTCGCAGGCTTCGCACTTTTCTACGAGCCCTTTATGTTCTTCGGGCGCTTAACCAGCAGCTTTTTAGTTGAAACAGGCTTCACCTCGATTCACGTGCCCTGCGCCCGCATTCCCCTGGCCAATATCGTTACCGGCCAATGGTTGGAAAGCGGCCCCACGTCCCTGTTCTTCTGCCTGCTGCTGGCGGTTACATCCTTGTGGTTCGGCCCGCTGTTCTGCGGCAGGCTGTGTCCGGCCGGAGCCTTCAGCGAGCTTTTAAGCAAAGCGCTGCCGCCCAAATACCAGCTGGACCTGGCGCGCCAGCTGCCCTTAACGCCGCTGCGCTACGGCTTCTTCGTCGGTTTCCTCTTTTCCGTGTGGCTGGGGCTGGGCGTTCCCTGCGCCTACTGCAATTACTACGCTCTGGAGCTGTTCGTTGGTTATCTGCACACAGGCGTACTGTTCAGCAGCTCCTTTTCCCTGCTGGCCACCTTTTTACTGGCCAACGTGCTGCTGGGGCTGTTCACTAAAGGCGGACGCGGCTACTGCAATCTGCTGTGTCCCGTAGGCACGTTTAACGCGCTGTGCCATACCGTCGGGCAAAAGCTGCCCGGCGCTTATAAAATGCAGGTACGGACAAGCGCCTGCGTAGGCTGCGGCAAATGCGCCCAAGTCTGCCCCATGCAGGCTGTCGAGCGGCGCAAGCGTAAGGCCGCCATCAATATCCGGCGCTGCATCGTCTGCGGCCAATGCCAAAACAACTGCCCGGTCAAGGCCATTCGTTACGGCAGCAATTTACAGTCAAAGGAGCCGCGCCATGAAAAATAAGCTTACGGATATTTATTTAGCCGGCGGCGCGGCGGGCAGCGTGCTTCTGCCCCAGGCCATCGCCCGGCTTTACCCGCAAATTTTAGCTCCCGCCGCTCCCAATCTGCCCAACTCCCTGCCCTACTGCACGGGCGTATGCGGCTCCTGCGGCGGCAGCTGCCTTACCAGCGCCTGCGCCGTCATCTGGCTGGGCTGCTGCGCATATTTGAAAAAGGAGAGTAACGACCATGAAAAAGTTATGGAAAAATAAAAATAAAGCGCTGCTTTTAAGCGCGCTGCTGGCAGCCGTAATCGGCTGCGGTATGTTGATTGGAGGTAATCAAGCTATGGCCCAAACAAGAACTGAAACCGCTGCCGCCGCTATGACGCAGCTCTACGGCGGCAAGCAAAGCATCGTCCCCGCAGATAAAGAGCTGGACCCGATTCTGCAAAAATTTATTTATGCCGACGTTAACGAACAAGTGCAAATGTCGCCCATGCAGCAGGAGCTGCTGACGCTGGGCGTACTCACCGCCGCCGACGCTCCCTCGGAAATCCCCCTGCACGTGCGCGGCGCGCTGACCGCCGGCGCAACCCCCGCGCAGGTACGCGAAACCATTTTCCACTGCACTCCCTACGTAGGCATATCCCGCGTTAAAGCCGCGCTGACCGCTATGGCGCAAGCTTTCAAAAGCTGCGGCGTTAAGCAGCCCCTGCCCGACGCCGGTACCGTGACCGACGAAACGCGCTACGACGCAGGGCTGGCCGTGCAGCGCGCCATCTTCGGCCCTGTTATCGACAAGGGCAACGCCGCCGCTCCCCCGGACGAAAAGCATATCCGCACCTATCTTTCCGCCAACTGCTTCGGCGATTATTACACTCGCGAGGTGTTGGACGTTAAAGAGCGCGAGCTGATTACCTTCACCGCGATTATTACGCTGGGCGGCTGCGAGCCCCAGGCGCAGGCCCACGCCAGCGCCAACATTGCCGTCGGCAACACGCGCCAGCAATTACTGGACGCCATTACCATAGCGCTGCCCTATATCGGCTACCCGCGCACGTTGAACGCGCTGGCCTGCATCAACGCCGTCGCGCCCGCGCAAAGCTGAAAGCCTCATGGTATTTGAAATGCTGAATTAAAACTTAAAACGCAAAATAAAAAACGAGGAGGAATGTACAATGTTTGGTCTTGGTTTACCCGAATTACTGCTTATCTTAGTTATCGGTCTGGTATTTTTCGGCCCCGGCAAGCTGCCCGACGTAGGCAAAGCCATCGGCAAAAGCATGCGCGAGTTTAAAACCGCGTTGAATACGGACGAACCGGAAACGAAAAAAGAAGCGGACGCCGGTAAAGCTAACGCCGAAACTAAAGAGTAAAATGAAAACGCCGTTCAATAAACGTCAGCCGGAATATCCCTGGGATGTGCAAAATAGCGACAGGGATATGAGCCTGACCGAACATTTGCAGGACCTGCGCCACTGCCTGCTGCGCAGCCTGGCAGCCTGGGCCGCAGGCAGCGCTCTTTGCTTTTACCACGTGCAGGCCATCGTCGATATGCTGACGGCGGCCGCAGGCAATCTTTATTATATGCGCCCGGCGGAAGCCTTTATGATTTATATGAAGCTGGCGCTTTTGGGCGGCCTGCTGCTGGCGGCCCCCATTATTTTGTACCATCTGTACGGCTTTATCAGCCCGGCGCTGACCTTCAAGGAAAAACGCTTTACGATCATGTGCCTGCCGCTGACGCTGTTTTTAATCCTCGTCGGAATGCTCTTTTCCTACTATTTCGTTTTTCCCCGCGGGCTGGAATTCTTTTTGGGCTTCGCCGCAGGCAAGGTCAGCCCACTGCTGTCTTTGGAAAGCTATCTGGATTTTTTCCTGATGCTGGTCGTTCCCTTCGGCTTTATTTTCACGCTGCCCTTAATCGTACTGCTTTTATGCTATTTACAGCTTGTCCAAGTACAGACGCTGCAAAAATACCACAAGCATATTATTCTGGCGGCCTTCATCGTCGCCGCCGTCATTACGCCCACGCCGGATATTATCACCCAAAGCCTGCTGGCCTTGCCCATGATTCTGCTCTATGAAATCAGCATCGTCCTGGCAAAATTCTTTATCACCGCTTAACAAGGAGGTTTATTTTATGAAACGACGCGAATTTTTAAAAACCGCCGGCTTTTCCCTGATGGGTATGGCCGCCCTTTGCCTGGGCTGCGGCGCTTCCAACGCCGCCCCCGTAAACGCAACCGCAAATAATACCGAAGGAGTGAAAGCAACTATGAAAACCACGAAAAAAATTCTTATCGCTTATTTTTCCTGGAGCGGCAACACTAAAGCCGTCGCTGAAGAAATCCATAAGCAAATCGGCGGCGAGCTGGTAGAAATCGTCCCCGAAACCGCTTATCCCACCTCCTACAACGCTACCGTGGACAAAGCCAAGCAGGAGCAGCAGGCTAACGCCCGTCCCGTTGTCAAAACAAAAATCCCCGACTTTTCTCAATACGACGTGGTATTTTTAGGCTATCCCAACTGGTGGGGCAGCTATCCCATGCCCGTAGCAACCTTTATCGAAAGCCTGAACTGGCAGGGAAAAACCGTAGCGCCCTTCTTCACCCACGGCGGCGGCGGCGTGCAGCGCTGCCAGAGCGACCTGGCCAAGCTGCTGCCGAACGTCAGCTTCGCGCCTTATTTAGTGCTTTCCGGCAGCAGCGCCAGAAGCGCCTCCAAGGACGTTACTCAATGGCTGTCTAAAATGAGCCTGTAAAAATTTTCTTTCAGTCTCTTGACTTAAAGCACACTCCAAATTGTATGCTAAACTTAAAGAAGCGCAGTTACATTTAAGGAGGTATTCTACCATGAAACGACGCGAATTTTTAAAAGCAGCCGGCCTGGCAGTTGCAGGCGCGGCCGTAGGAGGCATGATGAATTTGGATAAGGTTTTTGCACAAGCGCCGGTTATCGGCAGCACCAAGATAGTTAAAGCAGTTCCGGGAGATGGCTCCCACGCTAAAGTTTATTTTACAAAGAAAATCGACGCGCAGCATTTGATTAAGCTGTACGAAATGATTAACGAAAGCATTTACGGCAAGGTTGCCATCAAGCTGCACACCGGCGAAAAGCACGGCCCCAATATTCTGCCGCGCGACATGGTCAAAGCGCTGCAGCAGCGCATCCCCAACAGCACGATTGTGGAAACCAACACGCTGTACCAGGGCGACCGCTACACCACCGAAGGCCATTTGGAAACCCTCAAGGTCAACGGCTGGACCTTCTGCCCCGTGGATATCATGGACGCCGAAGGCACGGTCAACCTGCCCGTGCGCGGCGGCAAGCATTTTAAAGAAGTATCCATGGGTAAAAATATCGTCAACTACGATTCCATGCTGGTGCTGACGCATTTCAAAGGCCACGCCATGGGCGGCTTCGGCGGCTCCATGAAAAATATCGCTATCGGCTGCGCCGACGGGCGCATCGGCAAAGCACAGGTTCACGGCGTCGATCCCGACAAGCTTCCGGCAGATTGGAACGCCTGGCCCGCTAAAGAACGCCTGATGGAAAACATGGCGGAATCCGCTAAAGCCACCATCGACTTCTTCGGCAAGCATATCGTTTACATCAACGTACTGCGCCGGATGTCCGTAGACTGCGACTGCGCAGGCACCGGCGCGGCGGAGCCCACCATTCCCGACATCGGCATTCTGGCCTCCACGAATATTTTGACCATTGACCAGGCATCCGTAGATTTAGTTTACGCGCAAACCAGCAATCACGATTTGGTAGAACGCATGGAAAGCCGCCACGGGCTGCATCAGCTGACCGCTATGCGCGAGCTGAAAATGGGCAACGATAAATACGAGCTTATCGAAGTAGATTGATTGTAAAATTAATTTAAAGAGGAATAGTATGGATAACGAAAAATTTTCTACGGTCTTCCCCACAGGAGCAAAAAACGATGCTTACGCTCAATATTTTGTCGGCCAGAGCTATTTGAATATGCTGTCGCTGGAGCAGGTAGTCATTGGCAACGTAACCTTTGAGCCCAGCTGCCGCAATAACTGGCATATTCATCACGCCGATAAAGGCGGCGGGCAAATACTGCTCGTCACCGGCGGCCGCGGCTATTATCAGGAATGGAGCCAGCCTGCCCGCGAACTGCATCCCGGCGACGTAGTAAACATTCCCGCAGAAGTTAAGCACTGGCATGGCGCAGCGCCGACCAGTTGGTTCGCGCATTTGGCGATAGAAGTTCCCGGCGAAAATACTCGCAATGAATGGTGCGAGCCTGTGGGCGAAAAAGAATATTGTAAATTAAAATAAATCGGGTAAGCCTATGACGATAAAAGAAGTAAGCGAAAAATATCATATTTCGGCGGATACCTTACGCTATTATGAGCGCGTGGGCATGATTCCGCCCGTGCCGCGTACCGCAAGCGGCATCCGCAATTATGGCCCGCATGAATGCGGCTGGATTGAGCTGGCCATTTGCATGCGCAGGGCAGGACTGCCCATCGAAGCTATGATAGAATATGTAAAGCTGTTTCAAGTCGGCGATTCCACCATCCCCGCCCGCCTGCAGCTTTTGCAGTGCCAAAGGGATAAGCTGCTGGAGCAGCAGGCCAAGACTGCTCAGACGCTGGCTCGCTTGAAACACAAAATAAGTATTTACAAAGAGGCGCTCGTCAACGGCCATCTTGACTGGGACTGCGAGCCGAAAGCCTGAATACAGCGCCGCTTCGGCACATAAAAAACAGATATTGTTATACTAAAAACAGAACGACCACCATACCTCGCTGATATGATGGTCGTTTTATTCTCTTCTTTACAAATTCTCTGCCATTCCCGGCGGCATGCTCCACTCAACGCGCACGCCGGTTTTGCCCCACAGCCGCGTCAGGCACAGCTTAAAGCTTTCCATGCTCTCCAAGGGCTGCAAGGTTTTAGTAACGAAATCGCGGATGGTTTCCCCCTGAGGCAAGTCCAACGTCAGCGGCGAGACCAAAAATTTTTCCACAGCAGCCTTTGCTTCCGCCACGGGCAGAATAACGGCCGCAGCTTTCGTCACGTCGTTATATTCCACATAACCGTAATGACAGTTATAATTTAAAGTCACGCTAAATGTACTCATACTAAAATCCCCCTCTGCTGCTACCTATTATAGCAATTTGCAGAAGCAATAGCAATATGCTGGTTTAATCACATAATTAACGCGCCTGCCCGCGCCGGCATCGCCCTCATGGCAGCCTTACCGTCTGCTGTACACAGGCTGCAAACGCTGCTCCATGGGCAGCTTATCCGCCGTCACCGCCAGCTGCGCCATCTCGTACAAAGCGCTTTGGGCGCTGACCGGCTCCAGCTTATTATGCACCCGGCGGTAAGTGCCGTTGGACTGCATCATATGCGCGCCCACATTATCGCGCAAATACAAATCCAGCAGGCCCTTGATACGGCGGATATGCTCCTCCGTTTCCACTGGGAAGAACAGCTCCACGCGATCGTTCAGATTACGGGGCATCCAGTCGGCGCTGGAAAGATACAGCTGCTCCTCGCCGCCGTTGGCAAACCAAAAGATACGGCTGTGCTCCAGCTGACGTCCCACAATGCTGCGCACGGTAATATTATCGCTGATGCCGTCAATACCAGTGCGCAGGCCGCAGATACCGCGAATAATCAAATCGATATGCACGCCCGCCGCCGAAGCCTCGTACAACTTTTGAATTACCGGCTGGTCGATAAGCGAATTCATTTTAGCGATAATATGCCCCTCCTTGCCCTGCTTAACCATTTCTATTTCATTATCGATTAACGAATAGATTTTTTCCCGCAGGCCCAAAGGCGCCATAACCAGCTTGTTCCACACCGGCGGCTCGCTATAGCCGCTGAGCAGGTTGAAAAAGGCGGAAGCGTCGCTGCCAAATTCGTCGTTAGCCGTCATCAGGCCCAAATCCGTATATAGCTTAGCAGTGCTGTCGTTATAATTGCCCGTGCCCAAATGCAGGTAACGCTTAATGCCGTTATCCTCCTTGCGCACGATTAAAATAATTTTAGCGTGAGTTTTCAAACCCACCAGGCCGTAAATAACGTGGCAGCCGGCTTTTTCCAAACGGCGCGCCCACAAAATATTATTTTCCTCGTCAAAGCGGGCTTTCAGCTCTACCAATACCGTAACCTGCTTGCCGTTTTCTGCGGCGCGGGCCAAGGCCGCTACGATGGGGCTGTTGCCGCTGACGCGGTACAAAGTCTGCTTAATTGCCAGCACCTTGGGGTCGTCCGCCGCGTCGCTGACCAGCTTAACCACAGGGTCGAAGGTTTCGTAGGGATGGTGCAGCAGAATATCGTTCTGACGAATAGCGGCAAACAAATCGCTATCGTCCGGCAAATCCAAAGGCCGCTGGGGCACAAAGGGCTCGTACAGCCAGGGCCACATACCCGGCAGCCCCGTAAATTTAAAGAAGCAAGTGGCGTCCAGCGGGCCGTTATTTTCATAAACCTCCAGCTCCGTCACGTCCAGATTTTCTTCCAGAAATTTTTTGATGCGGTTGTTATTGGTTTTGTACAGTTCCAAGCGCACTGCCGCGCCGCGCTTACGCTTGCGCAGCGAAGCTTCGACCTCTTTCAACAGGTCGACGCTGTCCTCTTCCTCCAAATCCAAATCGCTGTCGCGAGTTACGCGGAAGGGCACCACGTACAGAATCTGGCAGCCGTTAAAAAGGTCCTGACAATGGCTGGCAATAATGTCCTCTAAAAATACGAAGGTACGCTTTTGCTCCGGCACTACCTCGATAATGCGGTCCAGAACCGACGGCACCTGCACCAGCCCCATGCTGTGCTCGCCGTCGGCCGTCACCAGCTCCACCGCCAGATTCTGCGTTTTATTAGCCAAAAAGGGGAAGGGGCGCGAAGCGTCCACCGCCATGGGCGTCAATACCGGATAAACAATCTCCCGGTAATATTCCTCCAGCCAGTCCTTGCCCAACTCGCTCAATTCCTCCACACGGCGGAAGCGCAGGCCCACGGCGTCCATTTCCGCCAGCAGCGCCAGCAGATATTTCGTTCTGGTGCGCACCTGCTCGTGCGCCGCTTCGGAAATCGCTTCCAGCTGCTCCTTGACGGACATACCGGCGGCATCCCTTTTATCGATGCCATTATCGTAGCTGTTCCACAGCCCGGCGACACGCACCATAAAGAACTCGTCCAGATTGGAAGCGGAAATGGCGATAAACTTCAAGCGCTCCAAAAGCGGCGATTCCTTAACCATCGCTTCCTTTAATACGCGCAGATTGAATTTGAGCCAGCTCAGCTCGCGGTTATAAAAATATTCAGGCTTAGTGAGATCCAATTTTTTCATTACTTATCCACCCGTTCTATAATCGGTTCGATACCGTATACTTCTTCAAAAAAGGCCGCCTTATCCTCAAAGGTCCAGATTTCCAGCGCCAAATCCGTCTTGCTGACGGCCTGCACTTTCAGCTTATTATCCTTCAGCGTCACCGTACAGCTGCGAATCTTTTGCAGATAGCTGCGGTCCAGCGCGTCGGCCAGCCGCACGATAGCCGCCAGCTTCGCCACCACGGCCACCATTTCCCTGGGAACTGCCGGACGGGAACGATTGCTCTGCTCAAACAGCTTATTAGCGTGATAGTACGCCGCCAAAGCGATAATCTGCTTGTCCTGATCGCTGAAGCCCAAAATATCCGTGGAGCAAATCAGCTGATAGGTATATTGGGAATGGCTGCGCATACAGATATACTTGCCGATATCGTGCAGAATGCATGTGCCGCGCAGCAGCAGGCGTTCATGCTCGCCCATGCCGTGCTCCTTCGCCACCTTCTCAAAAATCAGCAGCGCCAAACGCTCCACCTGCTGCGCATGATGCTTGTCGTACAAATAACGCCGACCAATGCAGTGGAACAGGCTGATCAGCTCCTGCTCCCACGCCTTGCGCAGCGCAGGGCTGGTCTTGCCGCCGATATGCAGCAGCTGCATACCGTCGATAAAGCTGTCGCCGGTGATAATAAATTCCTTCGCCGGAATTAAATGCAGCAGCTGTTCGTAAAGCAGCACCGTAGGCAGCGCCAGCTCCGCCATGCTTTCAGGAATTTTATAAGCCGAAATCAGCTTGGGCAGATTCATCTGCCGCATCTTGTCGAAGAAGGCGTGGAAATCCTCCGCCTTAATGCGGTGCAGCCGTTCCTTCTCGTCCAGCCCCAGCATCCGCAGCAGCAGCTCGGTTTCCGTACCCGAAAGCACCAGATATTCCACGCTGCTTTGCTGCAGCTCCTGCCGCACCGGGCCGATGGTGCTGCTCAAAAATTCCGTCAGCGCCTTATTAAAGTGCATGCTTTCGCGGCGGTTGCGGGCAAAGCTTTCCTTAATGCGGATAATGCCCACGTGGAAATTTTCCTGATAGCAGATCTGCTCGTCCCGCACCAAGGTAACGCCCAAGCCGCCGGAGGAAATGTCCATCATCAGCATGCCGTCGCGCTCGCTGCTGATTTTTCCCTCGCGCAGCGTATTGCGGATCGCCACAAATTTAGTATAAATTTCCTGCAGCATATCCACCACGTCGACAATCAAGCCCGTTCTGGTATAAATCTGGTCCAGCAAAAAAACCTGGTTACTGGCCTCGCGCACAGCGGTAGTGGCCTGCAGCTTATATTCCTCGACGCCGTATTCCTCCATCAGGCGCTTAAAGCCCTGCAAAACGTCGCAAATCTCGGACACCAGCTTAAAAGGAATAATTTTATTTTTAAATGTCGCTTCACCTAAGCGGATACGCCTGTTGACGCTCTCGATGATCTTAAAGCGATCGATGTTGCGGTACTCCACGATCTGCATACTGATCTTTTCAGAGCCCAGATGAATAGCGGCAAAAGTAGTATGGGTCTTACGCTTCATAAACTTTGCCTCCCAAATACGTATATAATAATATATTCTTTTTAAGTACAGAAAAATCCTGCGTCCATACAGGAATTTAACATTTTTACACTAAATTTACAAAACAGCGCAGGATTTTCGCCGCCCGTGAGTAATATACTAGGTAGTAAATAACGAGCGTTAATTACTAAGGAGAGAGAAGAATGCAGAGAATTGCGATCATCGATATCGGCTCTAACTCGGCGCGTCTGGTTATCAGCCATATCTACAAAAACGGCGCTTACAATATGGTCTATAACCAAAAGGAAGCGCTGCGCCTGAGCCAAAAGGTGGACGCCGGCAATATGCTGACGGAAGAAGCCTTCAGCTCCACCATTGAAACCCTCAAAAGCTTCGCCCATATGTGCAACATCTATCAAGTGGATAAAACCATCGGCGTAGCCACCGCCGCTATCCGCAACGCCGCCAACGGCAGCCAGCTGGTGGAGCGCGTCGCCGCCGAAACCGGCATTCAGCTGCACATCATCAGCGGCAGCACGGAAGCCTATATCAGCTATCTTGGCGTTATCAACACCCTGGACGTCAAAAACGGCATCATCTTCGACCTGGGCGGCGGCAGTACGGAGCTGATACTGTTCAAGAACCGCCAGATTCTGGAAAGCGTTTCCCTGCCCATGGGCGCGGTCAATACCACGGGGATGTTCAATATCCGCAACGAAATGCCGCCCAATGTGTACAGCGACCTGAACGTTTTCATTATGAGCCGCCTGTCCCAATACCCCTGGCTCAAGCAGAACGGTCTGCACTTAATCGGCGTCGGCGGCACTGCCCGTACCGTAGCGAAAATTATTCAGCGCGCCAAAAAATATCCGGCTACCAAAATTCATAATTACGCCTATTCCGTACAGACCTACCGCAATTTTTTCAATAAGCTGCGCAATACAAATCTGGAACAGCGCAAAAAAATATCCGGCCTCAGCGCCGAACGCAGCGATATTATTTTAGCAGGCAGCAGCATCATCAGCTGCCTTTTAGAAGCCACCGGCGCTAAAAAGCTCATCACCAGCGGCTGCGGCCTGCGCGAAGGCTTGTTTTACGATTATTATTCCCAATCCAACAACGTCCCCCTGATTGCCAAAAATATTTTGGAGCGCAGCCGCGAAAACGTGCTCAAGCTTTACGAAACGGATACGGCTCATGCGCGGCATATAACGCAGCTGGCGCTGGCCATGTTCGACGGCTGGCACGAGCTGCACAAGGTGCGCAAGGGTTACCGCCGCCTGCTGGAAACGGCGGCGCTGCTGCACGATATCGGCATCACGATTAATTTTTACAGCCATGCCCGCCACAGCGCCTATATGATTCAAAACGCCAAGCTTTTCGGCCTGACCCACAAGGAGCAAATCATTACCTCGGCCATCGCCGGCTGGCATAACGGCGTATCGAAAAACTATTTTAAGGACCGTTTTTACAAGGAAATGCTGACGGACAGCAACTGGCGGCTTATCAATAAGCTGGCGCTGCTGCTGGCTCTGGCTGAAAGCCTGGATTATTCGGAAACGAAAATGATTCATGCTATCGAGCCCGGTATCAGTAAAAAATGCGCGCTGCTGCGCATCTACGCAGACGGCATCCCCGGCATCGAAATACATCAGGTAGCTACGCATCTTGCCTGGTTCAAAAAAGTTTTCGGCGTCGAGCTCAAGCTGGAGCTTGTTAAGGATAAGGAAGCAGAACAGTAAAGGCGTTGTCCACTCTTTACCCTAACGCAGCGTTACCGTAAAGAGCATCAGGCCTAAGGGCATACAAAAACGCTTCGACAGTATTTTTTCAAATTCTGTCGAAGCGTTAATTTTTTGCGCTTATACTTTTTCCTTTTTATTTCTCTGCCGCAGCCCGCAGAATGCCGTACACCATCAGCGCGCTGTTGTACAAATCTTCTTCCTTAATATATTCGCCCACCGTATGCACATTGCTCATGCCCGTGCCCAAAATTACGCAGGGCACGCCGTAAGCGTTGATAAAGTTGGCGTCGCTGCCGCCGCCAGTCAAATCTACTACCGACGTAAAGCCGTGAGCCTCGCAGGCCTTTTGCGCCAGTTCCACCACCAGGCTGTCCTTAGCCACCAAAAAGGAGCTGTATTTGTGGTCCACCTGCGCCTCAGCCTTAGCGCCGTATTTTTCTGCGCTGCTTACAATAGTATTGACGATTTCGTCGCGGATAGCCAGCAGCTTTTCGTTATTGCGACTGCGGGCATCGCCTTCGATAGTCACTAAGTCGGGCACTACGTTGGTCGCTACGCCGCCGCCAATGATGCCGATATTCGCGGTGGTTTCCTCGTCGATTCTGCCGTAACGCTTAACGTCGGCCAGCGCCTTAGCCGCTAACATAACGGCGTTGATGCCCTTTTCCGGCTCCAAACCGCCATGAGCAGTCTTGCCGTGAATAGCAATTTTATATTTATACTGACCGGGAGCGCCGATAACAATTTCCCCGGGAGCGCCTTCACCGTCCAAAGCATAGCCTACGTCGGCGCGCAGCCTGCTCTTATCCATGCAGCGGGAGCCGTTGACGCCGCCCTCCTCGGCAATGGTGAACAGCACCTGAATATCGCCGTGCTCTGCGCCGGATTTCTGCAGCAGACGCAGGCCCTCCAGTATGCCCTCCACGCCGGATTTATCGTCGCCGCCTAAAATAGTCGTGCCGTCGCTGTACAGCATGCCGTCCCTCTGCACTACGATCGTGCCGCCGCAGGGCTCCACGCCGTCCATGTGCGCGGACAGCAGCACTCTTACGGCTCCGGGCTTATTGCCGGGCAAAAAGCCCCACAAATTGCCACAGTTACCGCCCAGCTGCTCGCCTGCGCCGTCCTCCTCTACCGTAAAGCCCAAGCCCTCCAGCTTAGCCTTGAGATAATCGAACACCGGGCGCTCCTGCAATGTATGGCAGGGAATAGCGACAATCTCTTTAAATTCAGTCAGCATACGTTCTTTATTTACTTGCATTGTACTCAATCCTCCTCATATCACAAAATCATAATTTATTGCTTTACAACAAGCCGGTATGCTCCAGCACAATCTTTACGCCGATAGCAATCAGCACCAGACCGCCTGTAATATTAGCGTTCTTGCCGACTGCCGCGCCTAAGCGAAAGCCCGCTATGCCGCCGAAGGAAGCTATTACAAAGGTCACCAAACCTATCAGCGTGGACGACAGCCAAATATTGGTGTTTAAAAACGCCAGGCTGATGCCGACGGCCAGAGCGTCGATACTGGTAGCCACGGCCAGCACCGCCATTTCCTTAGTCGTATAGCTTTTTTTCACGCTGCAGGCGTCTTTAGCCTCACGAATCATATTCACGCCCAGATAGCCCAGCAGGATAAAGGCCAGCCAATGGTCGTAGGCCGTAATATAATCGATGAAGGAAATCGCGCTGAAATACCCGATAACCGGCATCAAAAACTGGAACGCGCCAAACCACAGGCCAAAGCGCAGAGCCCCCGTCATGCGGCGGTCCGGACTGAGCACCATGCTGCCACAAATAGAAACGGCAAAGGCGTCCATAGCCAGACTCACAGCCAAAAGCAATAATTCAACAAACCCCATATTTTCTCCTATGATAATATTTAATTATCTTTTTTTCGGCAGCAGCCGCGATAAACGCTGCTGCTCCTTGCTCAGCTTCAGCACGCGGAAGAAGCTGGCCATAAACATCATGCCCAAGGCGATAGCCGCCGCGTCCATACCGGCACGCAGCAAGATATTGACCCCCGCCTCGTAATTATTTTCAATCAGCTTGGCCATGCCGTTATACATACCAAGTCCGGGAACGATGGGAAAAATTCCCGGAATAACAAAGGTCGTCGCCGGATGCTTGAAAATACGCGCCGCCAATTCACTGAGCAGCGATAAAACCACAGTCGCGCACAGATTGGCGTAAAAGGAATCGTATTCCAAATCCTTGCGCATATAAGAAAAGACCACCCAGCCCACAGCGCCGATAAAGCCGCTGATAGCCAGCGTCCGCCGCGGCGCCTGGAACAGCACGGCAAAAGCCGCCGTCGACAAAAACGCAAAAATAAACGCTTCCACATAATTTACCGGCACAGGCAGCGCCTCCTTTGTTCAGCTCTAAAAGCAAGCGCCGTTGCCAGCGTCAATCCTTGGGCCATAAATCCCACCCCCAATGATACCACACGAGCAGGCTGAAGGCCAGACCGATAGCGATGGACGTAGCGAACAGCAGCGCTTCGGCAATACGGCTGTTGCCGCTGATGAGGTCGCCGGCCATGTAATCGCGCAGGCCGTTAGTAAAGGCCACTCCAGGCAGAAAAGGCATCAGCGCGCCTACGATAATATTAGTGCGCGTACACTGCACGCTGACGGCGCAGCACAAAATAGCCAAAAAGCCGATGGCCGCCCCCGCCAGCGTATTTTCCCAAAAAGCGCTGGGACGGTAGCCGCCCAATTGCTTGAGCAGCACCATGGACAGGCCGCCGGTGACGAAGGCCGCGATAAAATCATGGCTGTTGCCGCCAAGCATGCTGGCAAAGGTAGCCGAACAAACGGCAGAAGCCAGACAAATCGCCCACTTGCCGTAGGGCGGCGCGCTATTAAGCAGCTTATCCAGGTAGGCCATGCTGTCCTCATAGCTCAAATGCCAGCGCTGAACATTATAGGAAAATTCGTTGATAGCGCTGACATTGCTTAAATTAGTGCTGCGCGAGCGAATGCGGCACATAATCGTGGAGCTGCCGGAATTTTCATCGCCAATCAGAATAACTGTCGGCGTAACGAAAACGTTAACGTCATGATAACCGTTAATATGGCAAAAACGCACTATGGTATCCTCCACACGGGACGTTTCCGCGCCGCTGCGCAGCAGCACCTTGCCCATATTCAGCGCTACGTTCAGGGTTTGCTCCCGCGTCAGGCATACCGCTGCTTTATCCATGGCCGCCACCGCCAAACAGCTGCTCTGCCGCCGCCTTAAAGCGGTTGGCCCCGCCCATGGATGGATGCGGCACGGCCATGCAATCGATACCATAACGCTCCAACGTAATCGCCGCCTTCTGTCCGATGGCGACAATTTTCATATTGGGAACCAGCTCCAGCAGCATTTTGGCATACTCCACGCCGATATCCAGCTCCGCAGCGGTGGGCGTGCGGTTACTCAGCAGCTTGCCTGCTTTATAAGGATGAAAAGGAAAAATATTCCACAAAATAACGTCGAAGGCAGCCAGCCCGTGGCGGTTCAAAGCGTTCCAAACCACGGTATCCGTAGGCTCGTTGAAGCCCTTCTGCTTTTGAGAATTATTCAGTAAAGAGCTTGCAGAATTGCTGGTACGCCGGTAATCCCATGCGCCCAAAACGCTTTCCGGCGCAATATCGGCATGCTGGCCCAAAAGGATGCGCTCCGAGGTAATGGCCACGCCGCTGAAATGCCCGCCCTGATAGCCCAAGGCTTCGGCAATAAACAAGTAGTGCGCCTGCGTTCGCAGCTCCAAATAACGCCGCAGATTAGCGCGGCGGACGGCAGGAGCCTGCGGGCCAATGTCGCAGCCGGCATCGTAATCACGCCAGGGATTAAAAACCAGCTCGCCCTGATAGCTTTGCAATTTATCAATAAAAGTGTTGATATCCATAATTGCCTCCTGCACATATTATAATATAAAAAGCTGCCGAGCGTAAACCCGGCAGCCAAAATATATCTAGCGCTTAAAATTACTACCAGCCAAAGCAGGAAGAAGCTCCATTCCCACCTGCCACAAGCTTTCGTTCACAGGCGCGCAGCCTCCGCCTAATGTAAAAGCGCAGCTCTTTTGCAAAGCCAATCCCTCGCGGTCGGCATAGGCGCGTATAATTTCCGAGCTTTTCACCAGCTTGCGTCCATAAAATTTATCAAGCGTAATATATATAGGATACAACTTATCCTGCCACACCAGCAGCAAATTAATTTCCTTATTATTAGAATCCTTGTAAAAGCGTATATCCGGCAGCAGCCCCTGCTCTAAAAAGCTTTCGCGAATAATATTCACCGCATAATTCTCTAAAAGATTTTTAAAATATACGCTCTGTACCAGCGCCGTCAAATCATAAAGCTGCAGCAAATATGCCGCTATGCCCGTATCCTTGAAATACAGCTTCGGTGCTTTCACCAGGCGTTTGCCTGCAATATCAGCCACAGGCGGCAGCAAATAAACAATCCCCGCCCCAACCAAAAATTGCAGCCATTGCTTAATCGTAGGCGCAGTAACGCCCACATTGCCCGCCAAAGCGGCATAATTAACTACGCTGCCGCAGGTAGACGCAGACACGCATAAAAAGCGGTAAAACTTCACCTCGTCGCTTACCGTAGTGCGCTCCATGATATTTCGCTGCAAAACGCCGCGCACATAAGCCGCCATATCATCAGCCGCTCCGCTGCGCAGAATAGCCGCCGTAACCTCTGCCTTCTGCGCAATCAAACGCATTTTCTGCAGCCGTTCCTCCGACGGCACAAAAGGCTCCGCATCAACAGCATTACTTACCAGCGGCAGCTCCAAAAATGCAACCCGTTCCTGAGCCGCCTCCGCTAAATAATAATTCTGCGTACAGCTGCCGATAAGCTGCCCCAACGGCTCATCTCCCGCCAGCATATGCGTAAGCAAAAACGGCGCGCACTGCAAATTTGCCAAATGCGCAGGCAAGCCCAAGCTTCTGAGAAAAAGCTGCGGATTCTGCTGCGCCTGCAAACGCAGGTTAGGCAAGGATAAATCAACAAACGTATAATCCTTCGTTAACGCAGCCAGCAGCTCCTCTTGTCCGCTGCCGCCGCAGCGGCATAAAATAACCAATTTATTATTCAGTTGTAATTTGCGGATAGCTTTTTGTAAATTAGTCATGATTCCTTTCTTTTACGCCAGAGGACGGCTCAGGCCGTCCTTTTTATATTTCAACCTTTAATGCAAGTATTTTGTCCAACTTTATCAACCTATAACTTGCGTAATACGTTGACATTACGCATATATCTGCATATAATATTAATTACGGAGGTGCTAATCATGGCTAAAGTAAGTACTAATATAAACCTAGACGCCGACTTAAAAAAATCTGCCCAAAAGTTATTTTCCGATTTAGGAATGGATTTAACTACGGCTGTAACTATATTTTTAAAACAAGCAGTTCTCACACAAAGCTTACCTTTTAAAATTACCCGTAAAAAGCCCAATGCTGAAACTATTGCTGCATTACAAGAATTTAATGAAATAATCGAACATCCTGAAAAATATAAAAGATATTCTTCTTTCAAAGAAGCTATGGAAGATGTTCTAAACGATGCTTAAAATTATACTTTCCAGTAAATTCAAGAAAGACTTAAAGCTCGCTAAAAGCAGAGGCTATAATCTTAGTCTGCTAGAAACCGTAGTTGACGCCTTAGCAGGCCAAAAAGTACTTGATGCCAAATATCGAGACCATGAGCTAAGCGGCAATTACGCCGGTTTTCGGGAGTGCCATATAAAACCGAACTGGCTTCTTATCTACCGAGTTCATGAAGGCGAACTTATATTGTTTTTATCTAGAACCGGTACTCATGCAGATTTATTTTAATAAAAATCTAATGGCGTATTAGGCTAAGGCCGTCCCACCTATCACACGATTATCGCTCTCAACGCCGCAGGCAAACACGGCGACATTACTAGCAATGCCAAAAGTTTTTGCATTATGTCAAAAGCCACAAGGTTACGGATGAATTTACCCAAGAAATATCTTCGGAAATAAGTAAAATCAAAAAGGGGGGATGAGAAAGCGAGGCGAGAATATATGCAGTACGCAATTAAATTATATGATTTGCAAAATGACGCCTATGATAAGGGCTTAAGACGCGGAGCAGAGCAAGAAAAATTAAATATTGCTACTTCAATGAAGTTGTCAGGCAAATTTAGCGACGAAGCTATTGTATTAGCTACTAATCTCACTTTAGAACAAGTCAAGGCCATCAGCGTATAGCCCTACAACTTCATATTGCAACACTAGAGGACGGCGCAGGCCGTCCTTTTTTGTGTTGCATTAGCCTTTCGCTATTATTTTCAGTCTATTTTATGTGCTATCTATCCTGAAGCTGTAAAATAACGCTGCATCACTTAAATGGACAAACCTTTACGCACATATGACATCCTACGCATTTCTTCTTTTCTATAGAAGGATATTTAAATCCCTCCTCATCAATAACCATTGTTATTGCTTCTTTGGGACAAGCAGCATAACAAGCGCTGCAGCCGCAGCACTTTTCTTTAGCATCGTATAAGATAGGTATACTAATTTTCTTATCCATAGCTTAAAATACTCCACTATCTCAATCTTTTTATCTCATTTTGGAATGCAAACAGCAATCCATAATTCAGTTCGAAACTGCGTTTACCCCCCCGCATTACTTTCAGCAATATTCTTTCAACTATTCTCTTAACCCTTGCTTTTATGCTTCCAATCTTATAGGAAGCGTACTTTTTGGCCAGCTCATCAAATTCCATGCTTCTCATATCGTCAAAGAAAACGTCTCTTTCTTTAGGCCTAGCAACCGACTTATATTCTGACGGATTACCTTTCACGCCCTCAGCATAAGAAACTTCTCTGACTTTAAATTCTTGTGCTACATATGCAAAAATTTGACTGCCTTTCTCTGTCCTTACAATCACCAGCGAAGTTCCTTTACCGTCATTCATCGAAGGAGCACATCTGCTAATGCCCCAAAAGTCCGCTATAGTCAAATCAGACAACTTTTCTTTTTTAGCAGCACAATTATAGCAGGAAGGCCGCAAGCAATAATCCCGTAAAAACATCTGCATGTAAGGGTCAACATCCTTAGAAATATATACCTCATTCTCCTTCATACCAAAATCTTCCCAGCTGTCTTCTTTACAACGGAAATTGATGCGTTCCAGCTTACTGCCAAATTTTTTCTCCTGATATTTGGCATATCTGCGCCATAATCTAGGAGAAGGAACGCCATGACAAATTACGTCTACAGTAATCAGGTTTTCATAATTTCTCAACAAAAACTTTTTTAACCCATTTACCTGACAAGCGGTTCCAGAAAAAAGTACCTTTTTCCCGGTCAACAAATCTTTTTTCACACGCTTGAATGTTTCTCCCATTTCAGCTTGCAGATACTTCGAGCCACGCAGCAAAGCCAGTCCCTGTATGTCATCTACTCTTATAAACTCAGCTCCATAACAATCGGAGGTCATAGCAACACCGTAGACTACGCCATTATTAGATAATACCTCCGCTGCCAAAGCAGAAAATACACCGCCAGACGAGCTGGCAAGCCGAATTTCTAAATCGTTATTATAGCAAGCATAAACCTTCATTATATTCCCTTTCAAATACGTTTCAAACGTACACTAACCTGTTTCAATAATTCTTTTTCATAATCGTTAAACGCAAATCTAATCATAACCAAAGCATACGAAATAGTGAAAACCAAGCCATAAATTATCAGCTGACCCCAAGAATGTATATCGCCTAAAATATTTATAACAAGCCCTATAATCAACATAATAGCTACAACAGGCATGAATCTACACATTTCCTTGAAAAAAGCTTTTATGTCTAAGTGAATGACCTTACTATAAAAATAATTCGATACTAACGTACTGGAAATAAAAGTAGCCACGCAAGTTCCTAACGCACACCCTATTTCTCCATATATTTTGGTCAATGGTATAGATATAACAACATTGATTACTGCAAGCAACATATGCAATACTGTACGCATTTGATGTTTATTGTAAGCTCTCAAGATTTCTATCCCCACATTCTGCATAAGAGCAATTACAATAGGAGTCATTAAAAGCAAACCAATAATATATGCATTATCATATCCTTGCCCTGCCCACAATTTAATAAACGGCCTGCCAAACACAACAAACCCTAACCAAATGAAGAACACTATATAAAATTGCAATCTGCCAACTTTAATCATCAAGTCTGTTAATTTACGCGATGCATCATTTTCATATACATAATTATAAATTTGCGGAGTAAATACTCCTGAAATAGCCGTTGAAAAAACCATAAAGACATTAGTAAACTGCATTCCAATGGTATAAGTAGCTACCGCCACACTGCCTACTATATTAGCCAATACTATTTTCCCTGCTTGCCAGTTAAGCTGATCCACAACCGACCATAAGAAAATAAAGACAGAAAAGCCAAATATTTCCTTTAATACAGACCAATCCAAATCACGAAAGGCAAAACCTATTCTTAACTGGCGCTTGCAGTAATAAATATTTAAAAACAACGAAATAAGCGTCATCAAGAGCAGTACATAGCTCATTCCCTGCGAACCATAGCCAAGCAACAAAACAGGTAACGAAACTAATGGATTTCCTAAATTTTTTAAAATAGCAAGCCCTTTGGCAAAGATAAATTTTTCATGTGCAACAATAATCGACGTAAAAGCGTTATTAGGCATCATAGCGGCCATATTCAAAGTCATAATCGCCATGAGAATTTTAGTTAGACGAATCTCGCTTTCCGTAAATGTTTTATCAACTATCAATTCTATATTCTGTACAATGCTATAGCCGCCGATGCAAATAAACACAGCTATAACTATGAACACTATTAAATAAATAGCGTTAAGCTTTTTAATACTAAGGAATTCACTTTGCACTTTATATTTAGAATAGAATTTAAGATATGAGCCGCTAAAGCCAAAATTAAGCAAACCTAAATAAGCAACTACAGATTCACTAAGACTGTATACACCATATTCTGCCTGTCCCAAAATACGCAGCATGATAGGCGTATAGATAAACTGTATGCCTATTACTAAAACGATATTCACATAAGATAAAAAAGCGCCTATTTTGCGTTGATTCATCACTAAATCACCAAAAATCTTTATGCTTTTAATGCTTCTTTGAGAAAGGCTAAAGAGCGTTTCCTTTCTATCCGCTGAATATCTTTTACATGCTTAAAATCCATATTCAGCAATTTGGTAAAGTCAATATTCTCGTTTTCGAAACCAACGTACCTTTCTTGATAGCCAAATAATTTCATCAATGTATCTAACCTAGAAGTCATGTCAGCAACCCCCTTTTGCTGCCTACTTACCACAACAAAAGGAGTATTAAATAATATAGAGAAAACGCATGCATGAAATGAATCAGTACATACCAATTCAGCATTATCGATAAGATACAAAAACTCCTCTACTCTGGAAACATATAAATCCAAACATTCCTTATCCATAAGGTTATATATTTTTAAATCATATTCTTTAGCCAGCTTCTTTATCATTGGCGGCACATTTCCTAAGAAATATGTCAGAATATATTTTTCTCCTCTATACCACTCCGGCTGCATTTTTAGCGCCCGCCATTCTTCTGCATAAATTAATAGCGTAGGGTCTACTAACACAGGCACTTCGCGCCCAGTCAACTTTTTAACTATTTCCGCTCCCGCTTGTTCACGAACGGAAATATAAGGGATTCCATCTAAACCTCTCTTGAAAAGATCATTATACTTGCAAGGCAATTCACTAATACCAAAGCTTGCCGCATAAGCTATACGTTTATTTTCATCTGCGAATTTTAAAAAATAAGCATTAGAGTATTCATCAATATTACGCCAAAACAACGGGTTCCATACCTGGTCGCTGCCAACGATGAAATAGTCACATGAAGCATTCAAATTACAATCAAACAATTCATCATAATCCATCATTATCTTACTATATGTAAATTTGCTTATATTAAACTCTCTTATGGCATCGTACCTTACTGCCCTTTCAACATCCTCTTTTCTTCCATTCCAATTGATAATATACTTTATCAAACTTTTTATAGAATATACTTTTTGTGATTTAAAATGCCAATATTCTTTTACCCACCACGAAGATTTACATAAGCCAAAATGCTTAGATAAAAAACAATCAAGTGCATAATTTTGCAAACGATTGCCGTAGTTATTATTATCACATATACTAAATACTTTTATTTTCACAAACTACACTCCTTGTTTATTTTCTACCTAAGATATCATTTTAATTTAGTACCCAAGAATTTACTAAATATGACATCATATAATTTCAACACAATCCATAAACAGTCAAATTCAATAAATAACAATTCTAATCTTTCAATAAAGCCAAAACCAGAAGAAAACATAAACAAAGAAAAATTCGATTTTATTTTTTCTCTTCCTATACCGTAATAATATTTATAATTTGTTTCTTTATTTCTCAAACAGCTAACGCAAAATGAAAAATATTTCTTAAAAAAATCCAAAGGATATGGATTTAAATTTTTACTATTCATCCAATTGTAACGATCTTCTGCAATAACAGCACCTATATATATCTGTTCCAAAGTAGCCTTTTTACTGATTCCTAAATCATTAATTCTATGGTAGTATAAATTTTTATTAATATAGAATATCTTTTCAGCTCTATAAAACAGTTTATGCATCAAAGCATAATCTTCCATTAATTGAATATTGGTTGAGAATTTTAGATTTTTATATAAATCTCTTTTGAATACTTTATCCCAAAGGTAACTATGTATTCTATTATCAAAGCATAACTCTTTGTACACCTCTGTCTTTGATAAATCCCTCGCTTTTCCACCATAGCTTATGTATTTAAATTCATTATTATAAAAATTAGTATGATCAAATAACACAATATCAACATTTGAGCTCACTATGTTTTTTATAATTCTATACCAATCTTGTGATATATAGTCGTCTGGATCTATCCAAGCAATATAATTGCCATTAGCATATTTTAATCCAGTATTTCTAGCACTACTTACTCCATTATTAGCTTTATGAATGTTTTTTATTTGTGAATATCGCTCTGCATAATAATCGCATATAGCACCGCTATTATCACTACTACCATCATCAACTAATATAATTTCTATATCTTCATCCATTTGGCTAATTATGCTATCCAAACATTCTCTTAAATATTTGTCAACATTATATACCGGCATAATTACGCTAATTAACATAGAGCACTCCCCTAAAAAGTTATTTTAATTCTTCGTAAATACAATACTAATACAAAAAGCTTATTACCCAGTCAATTCCTCAGCAAATGTATCTGGCCTTTCAGAATCCAACAATTCGTTAGCCCATATCACAGTCACAAGATTTTCTGTTTTGGACAAATTAATAATATTATGTGTCCAACCAGGAATCATATGTACGGCTTGAATCTTATCGCCGCTAACCTCAAATTCTATAACTTCGTCAGTTCCTATTTTTCGTTCCTGTATCAAACCATGCCCAGCAACTACAATAAATAACTCCCATTTGCTATTATGCCAATGCTGTCCCTTAGTTATACCAGGCTTAGAAATATTTACGCTCACCTGCCCATGCTCAATCGTTTTCAAAAGCTCCGTAAACGAGCCCCTGGAATCACAATTCATTTTTATTTGAACAATATTGATCTATATGGTACAAGTGTTGCACTATCTATTAGATACGAAATAAACGTCCAAAAATCACAGAATGCTATACACATCAAACATATCGTAAACACCCAATCTTTTTTTCTTTTACCGAACAATTTGTTAATAGAAAGAGCATCGTTCAATATAAACCCTTCAAATATATAGAATGTTGCTGGTATTCTAAATGCGATGGTATCGAGACCCCAAAACAATAAATTCAATATGGAACCAGCAAAATATAAATTATAATAAAGTTTGTTCTTCTCAATATCCGAAAGAAAATATAAACACACTCCAGGGATAATAACTCTAGCAAGAGAAAAGTAATCCATTTCCTGTATTTTATCTCCAGAATTTATTATGTACTGAGCACCATGAATCAAGTTATTTGTCGAGCTAAGAACATAAGGTATGTATCTTTCCAACGGTGCAATAACTGTATCAAATAAAAACAATCTAAATATCACACATAAAAAATATATAAATACTATTTGCTTAACCTTGAAATTTCTATTTCTTAAAAGCAGCGCAAACAACGCACATATTGAAGCCGAATGAAACAAAAGCCCTATGCCAAGATAAGTAAAATACTTTTTAAGGTCATCATTCTTTAAACTATAAATCGCAACGATTACAAAAGTCATTGCAATACCTTGTCTGATAGCATTTAATTCAAAAAGAGTATAAAATCTAAGATAGTAACACAAAAGAATCACGAATGGATATTTTAACTTAGAAAAAATTCTTCCTTTTATGCCGATAGAGATAATAGCTACTATTACACAATATATTCCATATTCTTTTGTAAACAAGCGAATAATTGCATTGAAGGATCTAAACCCCAACTCCAAAGATGTAACTAGTGTTTTTTCATTAAAAACATAATAATAATGCCAATAATCTGTTTCAAGGCCATATCGTAATCCTGCAACAAGAATTAAAGTTGCAACAACAGCCCAATACAAGAAGATTTTTTGACTATATTTTATGTTTATCTGAAACAACTCTAGTAATGAAAAGATTATTAAAAATCCTAAAATCAATAAATATATCGTCATTTCTTGTTTTCTATCCTGTCTTTATCGTAAATTTTATAGCCTTGAATAAATCTACTCAAAATAATGTCAGCATTTTTTCGCTTCATAAGTCTCTTAACCAAATTCTTTATAATTTGTTCACTTAGTGAAAATAAAACTTCTATATTCCCAGCTATTAATTGTTTTTTATACATAGCACCAATTCCAAATGGATAGTTTTGTGCCTTCTTATTCTCGGCATCTTCATCTACTGCTATAATCGCATTTTCGTGGGGATGAACAACCTTGACATCAGACCAATAAAATACTTCGTAATTTTGTATCTTAGCCCTTAGCAAAAAATCTGTCTCTTCTCCTGCTCCATATTTAGCTCCAACGCCAAAATTCTCATCAAATCCGCCAATTGTCTCATATACAATTTTAGGAAAGGATATTGCCGGTGATGGACACCACCTAATAATCTGCCTAGTTGACAATCTCTTTCCTTCTTGAACTTTAGAATAATCAATGAAGTCTTTTTTATTTACTCCATCCCAAATATACCCAGAAATAATGGAATTTGGATTAATGTCAAAATGCTTTTTTAATGTAGATAAATAGTTTTTTGAATAATAGGCGTCATCATCGGTTAAACAAATATAATCGCCTGTAGCGCATTCCAGTGCATAATTTCGTGCCTTCGAAAGACCACGGAAGCTAACTCTATTATATTTAATGCGCTTTGAAGCAACTTTTTTAGCTAAGTCCTCTGTTTTATCATCACCACTTTGATCTACAATGATTATTTCAAAATTTTTATAGTCCTGTGCAAGAAGCGATTCAAGGCAATACTCTAATTCGTTTGATCTATTTAAAGTGCCAATGATAAATGAAAATTTCATGTTTTATTTAACTCCTTCTTACTAATTAGAGAACTAAAAGACCCCTAAAAGTATTCCTTGAATAATTTAGTTTGTTTTAGTAAATACTAAATTTAAACAAAACGAGATTATTTTTTTAATAGTCTACCTATAAATGTTAACTCTCCATCTTTTGTCGTTTCGTAATTCCTTTTATAAGTAAGCTTATGGATATAAGTATTGCCCATAAAATCTCTAAATTCTTTCTCACTACAAACCTTGTTTGCAATTGTTCCTAGAAAATCAAAAACCCCTAAATTGTTTATAGGTACTTCATCCATAATCTTTTTTATGTCTTCGTATTCTTCATAGGCGATTGCCATAATGCAATCGGTAAGAAGGTATCCAATTAAAGTATCTTCTTCTTTCCAATATCTATCATATACATCACACACAAAATTCATCAATTTACTTTTAGCATGAACTGCTACAAAACTTATAGACCATATGTCCTTAGAAACAACCCATTTTCTTTTGTTTCCATGGCAAATAGAATAAAAACAATAATTTGAAATCTTTGTGTCCAGATCATCTGTAAAATAATATGTACTATCCAGCCAAATTCCACCATATTCTTTAAGAATATTTACTCTAATAAGATCAGAAAACTCCGCCCTACTAATTTTTCCTTCTATGTATTTTTTTATTATAAAATCTTTAAGTACAACATATTCACTTAAATTTTCATCAGACAACAAAACTATTTTTCTATTAAGGCAATGTTTTTTTATGCTATTTATTGTATTCTCTACCGGAAATGGCAAATTATCAAATCCTTGTCCCCAATAAATCCATACAAACGAGTCATTTCCTATAGGTTCATTTGTTCCTTGAATATTTTTATATTTATTAATAATATCTTTACATTTTATTCTCATGTATTGTTTACACTCACCATATCTTTTCTTATGTGCTATTGCATTCAATTTATCATTTTTTAAACGTTGCGCTATACCATCAATCAATGTCCAAAATCCCAGTTTAAAACTGTAATGGAAGAAATATGAATATAATAATTTGATATTAGAAATTTCTTTTTGTAGTTTGTATTTATTCATCATTTATTAATTATCCTTAGTAACAAATTATCCGCCTGTGTTGACCATTTGAACGCACTCAAGCGGGCATTGTCAATACCTATACCCTTTGCTATCTGCTTTTTGCTCCTAACCTTTTCTATTAATGCCATAAGATCCCCTGATTTAAAATACATTGCCATATGACCAAGTATCTCTGGCATGGAGGCAGCATCTGAAGATATCACTGGTATGCCACATGCTAATGCTTCAAGCGGAGGAATACCAAAGCCTTCATACGAAGAAGGAAAAACAAACACTTTTGCTAATTTATATACGGCAGGAAGATCTTCATCGTCAACAAATCCGGTAAAATGAACATGCTGCAAAAATTTTTCTGAATAGCCATTCAGAAAATCTTCTATCTTCCAACCTCTTCTACCAGCAAGTACTATTTCTTCAGTTATACCTTCGTCAAAAAGTGAAGCATATGCATCTAATAGGAGTCTAAGATTTTTTCTTGGTTCCAATGTAGATAGACACAATACATAATTTTCTGGCAAGTTATATTTTTCTTTTATATTATTCTTATCATTTTCGCTCAACCTATCTCTATTGAACTGATTAGAAATACCATTATAGACAACACATACATTTTCTGGTTTTACACGAAGAATAGAGCATATTCTACTTTTTGAAAACTCCGATACAGTGATAATCTTCTTATTGCAAAGAGAGGCTTTCCAATACATGATTTTAAAGTACCAAATTATATATTTTTTATTGCTACCAGGGCAATCCCAACAGCTTAAATCATGGATGGTATTATACGCGTTCTTGCTAAAGAAGAAAAAGGGCGCCGGAAACGCTGGAAAAAAATATCTATCTGCCTTAATTCCTGCTAACTTAAAAGGCAATATAACTTGATTGAATATCAGCTTATTGCCACCTTTGATGACAACTTTCTCTACTTCACAACCTTTAAACTCTTTGTGTACAGAATTCTTAAACAAAAGAATCCATCGATGTTCTTTATGTTTTACAAGTTCTTTTGTTATAGATAAAGCAAATCTTTCAATACCGGAAAAATTATCCGCCAAAGAAGTCAAATCTACACATATGCGCATTATTTTGACCTCCTATACTTAATCGCCAATTCAAATATCTTCAAATCATCTACCAAATACCGTTTTAGCATTCTCTTGGGATCCTGTGTAATTCTGAACAGCCACTCTAATCCATGATCAGACATCCACTTCGGAGCCCTCTTAACATTCCCTGCCTCAAAATCTAAACTAGCTCCCAACCCCAACGAAATTGGTACTCTCAGCTCTTTGCAGTGATAGTACATGAATTTTTCCTGCTTTGGGCAACCTAAGCCAATAATAAGAATATGCGGTTTTGCCTTCTTGATCATTACCTTAATTTTCTCCATCTCAGCCGAATTATTTTCAAATCCAAGTGGTGGAGAATATGTATCCACCACTTGCAAGCCTTTATATTTTTCCATTAATTTACTAGCAGCTCTAGCTGCAACACCTTCTTCCGCACCCAAGAAGAACATCTTATAGCCTTTTTGGGCCGCCATTTCACACAAAAAAGGAAAAAGATCAGATCCGGAAATTTTCTCTTTAATTGGAGTTCCATACCATTTTGCAATCCACAAAAGTGGTTTTCCGTCCGTTAAAATCAATGCTGCATTCGCATAGACATCCTGCAATTCTCTATTGGTTTCAAGCTGGACAATGTGGTCGACATTTGGTGTAACAACATAAGAATTATTGTTCTTCTTTATCAATGCATCAATAGCATCTAAAGCTTCATCCATAGTTAGATTATCAACTTCAGTATTCATAAACTTTAGTCTTGCCACAACTTTTGTCCTCCACACAATCTAGTCCGCATTTACCTTCCATATACATCGTCAAATCTAACTATATCGTCTTCGCCTAAATACTTACCGTTCTGTACCTCAATGATAGAAAGAGGTATCCTTCCGGGATTTTCCAACCTGTGCTTAACGGCAATAGGTATATAGGTGCTTTCGTTTTCTTTAAAAACTACTACCTTATCATCCAAGGTCAGCTTGCCCGTACCGCTTATCACCGTCCAATGCTCGCTGCGATGGTAATGCATTTGCAGGCTCAGCTTAGCCCCCGGCTTAACGGTTATCTTTTTTACCTTAAAGCCGTCGCCTTCCGCTAAAATCGTATAGCTTCCCCAAGGACGGTACATCGTCACATTTTCATTAATTTCCTTGCGGTTCTGCTCCTTAAGCTTTTCCACAACCTTTTTTACATCCTGGCTTTTCCCCTTTTCACTAATCAAAAGTACGTCAGGAGTATCGACTACTATCAAATCATTTACGCCAATAGCGCTGACCAATCTATCGCTGCCTAAAATCATATTGTTCTGGGAATCTGCAGTAATAACGTCGCCGCTGATAATGTTGCCGTCAACTGCTGGCAACACCTCGTCAATAGCGTCAAAGCTGCCAACATCGTTCCAATTCACTGACTGCATAGGCACAACTACGATATTATTACTCTTTTCCGCCACAGCATAATCGATGGATATATTAGGCATATCGGCAAAATTATCTAAAGCGTTTTGATAGCCCTGCAAGCTAACTGCAAAAATATCCGGCGCATATTCTGCCAAGGCTTGCGTCATAGTCTGTGCAGTAAAGGCAAACATGCCTGCATTCCAATAATATTTGCCACTGGCTAAATATGCTTTAGCCGTTTCTAAATCAGGCTTTTCCTTAAAGCCTTCTACCTTATAACCGTCTAACGTCTTTTCTTTTCCGGCATGAATATAACCGTAGCCCGTTTCCGGCTTAGTAGGCACAACACCCAGTGTAACAATATTATTTGTCTGACGGCAAATCGCATCAGCCGCCAAAACAATCTTTTGAAATTCTCCTACAGGGCTTATTACATGGTCTGCCGGGCTGACAAAAAGGCTTTCATCAGCGCCGCATTGCATAACATCCTGACAGCAGGCAACTGCTAAAGCAATAGCAGGCGCAGTATTACGAGCTACTGGTTCAGTAATAATATGCGCCTTTTCCGCGCCTATTTCTTGCAAATCAGACTGTACATGAAAAATATAATCTTTATTAGTTACAACCAGAATATCTTCCGCTTGTACCAAACCCTTAAATCGTTCTATGGTTTGCTGCAATAACGATTTATTACCAGCTATCTTTAAAAATTGCTTGGGATAGCAGGAACGGGACAGCGGAAACAATCTTGTACCACTGCCGCCTGCAAGAATTATCAGTTTCATACTCACTTCGCGCCCTTTCTCATCAGCACCACGCCTACTGTCTGCCACAGCAGCTTCATGTCCATCCACAGCGTCCTGTTCTTCACATACCAGCAGTCCATAAGCAGCCTGCTTT
>NZ_CAJMEH010000015.1 GCF_905212365.1 uncultured Phascolarctobacterium sp.
GTATGATTTTCACCGCCGTTACCGCAGGCGTTTTGTACAAACCGGCGCAAAAGCTGCTGCACCGCGTCGAATTATTGCGGCAAAACTAGCTAAAATTTCATTAACTGATTAATGCCGCTGCTACGCTAAATTTTAAATTAACGCATAGTGAATATAATATTGTTAAGCGAATAGCGCTTTTAGCGCATCAGCGCCTAGAACCATAGAAATTACGCCACTGTTTGAGCGCTAAGCGCGAGTTTCGCGAAATTTCGTGATGGTTCTGCGCGCAAGGCGCGTCAAAAAGCACGCTGAGCGTACATATTATATTCACTGGCAGAACGCAGGTTATCTTTGCCTCTAATATAAATAAAGGAGCAAGCATTATGCCCACATACAGTATTAAAATGCGCGCCGCCAAAACTGGCAAGCACGTCAGCGGCGCAGAACGCATCCTGCCCCAACAGGATATAAGCCAGGCCGTCAGCGCTTTGACCGAACGCGCTCTGCACCACGGCTTAGGCCGCGCCGATTTTATCAACGTCAAAATAGAAGAAATTCAGCCTGACGAGCTGCAATATTTGGAAGCGCTGCCCGTCAGCACCCGTCCTGCCGCTACCGTGGAGGGCAGCTACGAAATTATGCGCCAAATTTTAGGCGAGCTGGGCCTGGCAGCCCAAGCGGATAAGCTCGTCGCTCTGCTGCGCAGCGTTCACCCCATGCGCGGCGCCGTGCTTTACGATTTAGCCACGGACAGCTGCGTCGAGCCCGACCATCAGCGCGGCATTCGCGTTACCTATATGGACGCGGAAAGCGCGGGCGCGACCGACAGCTGCAAAAATCATTTCCGCGAGGCCGTAGTCCTGGCGACCAAGGTAGTTCATGCTCCCGGCATCATAGCCGAGCTGTGTATGTCCGATGACCCGGAATACGTCACCGGTTATATTTCTTCGCTGCGCCACGGCTATGTGCGCCTGACACCGCTCAAAGAGGTCGGCAGCCCCCACGGCGGCCGCATTTTTATTTTCGACAGCCGCCTGGCCGACGCCGCCGACACCATCAGCTATCTGGAAAAACAAAGAGTGCTGGTGCGCGGCTTGCCGCCGGAACGCCCCGTCAATGCTGACCCGCAGCAAATTTTTGCCGAAGAACTGACGCGGCTCAAGGAAAAATCCCTGTACCGCAGCATGCGCACCATCGACAGCCCCCAAAGCAAATATGTAAAAATGCAGGGACGTTACGTGCTGCTTTTAGCCTCCAACAGCTATCTTGATTTAGCCGACGACGAGCGCGTCAAGCAGGCCGCAGCTCAAGCGGCGCTCACTTGGGGCTTAGGCAGCGGCGGCAGCCGTCTGACCACGGGCAACACCGCCCTGCACGAGCAGCTGGAAAACAAGCTGGCCAAATTCAAAGGCACGGAAGCGGCGCTACTGTTTAATACCGGCTATATGGCGAACGTCGGCATCATCTCCGCGCTCTGCGACAGCGAAAGCGTAATCTTCAGCGACGAATATAATCACGCCAGCATCATCGACGGCTGCCGTTTAAGTAAAGCCCACGTCGTCGTTTATAAGCATAACGATATGCGGGATTTGGAAAAGAAGCTGCAAACCACGGCTTATCGCAAGGGCCTCATCGTCAGCGACGCCGTTTTCAGCATGGACGGAGATATCGTCGACCTGCCCCGCCTGACGGCTCTGGGAAAGCAATACCATGTGCTGACCATGATTGACGAAGCCCACGCCACCGGCGTTATCGGCGCGACAGGCAAAGGTACGGCAGAATATTACAACTACGCCTGCGCTCCCGATATCATCATGGGCACGCTGAGCAAGGCTTTGGGCGCGGAAGGCGGTTTTGCCTGCGCCAGCAAGGTCATCATCGAATATTTGAAAAATAAAGCGCGCAGCTTCATCTTCGCCACCTCCCAGGCCCCGGCAACGCTAGCCGCAGCCTTAAAAGCGCTGGAAATTTTAGAAGCCGAGCCCCGGCACGCCCGGCGTTTGCAGCACAACGTGGAATATTTTCTGCGCTGCCTGCACGAAGCCGGAGTAGAAGCAGATTCGCCCACGGCCATCGTTCCCATCGTCATCGGCGACGAAGCCGCGGCGCTGAAAGTAGCGGACGAGCTGCTGCAGCAGGGATGTTTGGTTCCCGCCATCCGCTATCCTACGGTAGCAAAGGGTACTGCACGGCTCAGAGCGGCGCTCATGTCCACCCATACGGAGGAAGAGCTAAAGCGCACGGCTCAGCTCATCGCCGCCGCTATGAAAAAGTATGGGGGAAAGTAATCGGAAAAGTGCAACGCGTCCGTCCCTGCGTCCGATTGTAAAAAGCATATAAAACATACTGCCTGGAGCTTCGTTATTTGATTAGCGGCTACCGTCACGAAATTCATAACGAACTTGGGCTGCGGGACGAGGTAGAAGCGGGCTTGATTAAATTTATGGACGATGTTCTGGAGTAAAACGCCACATTAAACGTCTTGACTATTTTTAATTGCAAGCTTATAATAATTAAAGAGATAGTCGGTTGTGGTAAGTCGGCTCTCCCCAAAAATTTTAGATTTGATGGAAGACCGCCTCACCGCTAGGCGGTTTTTCTCATTCTATTTACGAAATGAGAGAATGATTACTACCAGGACTGCGAAATTTATCATCAAAGATAAAGATTCAAAAGTCGTCATAGTGCATCACCCCCTACTCTTAGGGAGTAGGAAAACCGACACCAACTATCTCTTAGGCATAATTATAGCACACATTTTTTCACTTGAAAAGCTCCGGCAAATTAGCAGCTGGAGCTTATTTTGCTATTGCAATTCAGTAACTAAAAACAAATTTGCTAAAATAAACCGCGCCGCCCAAAGCCAACTACCCGGCTTCAAGCGGCGCGTTCGTTTATAAAATTTTGGCGAAAATATTTTACTTATCTTCCGCAGGCGCGGCGCTTTTAACTATCGCCTTCAAGCCCTTGATAAATTTTACCCGCGGCAGCATTACATAATGTCCGCAGCCGCAGCACTTCATGCCAAAGTCCATACCGGTACGGGTGATTTCCCATTCCGCAGAGCCGCAGGGATGCGGTTTTTTCATTTTCACCACATCGCCCACGCGAACTTTAATTTCCGACTGCATCAGTTCAAACCGTCCAGGGTCATAATATCGGACACTTCGTAACCTGCTTCACGGATTTGCTCGATAATATCCATACCGCTGTTATGCAAATCGCAGCGAATAGTAATCTGCGCCGTGCCGTCGCCGTTCTGCAGCGTTACCAGAGAAATGATATTGATGCCGTCCTCTTTAAGCATATTAGTGATTTCCGCAACGACTCCCACCTTATCGGGAGCTTCGACGGTAATACGGGTGCAGGCGCGGTTCATGCCCATAATCTCTACGAAAGAGCGGAACAGGTCGCTGCGGGAAATGATGCCGCACAGCTTGCCTTCTTTATTAACTACAGGCAGAGCGTTGACCTTGCTTTTATACAGCTTATATGCCACATATTCAATGGTATCTTCAGCATCCAAGGTAACCACGTTGCGGCCCATAACGTCCTTAACCTTCAAACGACCCAGCAGATAATTAGCCTCATAACGGGACAACGTAGAACTGTCGCTGGGAGAAGCCTTACCAATATCGTCAATAGTGATAATACCGCGGATGCGTTTAATATCGTCGACAACGGGCAAGCTAATGAGATTTTTGCTGCGCAGCAGCTCGCGGGCTTCCAGCATGGACTGGTCCTCGCGGACGGTTATTACATCGGTTGTCATAAAGTCCTTTACTAACATAAAACGACCTCCTCTTATCAGCCGCCCAAATATGCCTTGCGTACCGCTTCGCTGCTTGCCAGCTCCTGGGCGGTGCCGCTCAAGGTAATACGGCCGGTTTCCAGAACATACGCCTTATCGGCAATGGACAACGCCATATTGGCGTTTTGCTCTACCAGCAAAATAGTAGTGCCGCCGGCGTTGATTTCTTTTATTATATTAAAAATTTCCTTAACCAGCAAGGGGGCGAGGCCCATGGAAGGTTCGTCCAGCAGTAATAATTTCGGACGGCTCATAAGGGCGCGGCCCATAGCCAGCATTTGCTGCTCGCCGCCGGAAAGCGTGCCGGCGATTTGGTCCTTGCGCTCTAAAAGACGCGGGAATTTATCAAAAACATCCTGCATATCCTTGGCGATGCCGTCCTTGTCGCTGCGCAGGTAAGCGCCCAGCTCCAAATTTTCCAAAACTGTCATATTAGCGAAAACATGACGGCCTTCAGGCACCTGGCACAAGCCCATGCCCACGATTTTGTGTGCCGCTACTCCGGAAATATCCTTGCCTTCGTACAGGATTTTGCCGCTCTTGGGCTTCATCAAGCCGGAAATAGTGCGCAGAGTGGTAGATTTGCCTGCGCCGTTGGAGCCGATCAGCGCTACGATCTCGCCGTCGGGAACATCGAGGCTGATGCCTTTAATGGCGTGAATGGCGCCGTAATAGACATTGATATCTTCAACTCGTAACATTAGTTGATAACCTCCTCGCCCAAATATGCTTCGATAACGCGCTTATTGGATTTAATTTCCTCCGGCGTGCCTTCGGCAATTTTCATGCCGTATTCCAAAACGTAAATGCGCTCGCACACGCCCATAACTAAGCTCATATCGTGTTCGATAAGCAAAATGGAAAGTTTGAAATGCTCGCGAATCCAGCGAATCATTTCCATCAGCTCGTGAGTTTCCTGCGGGTTCATGCCTGCGGCGGGCTCGTCCAAAAGCAAAAGCTTGGGCTCGGTCGCCAGCGCGCGGGCAATTTCCAGACGGCGCTGCTTGCCGTAGGGCAGGTTTTTCGCCATTTCGTAGGCTTCGCCCTCCAGATGGAAAATTTTCAGCAGCTCCAACGCCTTGTGCGTAATATATTCTTCTTCGTTAAGATATTTTTTATCGCGGATAATCGCGTCGGCCAGATTATAGGTAACGTGCATATTATAAGCGATTTTTACGTTATCGATAACGGTCAGTTCGGAAAACAGGCGGATATTCTGGAATGTACGCGCCATACCCAGCTGCGTTACCTGATAAGATTTTTTGCCGCTGCTCTTGGTTCCGTTAAAATATACCTCGCCCTCGGTGGGAGTGTAGACGCCGGTTATCATGTTGAAGGCGGTAGTCTTGCCTGCGCCGTTAGGTCCGATAAGGCCAATCAGCTCGCCCTCGTCGATGTACATAGAAAGGTTGGAAACGGCGCGCAGACCGCCGAATACCATGGATACGTTATCTACCTTCAGCAGTTCTGCCATTGTTCTTACCTCCTAATCTAAACATTTTGCGGCTCAGCTCTTCGCTACCGAACAAGCCCTGCGGACGGTACAGCATCAGCACGATCATGGTTACGGAATAGATGACCATACGCCATTCGGGATAGTCGGACAGATAAGCGGAAATAAAGGTCAACAGAGTTGCGCCGGTGATAGCGCCGGTCATGGAGCCCAGGCCGCCCAATACTACCATGGTCAGAATATCAAAGGAGCGCATGAAGGTGAAGGACGCCGGATGCGCCAGGAAGAAGTAGTGGCTGAACAGCGCGCCCGCCGTACCGGCGAAGGAAGCGCCCAAGGTGAAGGCCATTACTTTATATTTCGTAGTGTTGATGCCCATGGTGTCGGCAGCGATTTCGTTTTCACGAATCGCCAGGCAGCAGCGGCCATGCGCGGAGTTTTTAAAGTTCTTAATGAAGAAGATGATGGCCATCATAATCCAGAAGGTATAGGTAAAGGTGGTCATACGGGGAATGCCCATCAAACCGGAAGCGCCGCCCACATAATCGATATTGAGAATGCAGATGCGGATGATTTCACCTAAGCCCAGGGTGGCGATGGCCAGATAGTCGCCATCCAGACGCAGCGTCGGCAAGCCGATTAAGAAGCCCAGCACACCGGCGGAGATAGTAGCAACAATCAGGCCAAGCTCAAAGGGGAAGCCCAGCTTAACGGTCATAATGGCGCTGGTATAAGCGCCGACCGCCATAAAACCGGCGTGGCCGATGGAAAACTGTCCGGTGTAACCGTTGATCAGGTTCAGGCTGACGGCCAGAATAATATTAATGCAGATCAGGATGATGTTCAGCTCCCAGAAGGGGCCGATGATTTCGCCCATGATCAGACCTTGAATTACGCCAAAGACAACGATGCCAGCGACAAGGGCTTTTAAATCAAATTTTCTGATCGGATTCATAATAAGCACCTCACACTTTCTCACGCATCTTCTTGCCTAATAAGCCGGATGGCTTATAGAGCAGAATCAAAATCAAAATACCAAAGGCCGCTGCGTCGCGGAAGGTAGAAGAAATAAAACCGCTGACCATAGCCTCCACAACGCCGAGAATGATGCCGCCGATCATAGCGCCAGGAATAATGCCGATACCGCCAAGAACCGCAGCAACAAAGGCTTTCAGACCTGGCATCATGCCCATCAGCGGGTCGATGGAGTTATAGTACACGCCTACCAGTACGCCGCCGGCAGCCGCCAAAGCGCTGCCCAGAGCGAAGGTAGTAGAAATTACACGGTCGATATTGATACCCATCAGCCTGGCTGCGTCGGCGTCGAAGGAAACGGCGCGCATAGCCTTGCCGGCTTTGGTCTTATTTACAATGTAAGTGAGCACCGCCATCAGGATAATGGCGCTCAGCAGGATTACCAGCTGTTGGCTGTTGGCAACCAAGGGTCCTAAATTATAAACGGTAGCGCTGAACACAGCCGGGAACGTGCGGGGCTGCGGGGATACCAGCAAAATCATGCTGTACTCCAGGAAGAAGGACACGCCGATAGCGGTAATCAAAATAGCGATACGCGGCGCGTTGCGCATAGGCCGGTAGGCAATGCGTTCAATAATAATGCCGGTCACGGCGGCGCAGGCCATGGAAAAAATAATTGCCGGGATGAAGGGCATACCCAATTGAGTCGTGGCAAAGAAACCAAAGTATGCGCCCAGCATATAGATATCGCCATGAGCGAAGTTGATCAGCTTGATGATGCCGTAGATCATAGTATAGCCCAAAGCTATCAGCGCGTAGATGCTGCCTAAGGATATACCGTTGATCAGCTGCTGGAAAAACTGATGCAATAAGGTCTCCATAATTTACCTCCCTAAAGATTTTTGCTAAATGCAAACGGATAAAATTCTGATCTTGAAAATAAGAGGCTGTTGTTACACAAAACAACAGCCTCGTTGAGTTGATTTTAGTAAAGACTACTTGTGTTACTTATCAGGGATTAACTTTAGTTTTAAAGGTTTGCACGCCGTCCTTGTGCTCGATGATGACTGCACTCTTGATCGGGTTGTGCTGTTCGTTGAAGGTTACTTCGCCGGATACGCCCTTGAAGCCGGAAATCTTAGCCAAAGCGGCGCCGATTTTAGCGGGCTCGGTAGATTTTGCGTCTTCGATAGCTTTTGCTACCAGCAGAGCGGAATCATAAGCCAGAGCGGCAAATACGTCCGGTTTTGCGTTGTAAGCTTTTTGATATTCAGCAACGAACTCTTTGTTCAGATCGGATACGTCGTCAGGAGAGTACAGGCTGGAGAAGAATGTGTTGTCCAGAGCTGCTTTGCCGGCAATTTCCGGAAGCTTGGAGCTGTCCCAGCCGTCGCCGCCTGCCATAGGAACGGTGATGCCCATTTCACGGGCTTGTTTAACAATCAGGCCAACCTCTTGATAGTAACCGGGGATATAGATAAAGTCAGGAGCGGCTGCTTTAATCTTGGTCAGAGTTGCTTTGAAGTCGGTATCTTTTTGCAGATAAGCTTCTTCGGCAACTACAGCGCCGCCGTTTTTAACGAAATTCTCTTTGAAGAACTGTGCCAGACCTTTCGCATAGTCGCTGGTGTTATCGATGAGGATAGCGGCCTTTTGCACCTTTAATTCTTTAGAAGCAAAGTTGGCCATTACCGTGCCCTGGAACGGGTCGATAAAGCAGGTACGGAAGCTGTATTCTCTGGTTTTTTGCGTTTTCGGGTCGACGGTTACGTCCGGGTTGGTGCCCATGGGCGTAATAGCCGGAACCTTGGAGCCGTTATTGATAGCTCCGGCCGCAATTACGGCAGAGGATTGGTTGGGGCCGATGACCGCTACAACCTTGTCCTGAGAAATCAGCTTTTGCATACCGTTGGTAGCTTCAGAAGCTTCGGATTTGGTATCGGCTACAGTCAAAGACAATTTTTTGCCGCCCAGTACGCCTTTCTCGTTAATTTTTTTCAGTGCCAGGTCGATGCCATTTTTAGAAGAAATACCAAAGGAAGCGCTGCCGCCGGTCATTTCCAGCAAGCCGCCGATCTTAATGGTATCTCCGCCCGCAGACTCCTTGGAGCCGCCGCAGCCAGTCAACGCGCCCATAAAGATAGCGCCTGCTGCCAGCACAGATAATAATTTGGTTACTCTTTTCATGGTTTATTCCCCCTCAAAAAAATTATATATATCGGGAACCGCAGTTGGAAGTAAGCGGACCCTTTTTAACTTAATAAATAAACCGTGGATAAGGAACGCCGAATTTACTAATATTTAATTGCAGAAGATTTAAGCCGTTTTTACAGGCTGATCTTTTCCTTCAGGGACGGAGTGCCGCCTTCCAGGCTGATGATCAGCGCGGGCATAACCGGGTTGTGGTTTTCGTCGAAGGTCAGCTTGCCGCTGGCAACCGGCAGGTCCTTGGTTTCGGCAATAGCCTTAGACAGTTTAACGCCGTCGGTAGTGCCTGCGCGTTTCAGAGCGTCTACCAGAACTAAGCCTGCATTGTAGCCCTGCATTGCGAAAATATCAGGATCTTTTTGATATTTTTCTTTGTAAGCCTTAATGAAGCTTTGTACGGAAGGATCCTGGTCCTGAGCGGAGAAGGCGCTTACATAATAGCAGCCCTGCAAAGCGTCCTTACCGGCGATTTCTGCCAGTTTGGGGCTTTCCCAACCATCGCAGCCCAGCAGCGGAACGTTAATGCCAATCTCGCGGGCTTGTTTAATAATCTTGGAAACTTCTTCATAATAACCGGGAACGTAAATTGCTTCCGGGTTAGAAGCTTTCAGCTTGGTCAAAGAAGATTTGAAGTCCATATCCTTTGCCAGGAAGGCTTCCTTAGCTACGATCTTGCCGCCTTTGCCTTCCAAGGTTTTTTGGAATACTTCTGCCAGACCTTTGGAATAATCGCTGGAGGAATCGTACAGGATAGCTACATTTTTAACTTTCAGAGTTTGGTCGGCAAATACTGCCATTACCTGACCCTGGAACGGGTCGATGAAGCAAGCGCGGAACATAAATTCCTTAACCTTGCCGTTTTCTACAGTGATGCCGGGCGCAGTTGCAGCCGGAGCGATGTGCGGAATTTTGTTAGCGGTGGTAATAGGAGCGCCGGCAGCTACGCAGCCGCTGGTAGCGGGGCCGACAACGGCAACAACCTTATCCTGAGTTACCAATTTGGTAATGGAGTTGCCGGATTCGGAAGGCTCGGATTTGTTATCGCTTTCAATAACAGTCAGCTTTTTGCCGTTCACGCCGCCGTTTTTGTTGACCTCGTCGGTTGCCATTTTCAAGCCGGATAAAATAGATTTACCATAGTTAGCGACATTGCCGGTCAATTCAAAAGATGCGCCAACCTTAATAGTGTCTCCGCTGTCGGCAGCTTTCTTAGAATCTCCGCCGCAGCCGCTCAGAACGGAGGCGAATACCATGGCAGCCAATGCTGCGCTGGCTAATTTTTTCCATTTTTTCATTTTAGTTTCTCCCTCTTTCCCTTATTTTACGCAAATCATCAGGAATGGAATAAGACCGATCTCTTATCCTGATAACTTATGGTACTCATTATAGCCATAAGGCCACACTTTTGTCAACGATATTTTTCATGTTTTCTGTATACTTGCAGATAATACAAAAAAATTGATACATTTTTTATGCTTTCAAAAATTATGTGCGCATTTTATGGAATTTAGTCTTTTCTAAACAAACTAAAAGAGATGCGTTTACTACTAGCGGAACGGCGACGGATAGTGTATAATAAACAGGATTACGATTACGAGGTAAATCTATGAATTTCGTTCCTTTATTTTTTATCTGCGTGCGCATGTTTCATTTCATCAACGCTCACAGAATCGCTTATTTCTTGCAAAATTTTGCTAAACTGCTGGAGCAGCGCCGCGCTCATCCCGGGCGCAAGCAAATCGTCATCGTTGACGGCAGCGCCTCCGTCTTTATTATGTATTTTCTTTGCGACGTGCTGTTTCTGCTGTACTGCATCTGGCTGATGCTGCATGAGGCTACCTGGACGCCGGGCTTTCTGCTGCTGGTCATCGCCGCTATGGAATCCTTTGCCATTCATCTGCGCATCAGCGGCACCTTTATCACTGACAGCCACGGCTTCGTCTACCCGCGCAGCTGGTTTCGCTATCTGACCTTTGGTGAATCCATGTTCATTCTGCTCAAGCTTTTTGAAGGCTGAAAACAAAATCAAAAGAGGCTCTGCCTAAGCGGAAATTAATTTACTTCCGCGCGGCAGCGCCTATTTTTTTACAATAAATTCTTTTCTTCCTCGGCCAGCGGATAAGCGGATTTGCCGCCCTGCACATTTTTAGCGTAGCAGCGGCTCTCGTCGCGTCCATAAATGCTGGTCAAGATAACGCCGTTCTTTTTAGCGTCGGCCAGCAGAATAGAATAGCTCATTTCGCCGCCCATAGCGTCAAAGGCGTCGTAGCGCGTCAGCTTGACAGTTTGCAGGCAGCCCTGCACCTGCTCGTGCAGCTTGCCGTGCCTGCTCTGCAAATCCTGCAGCTCCTGCCGCGTCCTATGCAGCTCGTTTAAGGTATCCGTCAGCACCGTATCGATATTTGCTTCCTTACCCTGGGTAAAGAAATCGTACTTGGCCTGCAAGGCGCTCAGCCTGCTCCTTATCCTGCACAGCCAAACGCTCAAAATAATAAGCGCTATCACCAATACCGCAATGATGGCAGCTAAATTATCACTGAATAACAAATTTATTTCTTCCATTTATTCGCCTCTCTACAAAAAAATCTTTGTCAACGCTGCCGCAAACACCATTCCCGGCAGCATATTGCCGATTCTGATTTTAGTAATATGCAGCATATTAGTGCCGATAGCCATAATCATAACGCCGCCTGCCGCCGTAATTTCCAGCAGCATCGCTTCGGTAATCAGCGGCCCCACTACGCCCGCCAATAAGGTAATAGCCCCTTGGTAAAGCCCTACGCTCGCAGCCGACAGCAGCACGCCGATGCCCATGTTAGCGCTCAAAATCAACGAAATCAAACCGTCCAGCGTAGCCTTGGCGAAAAGCGTCGTATGATCGGCAACAAGACCGTCCTGAATGCTGCCCAAGATTGCCATAGCGCCGCTGCAAAAGAGAATAGAAGCGCTGACAAAGCCTTCGGCAATACGGGCCGCAGCCGTCGCGTCACCACCGCCCAGCCTGTCGCCCATCTTTTCTCCCAGCCGCGTCATCCACGCTTCTATATCCACAAGCTCGCCTAAAACTGAGCCCAACACCAGGCTAAAAATGACAATGACTATATTATTGGTTTTCAGCGCCATCTGCACGCCGATAATTACGATGCACAAAGCGATGCTGCTCATCATGGTCTGCTGCCATTTATCCGGCAGACCGCGTTTAAAAACAACGCCCAGCAGCGCGCCCGCCATAATGGCCAAGCAATTCGCCATAGTTCCTAAGCCAGGCATTCTTCTCCCTCACTTGTTCCCGATATTTTAAACGTGCAGCCGCCGCGGCGGTGCGGACGCGGGCTCTTCATTTCCCTGCTGCAAAACCTCGTAAATGCGCTGCAAATCTTCAGCGGAATAATATTCAATCTGAATCGTGCCGCCCTGACGGCCTTCCTCCTCCGGCTTGGGCAGGACCTTAACCTTCGTTCCCAAAAGCTCCACCAGGCGCAGCTCAAAATCGCGGCAGAAAACGTCGTTCTCCGACAGCTGGCGTTTGGCCTTTTCTTCCTTTACAGGCTTAACGACAGCTTCAATAATTTCACGCACGGCCTTCAGCTGCTTGCCTTCCTTTAATAGCTGCACAACCTTTTCCGTAGTGCGCGAACTCCAGCCTTCGCTGATAATGGCACGCGCTACCTGCAGCTGCTGCTCCTTCTGCGGCAGTCCCAAAAGCTGCTTGGCCTGACCCATGTTCAGCGTGCCTTGAATAATATGCTCCTGAATAGCGTCGGGCAGATTCAGCAGGCGCAGAATATTTGTCACCGCCACGCGGCTGCGCCCCACCTTTTCCGCCGCCTGCTCCTGGGTCAGCTTAAATTCGCTCATCAAACGGCGCAGGCCCTGGGCTTCTTCAATCGGGTTCAGGTCATGGCGCTGAATATTTTCAATCAGCGCAATTTCCATCATCTTCGCGTCGTCGTATTCTTTGACGATAACGGGCACCGTTGTCAATCCGGCCAGCTGCGCGGCGCGCAAACGGCGCTCGCCTGCTACCAGCTCGTAGCCCTGCTTTTTCCTGCGCACAACCAAGGGCTGCACCACGCCGAATTCTTTAATGGAAGCGGCCAGCTCCTGCAATTTTTCTTCATTAAAAATACGCCTTGGCTGATAAGGATTAGCCGTAATTTCGCTTACGGCGGCCTCCTGTGCGGCGCCTTCGCCTGTTTCCGCAGGCGCGGAAGCGACCGGCGGCGCGTTATTTTCACCGAAAATAGCGCCCAGACCCTTGCCCAGACCGCCCTTCTTACTCATCTGCTTTCACCTCGACAGTCTTATTCGTCCTCTAAAACCTCATGGGCCAAATCCATATACACCTGCGCGCCCTTGGACTTAGCGTCATAATCGATAACGGGCTGCCCATGGCTGGGCGCTTCGCTCAAACGCACATTGCGGGGAATAATGGTGCTGTACATCTTGCTCTGGAAATATTTCTGCACCTCTTCCACTACTTCCTGCGACAAATTCGTGCGGCTGTCGTACATAGTCATCAACACGCCCTCCAGCTTTAAGGCCGGATTCAAATTGCGCTGTACCAGCTGAATTGTATTCATGAGCATCGTCACGCCTTCCAGCGCGTAAAATTCACACTGAATGGGAATCATAACGCTGCTGGCCGCCGTCAGTCCGTTAATAGTCAAAAGCCCCAAAGAAGGCGGACAGTCGATAATCACATAATCGTAATTATGCTTCACCCGCTCCAAAGAATTCTTTAACCGGCCCTCGCGGTTCATCAGGGACACCAGCTCGATTTCCGCGCCCGCCAGCTGAATAGTTGCCGGAACGATATCCAGACGGTCGTAGGCTGTATGCTTGATAACCTCCTGCATCGGCACGTCGTTGATAATAGCGTCATAAATACATTGCTTAATATCCCGTTTATCAAAGCCAAAGCCGCTGGTAGCATTGCCCTGCGGATCGCTGTCGATTAAAAGCACCCGGCGGCCCAAGGACGCCAAGCACGCGGCCAGGTTCACCGCCGTAGTCGTCTTGCCTACGCCGCCCTTTTGGTTGGCTATAGCAATTACCTTTACCAATTCGCTTCACCTCTAGTCATAAAGTGTCTATTATATTTTAACATACTTTGCGCGGCAATGGCAGATAAAATTTTCAGTGCGGCAATTAAAATAACCGCCGCACGCTGCCGCCGTTGACCAAGGCCATGTCGCAATCCAAAACAGTTTTATAAGCGTCGGCTACAAAATCCGCCAGGCTGCACTCCTGCCTGCGCACCAAACGCGCGCCCGTTTGCGGGTCGCTGGCGTAAAGCTGTACTAAAGCTTCGCCCACCGGCTGCGTTAATAAGGGCGCGTAAGCTTCCATTTCCTGGGAAATAATTTTTGCAGAATATTTTCTCGGCTCTACGATAAAATCCGCATACTCATCGCGGCAAAATTTCCCAGCCATTCCTTAATATTCTGCATCTGTTTCACCTTCTGTATCCTACTCTTTAACTGCTTTTTCTAAAATATATGCAGCCATTCAATGCCTGGATAAATTTCTCCCGTCCTGATAAAATATTCCACTGCCTTTAAGCCAATTGCAATATCCATAATAGCCTGAACCTTAGGAATCGGCGATTGCCCACCGCTGTACAAAGGGCTGTATAGAATTTTATCGGTCAAATCGCCCTCCATTATTTTTTCCATAGTCCCGGAAAAAGCAGGTACTTCCTCTTTTATCTTAATAATTTCAAATTTCATATCGCTTGCCGCCTCCGACATAATAATTACAATTTACGCAAAAGCTTCTCCCTCTTATTATACTTATTACACCAAGCTCTGTTAACACTATTCTAACAAAGGCTTACGCTAAAAACAACGAAGTTCCGTATGTAAATAATCTATGCACGGCAAAGATTTTTCAGCAAAGCCCAATCAAGCAGCGAAAAATTTCTCGGCATACTTTTGAATTTTTCCCGTCACAAGCAAAAGCATAATGCACTGCATTACGCTGCGCTAATTTATAATTTGCTAAGACAGCTGCCAACTGGCGCGTAAAAAATTAAGGCGATGTTTCACGTGAAACATCGCCTTGCGTTTCGCTTTTTACAGCTGTGTTTTAAATTTAAAACAGCGGCTTGCTGTTGCCTCCCTTGGGCTTCTTTTGATTTTTAATACGCAGGCTTACGACCACCTCGTCGCCGTCGATGGTCTGCTCCATATTTACGGGAATACCCACGTCCTTAATGGCGTTGACCACCTGCTTAATGCTGTTGAGATAAATGCGCACGTCGTTGACAATTACCAAGCGCTTTTTCTTTTCCTGCTGCTTATCGCTGAGCAGCTTATCGATATATTCTTCCGTCTGGCGCACGTTATAGCGACGGGCGATAATAATCTCCAACGCCTCCAAACGCTTAACGTCGTCCTCCAGCTTTAATAAAGCGCGGGCATGACGCTCGCTGAGTTCCGCCTCTACCAGCACCTTGCGCACCTGCTGGGACAAACGCAGCAAGCGCAACTTATTGGCAATGGTGGACTGCTTCTTGCCCACTCTGGCAGCCATAGCCTCCTGCGTCAGGTGAAACTGCTCCATCAGCTGCTCGTAGCCTTCTGCTTCCTCCAGATAATGCAAATCCTCGCGCTGTAAATTTTCGATAAGCGCAATCTCGGCAATCTGCTGAGAGGTGTATTCGCTGATAATTACCGGCACCTCGGTCAGCTCGGCCATTCTGCTGGCGCGCAGACGGCGCTCGCCGGCTATCAAAAGATAACGCCCGTTTTCGGCAGGAGCCACCAGCAGGGGCTGCAATACTCCGTACTGCGCAATGGACGCGGACAAATCTGCCAGCGCCTCTTCGTCAAAGGTTTTGCGCGGCTGGTAAGGATTGGGAAAAATCTGCTCGATAGGTACCTTCACAACCTTGACCTCATTAACGGCCTGACGGTCGCCAATAATTCCGCAATCAGTATCTAATACAGAAAATCCATCGTCGACTAACATTCTTTTCCCCCTATCTGCTGCCTAAGGGCTGCTTTTCCGGCGTCCCCGCCTTACGCGGATACTGAGCCGGAGTAGTTTTAATTTTGCTTATCTTTATTATAGCACGTCCGTCGTCAAGACCGGGTAATTTTACAGGCTCAGCGCTGATAATTTTTCCGCCCAAAATTTTTACGGCTTCGCTGCCTTCGGCAATTTCGTCCGCGTACTTGCTGCCCTTGAGGGCGATAAACTGCCCGCCCTTTTTCACCAGCGGCAGGCAATACTCCGACAGCACGCTTAAACGCGCCACGGCTCTGGCAGTTACGAAATCGTATTTTTCGCGGTGCTTTGGATTGCGTCCCGCGTCCTCCGCCCGCAAATGCTCGCAGCAAATATCTTTCAGCTCCAGCGCGCCGATAACCTGCTGCAAAAATTTCAATCGCTTGCCCAAGGAATCTATCAGCACGACCTTAAGATTGGGGCAGTAAATTTTCAGCGGCACTCCGGGAAAGCCTGCGCCCGTGCCTACGTCGGCCAAAAGTTTGCCTTCCATGCCTGCCTCCCAGGCCAGCAAACTGTCTATCATATGCTTAACGGCCACTTCCTCCGGCTCGGTAATCGCCGTCAGGTTCATCACCTTATTGGTTTCCACCAGCAGCGCGTAATATTTGCCGAACTGTTCCAGCTGCCGCGGCGTAAAACTCAGCCCAGCTTCGGCGCCGCGAGCCGCCAAAATTTCTTCAAAAGTCAAGGTCATTGCTCATGCTCCCTTCTGCGCCGCAGCTCCAAAGCTATCATCAGCACGCTGACGTCCGCCGGGGATACGCCGCTGATGCGCGAGGCCTGTCCGATATTGGCAGGGCGCACCTTATCCAGCTTTTCCGCCGCCTCGCTGGAAAGCTCTTTGATGCCATGATAATCGATATCCTCCGGCAGCCGTTTGTTTTCCAGCTTCATAAAGCGTTCCACTTCCTGCCGCTGTTTGGTGATGTAGCCCTCGTACTTGGCAAAAATTTCCGCCTGCTCGGCTACCTGCGGCTCCAGCTGCGGCAGCTCGAAGGCTGCTTGCAGCTTAGCGTAGGTAATTTCCTTGCGGCGCAGCAAATCCAGCAAACTGCTGCCGCTGCGGATAGGAGCCGTTCCCATAGCCAAAAGCTTAGCGTTATTTTCCTCGCTGGGAGCAATATTCTGCTTGCCCAGCTGGCTGATGATGCGCTCCAAGGCTGTGCGTTTTTCCGTAAAGCGCGCATAGCGATGGTCATCCACCAGCCCCAGCTCGCGGCCCTTTTCCGTCAGGCGCAGATCGGCGTTATCCTGTCGCAGCAGCAAGCGGTATTCGGCCCGCGAAGTCATCATGCGGTAGGGCTCGTTCGTTCCCTTAGTAACTAAATCGTCGATCAGCACGCCGATATAAGCCTCGTCGCGCCGCAGCACCAAGGGCTCCTTGCCCTTCAGCTTCATCATAGCGTTGATGCCTGCCATCAAGCCCTGGGCCGCAGCCTCCTCGTAGCCGCTGGTGCCGTTAGACTGTCCGGCGCTGAACAAGCCGCCGATAGCCTTATGCTCCAGCGATGGTTTCAGCTGCAGGGGATCAAGGCAATCATAATCTATGGCATAACCGGCGCGCATCATTTTGCAATGCTCCAGTCCGGGAATGGTCTGCATAAATTGCAGCTGCACGTGAGCAGGCAAGGACGAACTCATCCCCTGCACATACATTTCGTTAGTGCTGCGTCCCTCCGGTTCGATAAACAGCTGGTGCCGCTCCTTATTAGCAAAGCGCACGATTTTCGATTCGATAGACGGGCAGTAGCGCGGGCCCACGCCTTCAATCATGCCGTTGAACATGCCGGAAAGATGCAGATTATCGCGAATGATTTTATGGGTCTTTTCGTTAGTATAGGTCAGATAGCAGGGCACCTGCTCTCTAGTCTGAATATCGCTGATAAAAGAAAAATTGCGTACCTCTTCATCGCCATACTGGGGCTCCATTTTGCTGTAGTCAAGACTGCGGGCGTCGATACGGGCAGGCGTACCGGTTTTAAAGCGCATTAGCTCCACGCCGTGCTCCACCAAAGACGCGGACAGCTTTTGCGCGCTGCGCAGTCCGTTGGGCCCGCACTCGTAATTCACCTGACCGTAAACGATACGGCCGCGCAAATAAGTTCCGGTAGCCAGAATAACGCAGGGAGCTTCAAAAACTTCACCGGTTTCGGCTTCCACGCCTACGACCTGACCGTTTTCCACCAGCAGCTTATCGATCATCAGCTGCTTCAGCTCCAAGCCCTCCTGCTCTTCGACAATTTTTTTCATCAGCGTATGGTAGTAGGGCTTATCCTCCTGTCCGCGCAGCGCGTGTACGGCGTAACCCTTGCCCGTGTTCAGCAAGCGCATCTGAATGCAGGCCAAATCGGCGCTGATGCCCATTTGCCCGCCTAAAGCGTCCAGCTCCCGCACCAAATGGCCTTTAGCCGGGCCGCCAATGGACGGATTGCAGGGCATTAAAGCCACGTTGTCCAAGGACAAGGTGGCCAGCAGCGTTTTGCCGCCCAAGCGCGCCGCCGCCAGAGCTGCCTCTACGCCGGCATGTCCCGCACCGACTACAATCACATCAAATTTATCTGTAACATAACTCATTTTCAATAATCTCTTTCAAAAATATCATAGAAAAAATTTTTAAGAAGCAATTATTATATCACGGAGTGAAATAGCAAATTTAGCGAATGAGTGCATGGAACCATAGAAGCAAGGGTACGAAGAGTAAAATTTTTTGCTGCCAAATTTTACCGCAGCTTCGTGATGGTTCCGCTCGCAATGAGCGTAAAATTTGCGCTGAACGAGTGATAAATAATTGCGAATATATATCATAAATTTTTTCACTTGCCAATGCAGAAGCGGGAAAAAATTTCGTTGATAATCTCGTCCTGCACGGTGTCGCCGGTAATTTCGCCCAGCAAATCGATGGCCGTGCGCACGTCGATTTCAATGCAGTCGTAAGGTAGCGCGTCTGCGACAGCTCTGCCCGCATCTTCCAAAGATTGCAGCGCTCGCCGCAAAAGATTTTCCTGCCGCGCGTTCTGCACATAAGCGCCGTCGCCCAAGGTTCCCTCACTGCCGTAAACGTAATTTTTCAGCCAAACGCTGAAATCCTCCACGCCGCTCAAGGTTTTGGCGGATAAGGTCATCACCCTGTCGCCGCCGAAGCGCCTACGCAAGGCTTCTAAATCAACCTGTAAAGCTAAATCGCTTTTATTGACGATAATCACGCAGGGCTTACCGGCGGCCGCCCGCAAAATGCTTTCGTCCTCCTCGGTCAACCCCTCGCTGCCGTCGATAACGCAAACGATCAGCTCCGCCTCCTGCAAAAGCCTGCGGCTTTTTTCCACGCCGATTTTTTCGACAAAATCCTCCGTGCTGCGAATGCCCGCCGTATCCGCCAGCACCAGCGGCACGCCGTCCAGCAGCAGCTGCTCCTCGATAACGTCGCGGGTCGTACCGGCATACTGAGAAACGATAGCCCTGTCCTCCTGCAATAAAGCGTTCAGCAGGCTGGACTTGCCCACATTAGGACGCCCGACGATGGCCGTGCGCAGGCCCTCGCGTAAAATCTTGCCCGTATGCGCGTTAGCCAAAAGCTTAGCGATTCTTGCACTGCAAGCGCCGATGCTCTCCTGCACTCTGCCGTAGGTCACATCCTCGATATCCTCTTCGGGATAATCGATAACCGCCTCTAAATTTACCACCACATCTAGCAAATTCCGGCGCAGCTCCCGCAAAGCACGCGCCAGCTGGCCCTGCTGCTGCCGGGCCGCCAGCTTTAAGCCGGTCTCGCTGCGGGAACGGATAATATCCATGACCGCTTCCGCCTGCGTCAAATCTATACGCCCGTTTAAAAAAGCGCGCTTAGTAAATTCGCCGGGCTCCGCAGGCCGCGCTCCTGCTGCATAAGTCAGCGCCAAAATTTTTTGCAAGGATTGCAGACCGCCGTGGCACTGAATTTCCACTACGTCCTCCGCCGTGTAGGAACGAGGCCCGCGCATATATACGGCTAAAACCTCGTCCACCAGACTGCCGTCGCAGTCGTAAACGTGACCGTAAACCAAAGTATTAACGGGATAGTCGGCCAAGGGCCTGCCGCTCGCCGCTTTAAACAAGCGCTCGCCCACTGCCAGAGCCTGCGGGCCGCTGACGCGCACAATGCCCACGGCTCCCTCGCCTAAAGCCGTAATGACCGCGCTGATAGTTTCCTCTGCCATTTGCTTGCCCTCCCTTCGCTATAAATGCCGCAGTATAAAATATAACCCAGTAAAAGCTTACTGGGTTATAAAATCTTTATTTTTTCAATTCGATTACTACATGGCGATAAGGATCGTCGCCCTCGCTAAGGGTCGTAACCCGGCGATCGCCCTGCAGGGCCATGTGGATGATCTTACGCTCATGGGGATTCATCGGCTCCAGCGCTACGCGCTCGCCGGTGCGTTTAACCTTATCTGCCAGGCGCACTGCCAAACGGCTCAGGGTTTCTACGCGGCGGTCGCGGTAATCCTCCACGTCGATGATTACGCGCACGCGCTCGCTGCTGTTTTTATTAGCCACCAGATTAGTCAGATACTGCAAGCTGTCCAAAGTCTGTCCATGCTTGCCGATCAAAATGCCCATATCGTCGCCGTGCAGCTTAAAGGTAACGCTGCCGTCGTTCTTATTGATGAATTTTTCCATTACCACGTCGATCTTCATAGCATTGAAGACCTTCTGCAAAAATTCCTTGGCGGCATTGACAGCCTCGTCGTTCACCGCATATCTGCGGGGCTCGCGGACCGGACGCTCACTTTTTAAGGATTCCAAAGCGGAAATAGCCGAATCCACAGCCTGCTCCTTAGCGGCTGCTGCCTTTTTCGTAAATTCGTCGGCGGCGCTGACCGCTTCCGTTTTCACGCTGTCGGCCTTTTTCGATACCGTATTCACAGCGATAGCGGCTGCTTCCTTAACGGCCTTGACAGCCTCGGCCGTAGCCTCGCCCACGGTTTTTTCCGGAGCCTGCGGCGCAGGAACTGCCTGCTCCTTCACGCTTACGCGCACCTTGGCGTCCTTGCGGCCAAAACCGAAAAAGCCCTTTTTACCCTCTTCAATAATTTCTACATCGGCTTGTTCGGCGGTGACGTTTAATTCCTTTAAAGCCTCGGCAACAGCGTCCTCTACGCTCTTGCCAGTTTTTTCAACAAAAGCCATCTCTCTTTCACTCCTTTTGATTTGGTTACTTGCCGGCAGCCTTGTTCATCATGGTCTGTTGAGCAATCTGCATAATATTCATTACTACCCAATACAGCACCAGGCCTGCCGGGAAGGATAAGCTGATGTAACCAATAAACAAAGGCATAAAGTAGAGCATAATCTTATTTTGCGGATTGCCAGTATCAGGCATGGTCTGCTTGGACGAAATAAAAGTCGTCAGCGCGGACAATACCGGTAAAATATAAGTGGGGTCGGGGTTGGAAATGTTTTCCATCCACAAAAAGGCCGCGGAGCCAGCATAATGGAAATCACGGATACCGTAGAAGATACCGATCATAATCGGCATTTGAATCAAAAGAGGCAGGCAGCCTGCCAGGGGGTTTACGCCCTCGCTTTTATAAAGATTAGCCAATTCCATATTCAGGCGCTGCTTATCGTCTTTGTATTTTTCCTGAATCGCCTTCATCTTCGGCTGCAGCTCCATCATAGCTTTGGTGGATTCAATCTGCTTTTTGGAAAGCGGATACAAAATCAGCTTGACGATAATAGTCATAAGCACAATAGCCAGACCGTAGCTGGGCATTCCCATGCTGCTGGTCAAATTATAGAGTATAGTAATTACCTGCTGGACTATATTGCTGAGAAAATCCAAAATATCACTCCTCGAAAATAAAGCGTTAGTTTATTTTTAGATATTATTTAACAGGATCATAACCGCCGGGATGATAAGGATGGCATTTGGCAATGCGCTTCAGTGCCAGCCATAAGCCCCTGACAGGCCCCTTTTTTTGTATCGCCTCGATAGCGTAGGCGGAACAGGTGGGATAAAACCTGCACGTCGGCGGAAACAGAGGCGAAATAAAGAGCTGATAAAATCTTATACCTAAAATCAATATCCTACTCATAGCCTTCTATCCTTATTCCTGCAGCAGCGCTGCTCTTTTTGCCAGTCTTAAAAAAACACGTTCAAAAGTCTTATAATCGGCCTTCGTCAGCTTGCGACGGGCCACCCAAACTATATGATACCCTTTTTTAAGCTCTGCGCGATGCATACGGAAAGCCTCCCGCATCCTTCGCTTAATTCTGTTGCGTACCACGGCGCAGCCTAATTTTTTGCCTACGGCAAGGCCGATTTTCAGATCGTCGCCCTGATCCGCAAGAATATAAAAGACCGACATACCGTCAACTACGGTACGTCCCTTGCCATAAACGCATTGATAACTTTTCTTGGATTTCAGTCTGTTGATTTTTTTTAACGTATACTTTTTCTTCTGCATTAAATGCGCACCTGCCCGCATGGAAAAAATAGGCCACTTGCGCGGCCTATTTTATAATGTTATGCAGACAATTTCTTTCTGCCTCTAGCACGTCTTCTTTTGAGAACTTGACGACCGCCCAAAGTTTTCATTCTTTCTCTGAAACCATGAGTTCTTTTTCTTCTGAGATTATTAGGTTGAAAAGTACGTTTCATTCAGTATTCCCTCCTTACCACCGCAAAATTTTATCAAATTCTATGTATCTGAATTGATAGCTGTTTTAGCGCCGCAACGCAGCCCAGCGTCGCCTGAAAAAGCGCGCACCTAGAGCAATGCACGGTATTACTGAAATATTATATGAGAAAATAAAAATTTCGTCAAGTAGAAAACGCTCATTTTACAGCGCTTCCAAGAAATTTTGTTAAGAAATTTGCGAAGTTATCCACAGTCTGCTAAAATATATATGGATAATTTAGAAGTTAAAACGCAATTCTCGGCACTTGCTCAGCTCACGGCAGAGCCATGCAGGCTGTCGTTTTTATTTTTTCTAAATAAACAAGGAAAGGATGTTCCCTATGAGTTCCTATGATTTAGCAGAAATCTGGGTGAAATGCAAGGAAAAATTCAAGGAATCAGTCAATGAAAAGATATTCGACGTTTGGATTAAGCCCATTATGCCGTTGGAAGTAACCGACTCCTATTACAAGGTAGCCGTCAAAAATACCTTTTTCAAAAATATGCTGGAGGAAAATTACGCCTCCGTCATCGAAGGTATTCTTTCCGGCATTATGGGTAAAAATATTAAGCTGCTCATCGAAACCATGGACAACGGGCTCATAGAGCCTGCGTCCCAAGAGCAGGCCCCGGAAGCAAAGCAGCCCAAGACCCAGCAGCAGCAGCTTTTCAACGAAAAGACCAGCTCCCAAGAAACAGTGGAAAGCAATTTAAATCCCAAATTCGTTTTTGAAACCTTCGTCATCGGCAATTCCAACCGCTTCGCTCACGCCGCCGCTCAGGCGGTAGCCAACAACCCGGCCCACGCCTACAATCCCCTGTTCCTGTACGGCGGCGTAGGCTTAGGCAAAACCCATCTAATGCATGCCATCGGCAATCGCATCAAGCAAAATAATCCCAGCATGAAGGTGCTGTACACCTCCAGCGAAAATTTCACCAACGAAATCATCAACTCCATTCAAAATAAAAATACGGAAGCCTTCCGGCAAAAATACCGCAATATCGATTGTTTAATCATCGACGATATTCAATTTCTTAAAGGCAAGGAGCAAACACAGGAAGAATTTTTCCATACCTTCAATGCTCTCAAAGACGCCAATAAACAAATCATCATCTCCAGCGACCTTCCTCCCCGCGAAATTGAAACTCTGAAAGATCGGCTGCGCTCCCGCTTTGACCAGGGCCTGAAAGCCGACATCCAGCCGCCGGATTTGGAAACCCGTATAGCGATTCTGCGCACTAAAGCGGCCTCAGACCATATTCAGATGCCCAACGACGTCATTACCCTGCTGGCTACCAATATCGCTACCAATATCAGAGAAATCGAAGGCGCTTACACAAAAATTATCGCCTACTCTTCGCTTATGGATATGCCCATTACCGTCGAAACCGCGCAAAAGGTACTCACGGACATGGGCAATACCGTTAAAACCAGCACTATCACCTTTGAAGGCATCATCAAGGTCGTAGCCGAGCATTACAATATCAAAGAGGAAGAGCTGTTCAACAAAAAGCGCACGCAGAATATCGCCTATCCCCGTCAGATAGCCATGTACCTGTGCCGCGAGCTAGCAGACCTTTCCTATCCCCGCATCGGCGAGCTTTTCGGCGGGCGCGACCACACCACTGTCATTCACGCCTACGAAAAAATCAGCAAGAACAAAAATACTAATTTAGCGCTGCAAAGCGAGCTGCAAGAAATGACTAATATCCTACGCCAATAAAGCAAAAAGTTATCCACAAAAACTGTTGATAACCCAGCTTAAAACTGTGTATAACTTTAAGAAAAAGTTGATAGAAATTTTGCCTGTAGATTCCGTGTAAAATATTTCCCGCTTATACACAGGCTTATCTACAAGTGGAAAACCGCAGTACCATCAGGCTCAGAGGTCTTTTCCACATAACTAACAGGCTCTACTACTACGTCGACTACTTTTATAAAATTATTATAGTAATAATATATTTAAGGAGGACTGTGAACAAATGCTGATCACCTGCAACACTAACGCTTTGAATAAAGCTATCCAAACTGCTCAAAGAGCCATTATTTCCAAACCAAGCACACCTATTTTTTCCTGCATTCATATTTTTACCAACCAAGATAAATTAGCAATTCAGGCAATGGACCTTAATATGGCTATTTCCTGTACTATCGACGCGGATATTACCGAACCGGGGGAAATAGTAGTTTCCGCTAAGCATTTATCCGAGCTTATCCGTAAGCTGCCCTGCGAAAGCCTGACTATTACGAAAAACAGCGAGCAAAAAACAATCAAGGTCAGCTCCGGTAAATCGGAATTTAATCTGCTCTTAATGAATGAAGACGATTATCCTAAATTCCCCGATTTTGACGGCAATAAAACCATTACAATCGCCGATGAAAAAATCAAGGAGCTGATTAAAAAAACTATTTTCTCCTGCTCTACCGACGAAGCGCGTCCCCTCTTTACCGGCGTTTTAGTTGAAGCCAAGGAAGAAAAAATTACCTTTGTCGGCACTAATACCCATCGTTTGGCGATTAAATCCTCCGCTCAAGCTACAAGCGAGCCTATGAGCATGATTATTCCCGCCAAGGTGCTGAACGAAATTACTCGTAATTTAACGGGGGAAATTCCGCAGGAGGTAAAAATTTCTCTGCTCAATAATCAAATAATGGTAATTATCGACAATGTGGTTATCGTTTCCCGTTTGATTGAAGGCAAATTCCCCGATTACAACCGGGTTATTCCCGCTAAATTCGCTGTCAAGACCGAGGTTAACGCTAAAGAATTAGCCGGAGCCGTAGAGCGCGTAGCGCTGTTTTCCACCGAGGGTGATTACAGCATTATCAAAATGAGCGTGGACGCAGAGGAAATGACGATTACCTCCAGCAGTCCCGACGTAGGCACGGGACGCGAGGTTATTGCCTGCTCCACGGAGGGCGACCAGCTGAACGTAGCCTTTAACTCTAAATATATTCTGGACATTCTTAAAAATATTGAAGGCGACGAGGTAACGCTGTCTATGAACACCTCTTTGAGTCCGGTCTGCGTTACCTGCGAGGAAGAGGCGGATTACGTTTATATCGTAACTCCCGTGCGCGTAGTTTTCTAAGGAGCGAAAAATGCAGAAAGAAAACGTAGCTATCACTACCGAATTTATTACTATGGATAAGCTGCTGAAATTTTCCGGCGTGGCCGAAACCGGCGGACAGGCCTTTTTGATGGTGGAAGACGGCGTCGTTAAGCTGAACGGCAAAACGATTACCGAAAAACGCAAAAAGGTTTATCCCGGCGACGTGGTTAACGTGGATAATCAGATAGAGCTTACCGTTACTGTGGAAGCATGAAAATCAATCGTTTATACGCCGTAAATTTTCGCAATTACAGCAGCTGCGAGCTTTCGCTGCCGTCCATGATTAACGTCTTTTACGGCGCTAACGCCCAAGGAAAAACTAATCTGCTGGAGGCTATTTTCTACAGTGCCTTCGGCCTTTCCCACCGCACGACGGCGGAGGAAGAGCTGCTGCGTCTGGGGTCGGAAGCCATGGCTGCGGGCGTGGAATACGAAAGCTATAGCGGCAGGCACGAGGTCAAGCTGAAAAAATACCGGCAGCAGGAGCGCTGGAAAAAGGAAATTTTGCTGGACGGCGCTAAGGTGCGTCCCAGGGAGCATTACGGAGCCTTGAACGCTGTCATGTTTTCGCCGGAGGATTTGCAGCTGGTGAAGGGCGAACCGGCGCTGCGGCGGCGCTTCTTCGATATGCAGATATCTCAGACGGACCCGGTATATTACGATTTACTGGTGAAATATAACCGCGTGCTGCTGCAGCGCAACCGTTTGCTGAAGGAGCTGCGGGACGAGGGCGGCAGCAGCGCGGCCCTGCGTCCCTGGGACGAAGAATTTATTCGCCTGGCTGCCGGGATTACTAAAAAACGGTTGACTGCTTTAGCTAAGCTGGAGGGTATTGTCAGCGATATTTACGCTTCAATTACCAGCAACAAGGAACAGCTGGCGGTGCGCTATGAGTTGAAGGCCAATAACGGCCAGCTGCTGTATCCGGCGGACGATGCGGCCTGCGGCGAAGATTTTTACCGCCGCAGTATGGCGGAGCGCCAGCGCGTCGACATTCTGCGCGGCAATACGGGCGTTGGCCCCCACCGCGACGATTTGCAGCTGCTTTTAAACGGCACGTCCCTGCGTTCCTTCGGCTCCCAGGGCCAGCAGCGCAGCGGCGCTTTAGCCTTAAAGCTATCCCAGCTGGAATATGTGCGCCGTCAGCTGGGAGAATTTCCCGTGTTGCTTTTAGACGACGTAATGAGCGAGCTGGACAACAGCCGCCGGGCCCAGCTGCTGCGTTTTATCGACGGGCGCGTACAGACCTTTATTACGGTTAACGACCGGGAGCTGATTCCTGCTTTGGCAGGCAACGCTTATTTTAAAATTGAAAATGGTGTGATAAGCGAGGAAAAATAATGTATGCCGATAAATTTGCCAGCGCCGACGAGGCTATGCAGCGCTTATTCGACCCTCGCCTGCGTTTGTTCGACAGACGCAACAGAGCGCGGGAAATAACGCCTGCACCTGCGGCCAAGCAATTATATTTGCAGCACAGTCTGATGAGCCGTTGGAAGGAAATCTGCGGTCCGCATTTGGCAGATAAATGCTCTATTCAGAAAATCGAAGGTCAGGAGCTTTATGTAAGTACGGCAAATTCAGTTCTGGCCAACGAGCTGTACATGATGCAGAGCCTGTTTTTGCAGAAGGTAAATTCCTGTCTTGGCGGCCGATTGAAAATAAAAAAGGTTTATTTTCACAGCGGCTCACTGCTGCGCCGTAAGGAAAAGCAAAGGCTGGCGGAAGAAGCTCCGCCCCCGCCGCAGTATACGGTCTGCCCCCGATGTGGCGCGAGAATGCTCAAGGGTTTGGAAATATGCAGCGTATGCGACAGACAGCAGCGCGAAGAGCTGCGGCACAAGCTTGTCGAGCTGCTGCGTATCCAGCCGTGGCTGACCTATGAAAATTGCCGCTTATACTGTCCATGTGATAAAATATTATTTACGTTCGTTCGCGACGAGCTGAAGGGCTATTACTGCGAGCGGGTGCGCCAGGGCTTCGCCGATAAAAAGGAAAGCCTGCTGGCAGTACTGTTCGTCACGGGAAAGCAGCCGGAGGAGATTACTCCCCAGCTGTATGAAAACACATTGACTTATTTACGGAGGGACCAGAATGTATCTGCATTTGGGAGCCGACTGCATGGTAAAAAACAGTGAAATAATCGCCGTTTTTAATCTGCGCCACAGCCAGTCTTTAATTTACAGCGATTATGTTAAGGAGTACGCCGGAAGATATAAAATAGTGGACGCGGCTGGCGGCGAGGAATACGCCAGTCTGATTCTGACGGCCGATACCATGTATCTGTCCTCCATTTCTTCCCTTACTTTGAAAAAACGCGCTGAAACCGGCCTTGCCGGAGGCGCTGTCTATACTAATTTTTAAAATTTAACGGAGGTAAACATGACCCAGGAAAAGGATATTGACATTGAGGAAGCTACTGCCGTCAATGGTAATTACAACGCGGAGCAGATTCACGTTTTAGAAGGCCTGGAAGCAGTGCGTAAAAGACCTGCCATGTATATCGGCAGTACGTCGGCCCGCGGTCTGCACCACTTGGTGTACGAGGTTGTGGACAACAGCATCGACGAAGCCCTGGCCGGACACTGCAACGATATCAAGGTCATCATTCATGAGGATAACAGCATTACGGTTATCGACAATGGCCGCGGCATTCCGGTGGATGAGATGAAAAAGGAAAAGAAGCCTGCCGTCGAGGTCATTATGACGGTGCTGCACGCCGGCGGCAAATTCGGCGACGGCGGCTATAAGGTTTCCGGCGGCCTGCACGGCGTGGGCGTTACCTGCGTTAACGCATTGAGCGAGCATATGGAAGTAGAAGTACGCCGCGGCGGCAAGCGCTACGGTATCGAATTCAAGCAGGGGCATACCTCCAAAAAGCTCTATGTAAAGGGCGAATGCGATACTACCGGTACGACGGTACATTTCAAACCTGATTCCAGTATTTTTACGGAAACGGAATACAGCTACGATACCTTGCGCCTGCGTATCCGCGAGCTGGCGTTTTTGAACAAGGGGATTACTATTTCGCTGACGGACGAACGGCCTGAAGGTCGCAGCGAAACCTTTCACTTTGCCGGCGGCATCATCGAATTTGTGGAATTTGTCGACCAGAACAAGGATAAAATCAATCTCAAGCCCATTTATCTGGAGGGCGAAAAGAGCAGCATCATCGTTGAGGTGGCTATGCAGTACTGCGACACCTATAACGAGAATATCTTCACCTATGTTAATAATATCAATACGGAGGAGGGCGGCACTCATTTAAGCGGCTTTCGTAAGGCTCTGACCCGCACGATAAATAATTACGCCCGTGCCAATAAGCTGCTTAAGGATAACGAGGACGCTTTAAGCGGCGACGACGTGCGCGAGGGCTTGACAGCAGTTTTGAGCCTGAAGGTTCCTAACCCGCAGTTTGAAAGCCAGACGAAGATTAAGCTGGGCAACAGCGAGGTTATGCCCATCGTCGATAATCTGGTAGGAGACGCTTTGGCGGAATTTATGGAGGAAAACCCTGCCGCGGCTAAGAAAATCGTCGATAAGGCCATCGTGGCAGCCCGCGCCCGCGTAGCTGCCCGCAAGGCGCGCGAGCTGACGCGGCGCAAGAATGCCATGGATTTAGGCGGTTTGCCAGGAAAGCTTGCCGACTGCAAGAGCCGCAATGTTGAAGACACTGAAATTTATTTGGTCGAGGGCGATTCCGCAGGCGGCAGTGCCAAGCAGGGACGCAATTCCGATTTTCAGGCCATTCTTCCCTTGCGCGGCAAAATTTTGAACGTGGAAAAGGCGCGCTTGGACCGTGTGCTGAGCAGCGAGGAAATCCGCAATATGATTACGGCTTTCGGCTGCGGTATTGGCGACGATTTTAATTTGGACAAAGCGCGCTACGGCAAAATTATTATTATGACCGATGCCGACGTGGACGGCGCGCATATTCGTACCTTGCTGTTGACCTTCTTCTATCGCTATATGCAGCCCTTGATTAAGGAAGGCCACGTTTATATTGCACAGCCTCCTTTGTATCTGATTCGCAAAAATCAAAAGCAGCATTATTACGCTTACAGTGACGAGGAGCTGCAAAAGATTTTGGACGAAGTTGGCCGTGAAAATAATCCTTATGTGCAGCGTTACAAAGGCTTGGGTGAGATGAACCCAGGACAGCTGTGGGAAACGACGATGGACCCGGAAAAACGCACGATTTTGCAGGTGCATTTGGAGGACGCCGCCGAGGCCGACAGCATCTTCTCCATCCTCATGGGCGATAAGGTGGAGCCCAGACGACAGTTTATCGAAATTAACGCCAAGAAAGTAAGAAATCTTGATTTATAATGCGCGTTTGCTATTTTAACGCGACGAGGTGCGATAAATGGTAAAAATAAAAAAAGGCCTTTCCGACGCGGATATGCTGAAAGGCTTTAATGAAAATTTAACTTTTGAAAACGGTATGTACGCCGAAGAAAAAATTACGCCAAGCAGAATCAAAAACGCTAAAGCTCCGGCAAAAAAGGAATTGCTGCTGCCGGAGGAAGCGCAGGAGCGCTTAAATCGTTTTCTTTTGGAAATCAGCATGGAATGGCTGAAAAATAAAAACGGCAACTGCACTTGGAAGGTGCTGAAGGAAGACGGCCAGATAGTTATTAAACCGGCGGCCGTCGCTAAAAAATAATGGCTGCGCTTGTAGAATTTCCGGAATGCAACGTGGTGTTTCACGTGAAACATGGCGGCGAAGGCGCGCCCGGTTTGCTCGTCGTCGTTGCGGGAGGACGTGCTCCGGCTAAAGTGTGGCTGCGTGAAATTGCGCGGCAAAAAAAAATTTGCTGCGCCGACCGCGGCGCGCAATATTGTTTGGAAGCCGGGCTTTCCCCCGCCTTGCTCGTCGGCGACTGCGACAGCGCAGCTAAAGAAATATATGCCAAGGCTGAGTCTTTAGGAGCGCAAATTTTTTTGCATCCTCCGGCGAAGGACGACACCGATTTGCAGCTGCTGCTGAAAAAAATGCCTCCGGGCAACGTAGTGGCGACGGGAATTTTCGGCGGGCGCTTCGACCATCTTTTCAGCAACGTCTATTCCCTGCTGGCTTTTAAAAAGGAGCGCGGCTGTAGCGTTGCGCTGGCGGACGAGCAAGAATTTTTGCTGCTCCTGGACGCCGGCGAAAAAGTGGAAATATCTTTACAGGATAACAAAGCGGCGCAGGCCGTTTCTCTGCTGCCTTTAAGCGCAGAATGCCGCGTAAGTATCGGCGGCGTGCGCTGGCCTTTGACCAACGCCTTACTAACGCAGGCCCGTCCTTACGCTATCAGCAACGAGCCGTTGACGGGAGCATTTACCGGCGAATGCCTAGAGGGCAGCGTCGGCCTGTATATCAGTTGGCGAAAATAAATTGATTTATAATGAGGGATGCTTGTGGAAAATTTTGCAGGAGCTTTGGATTTAGGGACTGTCCTGTTTTTAATCGTGGCAGGCTTTATTTCGGCGTTCATTGATTCTACTGTTGGCGGTGGCGGTCTTATTTCTACTCCCGCTTTGCTCAGTCTGGGGCTGCCTGTCCCCTATGCTTTGGGAACTAATAAGGTTGCGGCTTCCGTTGGTTCGCTGACCAGCGTAATTTCTTTTTGGCGTGCCGGAAAAATTAAAAAGGCGGCGCTGGCCTTAACTCCCCTGTCCTTTATAGGATCGGCTTTGGGGGCTTATGTAGTTTACCTGCTGCCGGAAAAGCTGATGAAAAATATTATTGTAGTGCTGTTGGTTTTGGTAGCCGTCTATACTTATCGCCGCAAGGATTGGGGCGATACGGGAACGGTGCAGCAGCTGGGGGCACAGGCTTTGGCGGGCGCTTTTGTTATGGCCTTTGCCATCGGCTTTTACGACGGCTTTTTCGGCCCCGGCACCGGTTCGTTTTTAATATTTGGCTTTTTATATTTAGGCTATGATTTTGTAACTGCCGCAGGCAACGCCAAGGCGCTGAATTTTGCCAGCGGCGTCGGTGCGTTGGTGTCGTTTGCTGTGAGCGGTACGATTATTTGGTCATATGGTGTGATTATGGCTTTAGCCATGATGATTGGCGCTGTCTTTGGATCGCGTATGGCTATAAAAAAGGGAGCGTCGTATGTGCGTCCTCTTTATCTTTTGGTAACTACTCTGCTTATAGGCAAGCAGGTTTATGAGATATTACTGAAATAATCTTTTTGTGAATTTAATTTTATGAAGTGTTTGTGAAAGAAAGGTGATTAGGTGGATACTTTAGAACCGATTACTGGTAAGGTCCTGCCGGTGTATATCGAAGAGGAAATGCAAAAATCCTATATCGATTACGCTATGAGCGTTATTATTCAGCGCGCTCTGCCTGATGTGCGCGACGGCTTAAAGCCTGTACATCGCCGTATTTTATACGCTATGCAGGAAGCAGGCATGACTCCTTCCAAGCCCTATAAAAAATCCGCTCGTATCGTCGGTGAAGTTTTAGGTAAATATCATCCCCATGGCGACAGCTCTGTTTATGATGCTATAGTGCGTCTGGCTCAGGATTTTTCTACCCGTTACCTGATGGTTGACGGACACGGAAATTTTGGCAGTATCGACGGCGACAGCGCCGCAGCTATGCGTTATACAGAAGTGCGCATGGCAAGGCTGGCCGAGGCTATGCTGGATGATATTGAAAAAGATACCGTGGACTTTGTGCCGAACTATGATGAATCCTTGCAGGAGCCAAGCGTACTTCCTTCTAAGGTCCCTGCCCTGCTGATTAACGGCAGCGCCGGTATCGCCGTAGGTATGGCGACCAATATTCCGCCCCATAATTTATGCGAGGTAGTAAACGGCCTCGTGATGCTCATCGATAATCCCGACGTGGAAATTTCGCAGCTGATGACGGCCATCAAAGGCCCTGACTTCCCTACCGGCGCCTGCATTTTAGGCAAGGAGGGCATTACCAGCGCCTATACTACGGGCCGCGGCGTGGTAAAAATTCGCGCTAAGGCCGTAATCGAGCCTGCTAATAAGGGCAAGCATAATATTATCGTCAGCGAAATCCCCTATCAGGTCAATAAGGCCAATTTGATTAAGGATATCGCTCAGCTTGCTAAGGACGGCGCTATCGAAGGCATCAGCCATATCGACGATTATTCCAACCTCAAGCATGGCATCCGCATCGTTATCGAGCTGAAAAGCGACGCCGTGCCCGACGTGGTTTTGAACCAGCTGTACAAGCATACCGCTCTGCAAAGCTCCTTTGGCATTATTATGCTGGCGCTGGTTAACGGTCAGCCGCGTATTTTGAATTTGAAACAAATTTTGGAATACTATCTGGCCCACCAAAAGGACGTTATTACTCGACGCACCCGCTACGAGCTGGGCAAAGCCAAGGACCGCGCTCATATTTTAGAAGGCTTGAAAATTGCGCTGGATAATCTGGACGCCGTTATCAGCACCATTCGCAACAGCGCTACGGCTGATATAGCCAGAGTAAATTTGATGGAGGGCTTCAATTTAAGCCAGCGTCAGGCCCAGGCTATTTTGGATATGCGCTTGCAGCGCTTGACCGGCCTGGAGCGTAAAAAAATCGACGAGGAGTATGTGGACGTTCTGGAAACCATCGACTGGCTGGAAAGCGTGCTGGCAGACGAGCGCAAGGTGATGAATATTATTAAAGAAGACCTGCTGGAGATGAAAAAGAAGTTCGGCGACGAACGCCGCACGGAAATTTCCCGCGATTCCTCTGATATGGACGTCGAGGATTTGATTGCCGAAGAGGATATAGTGGTAACTATCAGCCATCAGGGTTATATTAAACGCCAGACGCTGGATAATTTCCGCAACCAGAAGCGCGGCGGCGTGGGCAAAACCGGCGGCAGCGGCAAGAAAGAAGATTGCGCAGAGCATCTCTTCCTTTCCACCACTCACCATAATATTTTGTTCTTTACGAATAAGGGCCGCGTATATCGCCAAAAGGGTTATGAAATACCTGAAGCAGGACGCACGGCTAAGGGGACCGCTATTATTAACCTGCTGCCCTTGGAGCAGGGAGAAAAAATTACGGCGGTTATTCCGGTGAAAGAATTTGCCGACGAGCAGTTTATGTTTATGGCGACCAATAAGGGCACGGTTAAGAAAACCAATCTGAAGGATTTGGAAAGCGCCCGTAAGGCCGGTCTGGTAGCTATCAACCTGGATGAAAACGAGGATTTGATTGGCGTTGAGCTGACCGACGGCAACAGCGAAATTATTCTGGCTACCCGCAACGGCGTAGCTATCCGTTTTGACGAGCAGGATGTGCGGCCTATGGGACGCACGGCTCATGGCGTGCGCGGCATCAGCCTGAATTACGGCGATGAGGTTGTGGCCATGGACAGCGTTCCTAACGAAAATTACGAGGTGCTGACGGCTACGGAATTTGGCATGGGCAAGCGCACGGCGGTCAGCGAATACCGCAAGCAGACCCGCGGCGGCAAGGGCATCATCAATATTAAGATTACGGAAAAAACCGGCTGCGTAGTCGGTATGCGCGTAATCAATCCCGCGCAGGAGATTATGATGATTACCTCCGGCGGCATCATTATCCGCATCGACGTGGACAGCGTTTCGCAGTATGGCCGCAATACTCAGGGCGTAAAGCTGATGACGCTGAACGAAAACGATAAGGTAGTTTCCTTAGCGGCTATTCACCATGAGGACGACGGGGAGTAAATAAAAGCTTAAAATTGTTCTGCTTTTAAAACTATAGCGTGCTTCCGCACTTTCGGAAGCACGCTTTCTTTGTGTATATAAGACTGCAGGTAACAAAGCATAATTGGTTTTAGCTGTCGTAGTTATTTTGACTTGTTACATTTTTTACAGCTCTACTAAAATAGTAGGATATATGAAACTTTCTGTTGACATCCTGATTACTTAGTAATATACTAGGTTTTAAATTTACAGGGTATCATCAAGGAGGTAATAAAGATGGTAAAGAGATTATTGATATTGGCCTTGGCGCTGACGGCTTTGCTGGCGGCAGGCTGCGGCGGCAGCGAAGCAAAAAAGGAAGCTGCTATTAAGGTTGGCGCTACAGCTGGCCCCCATGCGGAGGTTGTCGAAGCCGCGGCTAAGGAAGCCGCTAAAAGCGGCCTCAAGGTGCAGGTTGTAGAGTTTTCTGATTATATTCCGCCGGATAAGGCCTTGGCCGACGGCGAGCTGGATTTGGCAAGCTATCAGCATAAGCCGTTTTTGGATAATTTTAATAAGCAGAATAAGAGAGATTTGGTTCCTATCGGCAACGCTATTTTGATGCGCATGGGCATTTACAGCGATAAGGTGCATGATGTTAAGGATATTCCCGACGGCGCAATTATTGCTATCCCCAACGACCCGACTAACGGAGGCCGCGGCTTAATGCTGCTGGAGCGCGCAGGCGTTATTAAATTGAAGGATGGCCTGGGCATGAAAGCTACTCCTAACGATATCGCCGATAATCCTAAGCATATTCAGATCAAGGAGCTGGAGGCCGCGCAGCTGCCCCGCAGTTTGGCCGACGTAGATGCGGCTGTTATTACTATGAACTATGTTATGAGCGGCGGCTTGGACGTTAAGAAACAGAATATCTTCTTAGAGCCTAAGGACGAGCCTTTGGCTGTAATGATTATCGCCGCTCGCAGTAAGGATAAGCCGGAGTATAAGGAGTTTGTTAAGGCTTATCAATCCGAGGCCGTAAGAAAATTCATTGCCGATAAATATAAAGGTACTATCGAGCCTGCGTTTTAAAAGCGAGCTGCGATGGAGTTAAACTGGCACTCAAAACTTTTTTCAGAAGCTTTTGAGTGCCGGTTTTTCTTAATTGCCGATAGAAGCTTACACGATTCAAAATCACCGCTGCTTCCTGACGACAAAATTACGGAGCGAAAAATGCATTCCAGCTTAGAACGGCAACTTGATTTTGGCTTTTGATAAAAATTTTGTTAAAAAATTTATCCTGTGAAGCTTAGCGGATTCAATACTTTCTTTGCCAACGCAGCCTTGCGTATCGCAAAAAATGTTAAAAAAGTTACGAAAAAAGTGTTGACATAATGATGGACGAGTGGTATTATATACAAGTCGCCGCGATACGGCAGTAAATAAACGCCAACATCGCTAGACAGGTAAGTTCCTTGAAAACTGAACATAAACCTAAAAAAGCGAATGTGCGGGTCGAGCGCGTAAGCGCAAGACCAAGTCAAATATTTCTTTTAATAACTAAGAGCCAATCGGTTCTTCAATAAACTTTATTGGAGAGTTTGATCCTGGCTCAGGACGAACGCTGGCGGCATGCCTAACACATGCAAGTCGAACGGAGAGTGTCCGACACCGAGAATGCCTCGGTCGGACGCCAGGCGGTAAAAATTGCGCAGCAATTTTTACTACGCCTCTCAAGCATGACTGACACCAAAGCGAAATCTTCGGAGAGGGTTTTCGGTGTTGGACACTCTTAGTGGCGAACGGGTGAGTAACGCGTAGGCAACCTGCCCTTTAGATGGGGACAACATCCCGAAAGGGGTGCTAATACCGAATGTGACAGTCCTTCCGCATGGAGGGATTGTGAAAGATGGCCTCTACATGTAAGCTATCGCTAAAGGATGGGCCTGCGTCTGATTAGCTAGTTGGTGGGGTAACGGCTCACCAAGGCGACGATCAGTAGCCGGTCTGAGAGGATGAACGGCCACATTGGGACTGAGACACGGCCCAGACTCCTACGGGAGGCAGCAGT
>NZ_CAJMEH010000016.1 GCF_905212365.1 uncultured Phascolarctobacterium sp.
GTAGCCATATTGCTTCGCATAAAGATGTCCTCTTGAAAGACATTATTTGTGATCCCAAAATTGGCGATGCTGACTATTTAACAGGTCTTGATAATCAAACGATTTTTGGATGGATTCATGCTACCCAGAATAGAGATATTACTGATAAATTATTGCAAGGTGGATTGACTGCATTTGCTTGGGAGAAAATGTTCCAAAAAGGGCGACATGTTTTTTGGCGTAACAACGAGCTCGCTGGCGAGGCGGCTATTATGCATGCTTTCCAATGTTATGCGAGAATGCCGTATGAAACAAAAGTGGCAGTTATTGGGCGTGGAAATACGGCGCGTGGAGCCATTAAAGTCCTTAATATGATGGGAGCGGATGTTCGTCAATATGACCGTAGAATGGAAGAATTGCTTCGAGATGAATTGGAGCAATACGATGTTATCGTGAACTGTGTTCTGTGGGATGTAATGCGGACAGACCACATTATTAATCGAAGCGACTTAAAGCGCATGAAGCGTAATTCAATGCTCATCGATGTAAGTTGTGACCGTAATGGTGGAATTGAAACAAGTATTCCTACAACAATTGAAAACCCTACATATATAGTTGATGGAGTTTTACATTATGCTGTGGATCATACACCAGCACTTTTCCATAAAACATTTACTTGGAATAACTCGGAAGTGATTTGGAAGTACCTTGACGAATTGATTCAGGGCAAATATGAAAACACATTGAAAGATGCTTTGATTATAAGCCGCGGCAGAATTGTAGATGAAGAAATAAATAAATTTCAGGGAAGAATATAATTATGATATTCAAGAAAAACTCAATGATGACGGAGAAATAAGTTTTAACTAGGCCTGTGATAGACAGATGCGTGCTGATTGGTAAAATGCGATTTCCTAAAATGTGGGGATGAGAATGTATTGTTTACCATAGTATTAATAAGTATTTAAGGGGAAAATCACGTGAGGAGAAAAAGACTAATTTATAACACTGTATCATCATTTGTTTTTCAAATAACAACAATAATTTGCGGTTTTGTTTTACCGCGCCTAATATTGCAAAGCTTTGGCTCCGAAGTTAATGGCTTAGTAAATTCTATTACGCAATTTCTTTCTATCATTGCATTTTTAGAATTTGGAGTAGGCGCAGTGGTGCAATCGTCGTTGTATAAGCCGTTAGTAGATAATGATAGCTTTGTTATAAGTTCTATTATTGCTTCTGCTAATAACTTTTTTAAGCGATTAGCGCAAATTTTATTGGTATATATAATTGGTTTGATTATTATTTATCCAAGGCTTGTGAACGATTCTTTTGGCTGGTTGTATACTGCTTTGTTGATTGTTGCCATTAGTATAAGTTCTTTTGCTCAGTATTATTTTGGCGTAGTTGACCGGCTTTTGCTAACGTCGGCACAAAAAGGCTATATTCAATATAACGCTCAAACTATTACCTTGATTTTAAATACTATTGCCTGTTATGTTTTGATTAAATTAGGTTGTTCTATTCATATTGTGAAGTTGACAACTTCGGTCATATATTTATTGAGACCGATTTTTTTACGCTGGTATGTAAATAACCATTATAAAATTAATAGAAATATAAAGTATATAGGAGAGCCAATTGCTCAAAAATGGAATGGCGTTGCACAGCATGTTGCTGCTGTTGTTTTGGATGGAACGGCGCTTATAATTTTAACGATTTTTGACAATCTTAAATCAGTGTCGATTTATACAGTATATTTTTTAGTCGTTTCAGGGATAAAGCAATTATTTTTAGCTTCGACTAATGGAATACAGGCTTTGTTAGGAGAACTTTGGGCAAAACAAGATTTTGAAGAATTAAATAAAGTATTTTCTTGGACGGAATGGGTATTGCATAACCTGACGATGTTTTTGTTTGGCTGTACGGCGTTGCTAATAGTACCGTTTGTTCTGGTTTATACGCAGGGTATAAGCGACGCCAATTATTTTCAGCCGTCGTTTGCTTTAGTTTTGGTAGCGGCGCATGCTTGCCATTGCCTGAGATTGCCATATAACTTGATGATTTTGGCGTGCGGGCATTATAAGCAAACGCAGGGAAATTATATTATAGCAACGTTTCTTAATTTATGTATTTCGATCTTTACAGTAAAGTTTTTTGGACTAATAGGTGTTGCTTGCGGCGCGTTGATTGCTTTGGCTTACCAAGTAATTTGGATGGGCAGATATAATTCGCAGAATTTATTGCAGTATCCTTTCTCGAAAGTAGGCAAACAGCTTTTAGTAGATTTACTGTGCATTCTTGCTTTAGCAGTTATTTATAGTCAAATTCCTATGATATGTAGTAATTATTTTGTCTGGGTATTATGTGTAGTAAAAGTTAGCGTTATTTGGGCTGTAGTTTTATTACTCGTTAATAGAGTTTTCTATCCAGAAATGTTGGGAATGATAATGGAAAAATTTGCTGCATATATGAGGAAATAAAATAAAAAGAAAGACTAACTATTAAAAGTCAATAGGTTTTTGAAAAATTTTTCAAATTTCCTGAGATATGTCTTTTGGAAACAAATGTACCTTGAAAACCGCATGACAATCAGAGCATCGTCAATTCGGTGCTCGAATGGAATGTTTTATATCAGAAAGGAAATCATGCATAATTTACAAGAAGCTATCCGTAATTTACAACTGAATAATAAATTGGTTATTCTGCGCAGCTGCGGCGGCAGTAAACAAAGGGAGCTGTTGGCTTCCTTGACGAAGAATTACACCCAGGTGGATTTATCGCTGCCTAATCTGCGTTTGCAGGCGGAGCAGAATCAGCAGTTGTTTATGCAGGGCCTGCGTTTGCCGGTTTATTTGGCTGATTTGCATTATGCGCCGTCTTTATTGAATTATTTACTGAGTAGCGAATTGCCGTTGGGACAAATAATAGCCAGTTGCTCGCAAAGCTATTATTTGTCGGAGCAAGCGCAAGGGCAGCGGGTCGCCTTGCTGGAGCTGCCGCTGCGAATAAGCGGAGGGCCGCTTTTAATTCCGGAGCCTGCTGTTTTGCGAAAGCTGGCCGATTGCACAGAAAAAAATAATGTTCCTGCCGCTATTTTGCAGAGTAATATTACCGATGACGCGGCGGCTTATGTGCGCCGCTTGCTGCAGCAGGATATTATGGAGCGGACGACAGCCAGCGATGAAATAAAGTTTTATCGTTTTTTATGCGTAGTCGCCAGTATGCTGGGCAGTGTGGTTAATTATTCCAGCTTGGCGGCAAGTGTGGAAATTACTGCGCCTACAGCTAAGCAGTGGTTGCAATTTTTAGCGGGCACCGGTCTGGTGTATTTGCTGCAGCCGGTGACAGGCATTGCTGGCAAGCGTTTGGTGAAAGCGCCTAAGCTGTACTTTAAGGATACGGGCGTGGCGGCGCAGCTGCTGCAAATTTGCGATTTGCCGACTTTACTTCAGAGCGTTTATTTTAAAAATCTTTTTGAAAATTATGTGGTCAACGCTGTGCGGGAAAGCTTTTTGCAGCAGGGGATTGAACCTGAGCTGCGTTTTTATAAGGATTCCAATAATAAGGAAATCAATCTTTTGCTGACGTGGCAGCAGGCGCTTTATCCTTTATATATTGCTAAGGATAAATTTTATGGACGCAAGCTGGAAAAAAGCTCGGAAATTATGCAGGAATATGCGTGTAAGCATGGGCTGGCTTTAGGAACGAGCTGTGTATTTACTTTAGGCGGCTGCGGACGGCAGCTCAGCGAACGCCTATGGCAGCTGAACGCCGAAGCGCTGTAGAAATTTTCCGTTGCTTCTTTTCCTTTATACATGATATAATAAAAATATATAACTGTATTTCAGAGGAGGCAGCAGCATGAAGTGTCCATTTTGTTCGTACCGTGATAGCCGTGTCGTCGACAGCCGTGCCGTGGAGGATGGCGGCTCTATTCGCCGCCGCAGGGAATGCCCCCAGTGCGGCAGGCGCTTTACTACTTACGAAAAGTATGAAGAAACGCCTTTGGTTGTGAGCAAAAAGGATGGACGCCGTGAGCTGTTCGACTCTAAAAAGCTGCTGGCCGGTTTGCTGAAGGCCTTTGAAAAACGCCCTGTTCCTTATGAAAAGGTACAGGAAATTGCCGACAGCGTGGAACGCGAGCTGCGCATGAGCGGTGATTCCGAAATAGAAAGCGCTAAGATCGGCGAGCTGGTGATGCAGCATTTGGAGGAAACCGATCAAATCGCTTATGTTCGCTTTGCTTCTGTTTACCGTCAATTTGCCGACGTAAAGAATTTTATGCAGGAGCTGGAACGCATTATGAAAAAGAACGAGTAAAGCCCTGGAAGATGCAAAACAGGCGCCCCGGAGGTCCGCTTAAACAGCGGCCTTTGAGGCGCCTTTTCATATTCTGACATATGTAATTATTTTTCGGCTTGCTTTACCAGCGTCGGGACGAACCGCCGCCTCCGCCGCTGCCTCCGCCAAAACCACCGCCGCCGAAGCCGCCGCCCCCACCGCGCCGGAACAGGCTCAGGAGCAGCATTTGGGTGATAAAGCCGCCAAGGAACAGGTTGTCGATAATCAGCAGGACGATGACGCCTGCAATCAGCAGCAGGTCTGTCAGGCCGGAGCTTTTGCTGCCCGTCTGTCCGTTGGCAGCGCCGCCATTGTAACGCACGCCGGTCAGCTCTACGCCTTCGCTTTTGGCGATGGTGGCTGCGGTAGCGGCGTAGCCTTGCAGTATGCCTGCACTGTAATTACCCTTTTTAAAGTAGGGCAGCATATATTGGTCCTGAATACGGCCTGTTAAGCCGTCGGGCAGTACGCCTTCCAGACCGTAGCCTACTTCAATGCGGGAGGCACGGTCTTCGGTGGCGATGACCATTAGTACGCCGTTATTTTTTGCCTTATTGCCTACGCCCCACTGGCGCAGAACTGCCAAAGCATAATCCTCTATGGGATAACCGTTCAGGCTTTTGACGGTTACTACTGCTACCTGGGCGGTAGTTTTGTTATCCAGGTCTTGGCCGATACCGAGCATTTTCTGCCGGTCGCCTTGGCTGATAACGCCTGCGTAATCCTGTACATAGATGCCGCTAGACGCCGCAGGCCGCGGCGGGATATTGGGCTCGGCAAAGGCTGCCGCGGCAAAGAAGGTTTGCAGCAGCAGCACTAGGTAGATAAATAATTTTTTCATAGGCTAAACCGCCTTTCTTTAAAGCTGGTTTAGAATTTTACTTGGGGAACCTTTTGCGCGCCTTCATCCGCTTTGAAGTAATCGCGGGCGCTGAAACCAAAAGCGCCTGCGTACAGGGAAGCGGGCAGGGATTTGATTTTAGCGTTGTAAACCTGTACTGCGTCGTTATAATCCTTGCGGGCTACGGCGATGCGGTTTTCCGTGCCTGCCAGCTCGTCCTGCAGCTGGGTGAAATTGGCGTTGGCTTTCAGGTCTGGGTAGTTTTCTGCTACCATCAGCAAGCGGCTCAAAGCGCTGTTCATTTCGCTGTTGGCTGCGCTGGCTTCGGCAACGGTTTTAGCGCCGCCTAATTTAGCGCGGGCATCGCTGACCGCCTTGAAAACTTCGGTTTCGTGGGCGGCATAGCCCTTAACGGTGTTGACCAGATTGGGGATCAGGTCGTTGCGGCGCTGCAGCTGGTTTTCTACCTGCGCCCATTTGCCGGTAACATTTTCGTTCATGCTTACCAGACCGTTATAGCTGCTGAACAGCATGACTACGACGATTACTATAGCGGCGATAACGCCTAACAGGGTTTTGCTCATGGATACATCTTCCTTTCAGTTTTCCTAATAAATTTACAATATATGATAAATTCATTGTACGGTATCTTGCTGTTTCTGTCAAATGTCAAAAAGTCAAAAACGTAACCAATGTGCAAATTCTTTGTGAAAACAAGGGAGACCGTGAGCTTAGGGAAAGTTTATAGTTAAGATTTAAATACCATTGTGATATAGAATATATTTCTTGCATATATGTTTAATAAGGTGTATTATATAATTAGCTATATAATGACGGCAATTGAGTGAGACAATAAAAATCCTTTTGGGAGATGATGGAATTATGGCAAAAGAACTTAATTACAAAGAAATTGGCTTGCGTATTAAAACCCTGCGCTTGAAAAACAACATTTATCAAACGGAGCTGGCTAAAGAAATTGGCGTTTCTCAAACCCATATGAGCAATATTGAAAGCGGCAGAGCGGGGTTGACTCTGGAAAATCTTGTAAAAATGGCGCGTATTTTTGATTGCGGTATCGATGAGATTGTTTTTGGTACGGAAGCAGTGAAGCAGGATGCAGGTTTGGAAGCCTTGAAGAGCTGTACTATGCAGGATGTGCTGCAGGCGTTACAGATGCTGAAATCTATTAAAGGTTAAGTCGGAGGCTGTCGAGAAAGCACTAGCCGCGGTAAGCGGTGGGGCGTTTCTCTGGGCAGCTTGTATTTTTCACGTTTTTCGGACAAAGAGAAAACACTCTGCAGGGGATAGTGCAGAGTGTTTCTCTTAGGAAAGCTGTTTATGATGAATTTGATGGGAAGGGTGTAGCAAGTTCATCTTTGCTACATCTAAAGTATACTACATTGTCGTGGCAGAAGAAGGGCAAAGGATTGAAAAAAATGTGAAACAAAGCGTAAAAAGCGATATTTTACAAAAAAGTTAAAATTTTATTGTCTTGTTATGACGTACATGGCTTGGCTTTGTCTTTGACGTTTGTCGCTTAAACGAATACAAAAACGTAAAAAAAGATAAAGTGTCTACAAAGCTGTTTAGAAAAATTTACATAAAAAACGAAAAAATCGCCATTGCGATTAATACTGCAACAATAAATGTACTATTGCAAGGAAACAATTTGCATGATATAATCGACTTTAACAATAAGCTGCAATATTTATTAGCAGGGAGAAGAGGAGTTTGAACAATGAAAATGAAAAAGGTATTATCTGTGTTGTTGGCTTCCGCTGTGATGCTGGGCGCATTGACCGGCTGCGGCAGCGATAAAAAGGAAGAGGCCAAGAGCGACAGCATTAAATTGGGCGTATTTCTGCCCTTGACCGGCGATAACGCCGCTGGCGGTGAGTTGGAGCTGCGCGGTATTAAACTGGCTAACAAAATGCATCCCGAGGTTTTGGGTAAAAAGGTTGAGCTGGTTGTTGCCGACAATAAATCCGATAAGGCAGAGGCTGCTTCCGTAGCAGCGCGCCTGATTGAAAAGGATAAGGTAGTTACCTTGCTGGGAAGTTACGGTTCTTCCTTGGCTATGGCTGCCGGTAATATCGTAAAGGACGCTAAGGTTCCGGCCATCGGCACCAGCTGCACTAATCCGCAGGTAACGGCTAATAACGATTACTATTTCCGCGCTTGCTTTATCGACCCGTTCCAGGGCACTGTAATGGCTAACTACGCCTTCAAGCAGGGCGCACGCAAGGTTGCTATTGTACAGGAAGTTTCCAACGACTATTCCGTTGGTCTGGCAAAATTCTTTAAGGAAGCTTTTGTAAAGCTGACTAATGATCCTAACGCTATTATCGACATTGCTAACTATCAGACCGGCGATAAGGACTTTACCGCTGTGCTGACTAACTTAAAGGCTAAGAACCCGGACGCTGTTTTTGCTCCCGGTAACTTTACTGAATCCGCTCTGCTTGTTAAACAAGCGCGTCAATTAGGTATTGAAGCTCCGTTCATGGGCGGCGACACTTGGGAAACTCAGGAATTTATCGATGTTGGCGGCAAGGAAGTTGAAGGCTGCGTAATGAGCACCGCTTTTGACCGTGAAAAGGCTTCCACTGAAGAAGCGCAGAAGTTCCTGAAGGCTTACACCGACGAATACAAGGCTGAGCCTTCCGCATTGACCGCTATGGCATACGATTCTTACCTGATCGCCGTTGACGCTATTAAACGCGCTAACAGCACTGAACCGCAGAAGATTCGCGACGCTATCGCTCAAACCAAGGATTTGGAAGCCGTAACCGGCAAAACTACCCTGGATAAGAACGGCGACGCTATTAAGGCTGCTGTTATCAAGGTTGTTAAAGACGGCAAATTCAAATATTTGGATTATGTAGACGTAAAATAAGATAAGGCTTTAAAGTGTGCTCCTGCTTCCGATGGAGGCAGGAGCATATCTTTTGAAAGGCGGCCGTGGGGTCGTTACTCTTAAATGGTGGTGAAAGAATGGATTTTATAACTGATTTATTTCAGGTTATTGCCAATATGTCGGCCACGAGCTTAGCGCAGCATTTTGTCAACGGCGTTTCTCTGGGCAGCTTGTACGCCCTGATTGCCATTGGCTATACCATGGTATATGGCATTTTGCTGATGATTAACTTTGCTCACGGCGATATTGTTATGATGGCCTGCTATTTTGCCTTCTTTGGCATTACGGTGTTCCACATTCCCTGGTATATTACCTTTGTGGGCGTCATTATTGCCACGGCGTTGTTAGGCGTGCTTATCGAGCGCACGGCTTACCGTCCTCTGCGCGAGGCTCCAAAAAATTCCGTACTGATTTCTGCTATCGGCGCATCCTTCCTGCTGGAAAATCTGGCTAACTATCTGTTCAGTGGACGTCCGCTGCGTTTTCCAGATATTCCTGTGTTGAGCCAGAATATCGCCGTAGGCGGCGTGCAGATTCAGGCTATCTGCCTGCTGATTCCCGTAATTACCTTTATCAGCCTAGCTGTGCTGCTGCATATCGTCAACCACACGAAGGTGGGCATGGCTATGCGCGCTGTTTCCAAGGATTACGAAATTGCCCGCGTTATGGGCGTTAATATCGACCGCGTTATTTCCACAACCTTCGTGATTGGCAGCGCGTTGGCCGCTATCGGCGCGTTTATGTGGGGCGTGCGTTATCCCGGTATTACGCCTATGCTGGGCGTTATGCCGGGCTTGAAGTGTTTTATTGCCGCGGTAATCGGCGGCATCGGCAATATTAAGGGCGCAGTAATCGGCGGCTTTATTCTGGGCTTGGGCGAGGTCTTTATCGTGGCCTTCTTCCCGCAGCTTTCCGGCTACCGCGACGCTTTTGCGTTCATTGTGCTGATTATCATTCTGTTCTATAAGCCTACGGGCCTTTTGGGCGAAAAAACTACGGAGAAGGTGTAAGCATGACAAAAAGAAATATATTGCTGACTGTAGCCGGTATCGTGGTTCTTTTTGGCTTGGCCTGCTACGCTCAGTTGGAGCTTGATTCTTATTTTCGCAGAGTTATTAACCTGTGCTTGATTTATGCGATTATCGGCCTGTCCATGAATCTGACCAACGGCTTTGCCGGTCAGTTCAGCTTGGGTCAGGCTGGTTTTATGGCGATTGGCGCTTATGTGGTGGGCATTTTTACCGTGCCTGTGGGGCTGCGTGAAAATGTTTTTTATGCCGTGCCCATGAATCCGCTGATTGCCGATATTGAACTGCCGCTATGGCTGGCGCTGATTGTAGGCGGCCTGCTGTCGGCGCTGGTAGCCTTTTTGATTGGCACGCCGGTGCTGCGCCTGCGCGGCGACTATCTGGCTATCGCTACCCTGGGCTTTTCGGAAATTATCCGCATCGTGATTACCAATGCGCAGAGCTTTACTAACGGCGCTTTAGGCATTAAGGATATTCCAGCGCTGAACGACGTGCGTTATATTTTTATCGCTACGGCGATAACCTTTGTTTTTGTAACCTGCCTGATAAATTCTTCTTACGGCCGCGCCTTTAAAGCTATCCGTGAGGATGAAATTGCGGCTGAGGCCATGGGAGTAAGCCTGTTCCGTCACAAATGCCTGGCCTTTATGCTGAGCGCGTTTTTCGCTGGCATAGGCGGCGGCTTGTATGCTACACTGCTGGGTACCGTCGACCCTAAGAACTTCCTTTTTACCTTGACCTATAACTTTTTGCTGATTATCGTTTTGGGCGGTATGGGTAGCATCACCGGCAGCATGCTGGGCAGTATCATTGTTACGGCGGGTCTGGAATTCCTGCGCGTATTCGACGAGCCGCTAACGCTTTTCGGCACTGCGGTGCCGCTGTTCCGTCCAGGCTTCCGTATGGTTATCTTTTCCATTCTGCTTATGGCCTGCGTACTGTTCTGGCGCAAGGGCATTATGGGTACGGACGAATTTTCTTGGGATAAATTTGTCGCTTTCTGCAAAAATCCCTTCAAATATATGATGCGGAAGGGGGCTAAGAACAATGGCTAAGACGCCCACTGTTTTAAAAACCGACAGCATTACCATGCGCTTTGGCGGCGTAACCGCTGTTTTTGAATTGAAGCTGGATATCCGCGAGCATCAGATTGTGGCTTTAATCGGGCCTAACGGCGCGGGTAAGACCACGGCCTTTAATATGATTACCGGCGTTTATACGCCTACGGAGGGCGACGTGCTCTATACGATTCCCGGCAAGGAGGAGCGCAAGATTACCGGCAAGCGGCCCAGCGACATCGCTAAAATGGGTATTGCCCGTACCTTCCAGAATATCCGCCTGTTTAAGGATTTAAGCGTTTATGAAAACGTCATGATTGCTAAGCACCTGCATTTGAAGTCCGACTTTCTTTCCGCTGCGCTGCATCTGCCCTGGTATAATAAGGAGCAGCGCGCCATGGAGGCCGAGGTGGAAAAGCTGCTGCGCGAGGTTGATTTGTGGGATTTGCGCAATGAAAAGGCCAGCAGTTTGCCCTATGGCAAGCAGCGCCGCTTGGAGATTGTGCGCGCTTTGGCTACCAATCCGCGCCTGCTGCTTTTGGACGAGCCTGCCGCAGGCATGAATCCTAAGGAAACGGAGGAGCTGACGGAATTTATCCGCCAGATTCGCGATGAGTATAATCTGACGATTTTTATGATTGAGCATCATATGGATTTGGTTATGGAAATCAGCGATTGGATTTATGTTTTGGACTTCGGTATGCTGATCGCCGAGGGCACGCCTGCGGAGATTCAGAATAACAGCCGTGTTATCGAGGCTTACCTGGGGGTGGAAGAGGATGCTTAAAGTTGAAAATTTAGTTGTTTCCTACGGCGGCATCGAAGCTCTGAAGGGTATTTCGCTGGAGGTGCCTGAGGGTAAGATAGTAACACTGATTGGCGCTAACGGCGCTGGCAAAAGTACGCTGCTGCGCAGTATTATCGGCTTGGTGAAGCCGGATAGCGGCTCTATTACTTATAATGATAAGCAGCTGATGGGATTAAATTCCCAGCAGATTGTTACCAATGGTATTACGCTGGTGCCGGAAGGCCGCCGTATTTTCCCAAATCTGACGGTTTTGGAAAATTTGCAGATCGGCGCTTATCTGCGCAACGATAAGGACGGCATCGCTAAGGATATTCGTTGGATTTACGATTTATTCCCCCGTTTGGAGGAACGCAGCTGGCAGATGGCCGGTACTTTGAGCGGCGGAGAGCAGCAGATGCTGGCTGTAGGCCGCGCGTTGATGTGCCGTCCCAAGGTGCTGATGATGGACGAGCCGTCCTTGGGCCTTGCTCCTTTGATTATAAAGGATATTTTTAATATTATTCAGGAAATCAACCGTCAGGGCATGACGATCCTGCTTATCGAGCAGAACGCCAACATGGCGCTGAAGGTAGCGGACTTGGCTTACGTTTTGGAAACGGGCCGCATTACGATGAGCGGCACGGGGAGCGAGCTGCTGGAGAATCCGGATATTAAGGCTGCTTATTTAGGTAAAAAGAAATAGCATCTGATGCTTTCTAGCCTGTTTAAGTTATATAAATTTCACAATAGTCAACCAGTGGTAAATCATCGGTTGACTATTTTTTTTTAACTAGCTATAATTAGAAGGAACATTGATAACGGCAATGGGAGGTTATCCTGTGATTAAGATAGAGAATTTAAAGCATTATTATACCGACGCCGACGGCAACGAGGTTAAGGCGCTGGATGGCGTTAGCCTGGAGATAGAGCAGGGCGAGTTTGTGGCCGTCATCGGCGCTAACGGCAGTGGTAAATCTACCTTGGCACGGCATTTGAACTGTTTGCTGCTGCCTACGGATGGCCGCGTTGAGGTCGGCGGCATGAATACGCTGGACGAGAAGCATATGTGGGATATCCGCCAGCAGGTGGGCATGGTTTTCCAAAACCCTGATAACCAGATTGTGGCGGCGATTGTGGAGGAGGACGTGGCGTTCGGCCCTGAAAACATCGGCGTGCCCGGTCCGGAAATTGCTACCCGCGTGGCTAAGGCTTTGGCGGCGGTGAGCATGACGGATTATGCCAAGCATGCCCCGCATTTATTAAGCGGCGGGCAAAAGCAGCGTGTGGCTATCGCCGGGATTATGGCGTTGGAGCCTAAGTGCATCGTGCTGGATGAACCCACGGCTATGCTGGACCCGCAGGGCCGCAAGGAAATAGTGAGTACGGTGCGCAGCCTGAACAAGGAAAAGGACATTACCATCGTTTATATTACCCATTATATGACGGAGGCTTTGGCTGCCGACAGGGTTGTGGTTATGGAAAAGGGGCATATCCGCTTTACGGGGACGCCGCGTCAGGTGTTCAGCCGTGTGGACGAGCTGGAGCAGCTGGGGTTGGAAGCGCCGTTGGCCGCTAAGGTCGCCAGCGAGCTGCGCAAAAGCGGCGTGGATATGCCGGAGAATATTATTACGGATGAGGAGCTGGCGCAAGCATTATGTCAATAGCATTAACGAATATTTATCATACATATTCCAAGGGCACGCCCTTTGAGCGCCTGGCTCTGCGGGACGTTTCCTTGGAGATAGCCAAGGGTGAAATAGTTGCTATTATCGGGCACACCGGCAGCGGTAAATCGACGCTGGTACAGCATCTTAACGGTCTGCTGAAGCCTGATAAAGGGCAGGCCGCCATCGACGGCGTGAATATTAATGCCAAGGGAGCGCAGGCTAAAGCCGCCCGGCAGCAGGTGGGCATGGTGTTCCAATATCCTGAGCATCAGATTTTTGCGGAAACTGTTTTTGAGGATATTGCCTTTGGCCCGCGCAATAAGGGCTTTAAGGAGGATGAGGTGGCTAAGCAGGTGCGGGAGGCCATGGCTTTTGTCGGCTTGGATTACGATACCTTTGCCCAGCGTTCGCCCTTCCAGCTGAGCGGCGGGCAGATGCGCCGCGTGGCTATCGCCGGGGTGGTGGCGATGAATCCTGATTATCTGGTGCTGGACGAGCCCAGCGCCGGGCTGGACCCGCGCAGCCGCAACGCCGTGTTCCGCGAGATTATGGCTTTGCATAAAAGCCGCGGCATAGCTATTGTTTTAGTTACGCATAGCATGGAGGAGGCGGTGAAATACGCCGACCGCCTGCTGGTTATCAACGGCGGCCAGGTGCTGTTTGACGGCCAGCCTGCATCCATTTTCAAAGAGCATGGCGCAGAGCTGGTGCAGGTGGGCGTGGATGTGCCGCAGGTTTATAAGCTGGCGGCTTTGCTGCGGCAGCAGGGCTTGACTCTGCCGGAGGGTATTAAGGACGAAACGGCTCTGATTAAAGCGATTAAAAAGGCAAAGGGGTGGAAATGATGCTGAGCGATATTACGTTAGGTCAATATTTCCCAGGTAATTCCTTGATTCATCGTTTGGACCCGCGCACGAAGATTTTGGCGACGATTATTTATATTATCGCTATCTTTTTCGCTTCGACGCCCTTGTCCTACGGTATTTTGACAGGCTTTGCCGCCATAGTGATTCTGATTTCGCGTTTGCCCTGGCTGTTGGTGCTGAAATCCTTGAAGCCGATATGGATTATCGTTATTTTGACCATGCTGATTCATATGTTCACCGCGCCGGGCGAGCATATAATTTTTACCTGGAAGTTTTTGAGCGTGACTCAGGAGGGACTGGATATGGGCCTGAAAATGGCTGTGCGTTTGATTTTGCTGCTGCTGTTTTCTTCCGTGCTGACCTTTACTACCTCGCCCATTGTGCTGACGGACGGCATTGAAAGTTTACTGCGCCCCTTTAAAAGCGTGGGCGTGCCTGCCCATGAGCTGGCGATGATGATGACTATCGCGCTGCGTTTTATACCTACGTTATTGGAAGAAACCGACCGCATTATGAAGGCGCAGACGGCCCGCGGCGCAGATTTTTCCAGCGGTAATCTTCTAGAGCGCATGAAGAATATGCTGCCGCTATTGGTACCGCTGTTTATCAGTGCTTTCCGTCGGGCGGACGAGCTGGCGGTGGCCATGGAGGCCCGCTGCTACCGCGGCGGCGAGGGCCGTACCCGTATGCATGAATTGGTTTTTGCTGCAGGCGATTACGCCGCGCTGGCGCTGACGGTATTGCTGGCAGTTGGTCTTGCCGTGCTGCGCTGGGGGAACGTATGCGGACTATAAAGTTAGTGGTTTCCTACGATGGCAGCGCTTATCACGGCTTTCAAAAGCAGAAGAACGCCGTAACGGTGCAGAGCGTTTTAGAAGAGATGCTGGCGAAGCTGTGCGGCGAAAGGGTGGTTACGGCAGGCAGCGGCCGCACGGACGCAGGCGTGCATGCGCTGGCGCAGACCGTGACCTTTACAACCAACGGACGTATTCCCTGCGCCAATATTCTGCGGGCTTCCCGCACTATGCTGCCGCGAGATATTGTACTGCTGGACGCGCAGGAGGTAGAGAAGGGCTTTCACGCCCGTTTCAGCGCCTGCTGGAAAGTTTATCAGTATAGGCTTTTATGTAACGATTATGATGACCCCTTTAGGGCGCGCTATGCTTGGCAGCTGCGGGAGCGGCTGGACGTGGAGGCTATGAACGAGGCTGCCGCTTTTTTGTGCGGTACGCATGATTTCAGCGCCTTTCGCAGTACGGGCAGCGTGGAAGGCTCGGCCGTTAAAACTATATACGAGGCCTATTGGCAGCGGCAGGGGCGGGAGCTGGTCTTTCGCATTGCCGGTGACGGCTTTTTGTACCATATGGTGCGCAATATCGTCTGGGCTTTGGTACAGGTGGGGTTGGGGAAGCGCGCTCCGTCCGACATTGCCGCCGAGTTGCTGACGCAGCGGGGCACGGTTTTAAACGAGCCTGCGCCGCCGGAGGGCTTATATTTGGAGCAGGTTTTTTACGATAAGTATGCTTTTATGGAAACGGAACGGCTGTATTTGCGGCGGCTGAATCGGGGCGATTTCGCTCAACTGCGGCGCTTTTTGCAGGATGCGGAGGTTATGTACGCCTGGGAGCATGCCTTCAGCGACGATAAGGTAAGCGTATGGCTGGAGGAAAACCTGCGCCGTTATGCAGATGATGGCTTTAGCTTTTTGGCTGTAATAGAAAAGCAAAGCGGCCGCTTTTTGGGCGTTATCGGGCCGTTGATGGAGCATATCGACGGCGTAAAGGTTCCCGGTATCGCTTATATTCTGGCTAAGAAATATTGGGGGCAGGGCTTTGCCAAAGAGGCGGCGCAGGCCAGCGCGGATTATCTGCGCAGCTTGGGCTATGAGCGCATCGTGGCGGAAATCAGGCCGGAAAACGAGGCTTCTCTGAGGGTGGCACGGGCTTTGGGTATGCGGCGCTATGGTTCGTTTATCAAAAAATATCGTGGCCGTGAATTTTTGCACGACCTGTATTATACCGACGCTGCTTTTGCTGAAAAAGTGTAAAAAACTGTGCAAAAATCTCTTGACTTACTATCTTGATTTCAGTATAATATATCTACGTGATTTTCCGCTTGATTTCACTAGCCCCGAAATACGGTGAGAAGATCGCAACGAACTGTATATTTGGAATTTATCTAGGAGGGACACAAGCGATGAAATCTTTTATGGCTAATCCGTCCAACATCGAACGCAAATGGTTCGTTGTTGACGCAGCTGATAAAACTCTGGGCCGTTTGGCAGCAGAGGTTGCAAAAGTCCTGCGCGGTAAGCATAAACCGACCTTTACCCCGCATATGGACACCGGTGATCACGTAATCATTATCAATGCAGATAAGGTTGTTCTGACCGGTAAGAAACTGACTAAGAAAGTTTACTTCCATCATTCCGGTTATCTCGGCGGCGACAGCTATGTAAAGGCTGGCGATATGCTGAAGAAAAACCCTGTAAAAATGGTAGAGCTGGCTGTTAAGGGTATGATTCCTCATAACCGTCTGGGCAGCGACATTTTCTCCAAGCTTCATGTATACGCTGGCAGCGAGCATCCGCATGCAGCTCAAAAACCTGAAGTAATGGAACTCAACATCAGATAACATCCGGGAGGGAACTAATAAATGGCAGTAGTTACTTATAACGCAACCGGTCGTCGTAAATCTTCCGTTGCTCGCGTTCGCCTGGTTCCGGGTGAAGGCAACATCGTAATTAACGACCGCGAATTGAACCAATACTTTGGACTGAAAACCTTAGAGCTGATTGTAAACCAACCGCTCGAAGTTACCGAAACCAAAGGCAAATATGACGTACTAGTAAACGTAAACGGCGGCGGTATCTCCGGTCAAGCCGGCGCTATCCGTCACGGCATTGCTCGCGCACTGCTGAAGGTTGACGCTGAATTCCGTCCTGCTCTGAAAAAAGCAGGCTTCCTGACTCGCGACCCGCGCGAAAAAGAGCGTCGTAAATACGGCTTGAAGAAAGCTCGTAAAGCAAGCCAGTTCTCCAAGCGTTAATTTTTGGACTGTTTGGATCCAATCACAAATCGCAGCAAAACCCTGCAACCAATTGGTTGCGGGGTTTATTTTTGTTGTTTTAAGCCTTTAAGAAAAAAATCTGCCGCGGCGAGGATATTTTGGTATAATGGTTACAGATGCGGGTTGATGCCTGCTATTGACGTTTGGTTTTTGGAGGCAGTATGTTTGCTGTTAATGTTGCGATAAATTTACCTGTGAAAAGCCTGTTTAAGCAATTTACCTACGCTGTGCCATCGGAGCTGGCCTTTTTGGATGGCGGCTGGCGCGTAGTTGTTCCCTTCAGCGGCCAGAAGGTGGAGGGCTTTGTGGTGGAGCGTACCGCTGTGCCTACGGATGCGGCGGTCGCCGCCAAGCTGAAAGCTGTGGAGGCGGCGCTGGGCGACCGCCCCTGGTTTGACGAGGAAATGCTGGCGACGGCACGGTGGCTGAGCCAGTATTATATGTGCAGCCTGGCGGAGGCTATGCGGCTGTTCGTGCCGGGAAAGAGCAGCATTAAGCGGCATGCCGTGCGTAATAAACAGGGACGCTTGTTATATTATGCTTATGAGGAACGCTTGAAGGAAAAAACGGTGCTGGCTTACTGCATTAACGACGCGGGACGGCAGGCCTGGGCGGAGCAGTTCTTGGCGACGCGAGCTAAAGGGCAGCATGCGGCGCTGGGCGTTTTGGCGGCAGCCGAAGATTGGCTGACTGTGCAGGAGCTGGAGCAACAGGGCGTAAGCGCTGCGGTAGCCAGAGCCTTGGCGCAGCGCGGCTTGGCCGAAGCGGGGCAGAAGCGTATTCTGCGCAACAGCTACGAGCGGCCGCAGCAGCGCGGCGAATATTTGCAGCTGACGGAGGAGCAGCGCCGTGCGATGAGCGCTGTCAATGAAGCTGTGGACTCAGACCGTCACCAATGCTTTTTATTGCAGGGAATTACGGGCAGCGGCAAAACGGAGGTTTATCTGCGTGCGGCGGCGCACGCTGTGGACGCTGGCAAGCAGGTGTTGGTGCTGGTACCGGAAATCGCCTTGACGGCGCAGCTGGTGAAGCGCTTTCAGGCGTGGTTCGGCAGCGGCATTGCGGTGGCGCATTCCAAGCTGTCGCAGAACGAGCGCGGTGACGTTTGGCACAGGATGCGTACTGGCCAGGCGCAGGTTTTGATAGGCGTGCGCAGCGCCGTGTTCGCGCCTTTTGCCAAGCTGGGACTGGTGATTATCGACGAGGAGCACGAGAGCAGCTATAAGCAGGAGGAACGGCCTAATTATCACGCCCGCGATGTGGCGCTGGCCCGCTGCCGCCTTACTGGCTCGCCGCTGCTTTTGGGCAGCGCTACGCCCGACCTTTGCACCTATTATCGGGCGATGACTGGTGCGTACACCCATTTGCGGCTAACGGAGCGGCCCAACGGCAGCCATTTGCCCCGGGTTGAGATTGTGGATATGCGCAGGGAGCTGGCGGAGAAAAATTTCAGCGTGCTGTCGCGCAGGCTGCAGCAGGCTTTAGTGGCTGCGGCTGCCGCCGGGGAGCAGGCTATAGTGCTGCTGAACCGCCGCGGTTATTCTACCTTTGTTATGTGCCGCGACTGCGGGCAGACCATTACCTGCCCCCACTGCGCCGTAGCGTTGGTTTATCACAGTGCCCACGAGGATATGCGCTGTCATTACTGCGGCAATACGGCGACAGTGCCTGTGGAATGCCCTAATTGCCATAGTAAACGCATTAAATTTTTCGGTACCGGCACGCAGAAGGCGGAGGCTGAATTGCAGCGGCTGCCGCAGGTACGGGTGCTGCGTATGGATCAGGATTCCACTATGGCGAAGTTCGCTCACGAGGAGATTCTGCGGCGTTTTGCCGACGGCGAATGCAATGTGTTGATAGGTACGCAGATGGTGGCGAAGGGTCACGACATACCAAATGTTACGCTGGTGGGCGTGCTGTCGGCGGACAGCCCGCTGCACCTGCCGGATTACCGCGCTTCGGAGCGGGCCTTTTCGCTGCTGACTCAGGCGGCGGGCAGAGCTGGGCGCGGCGATAAGCCGGGTCAGGTTATTTTTCAGACCTATGAGGCGGAAAATAACATTATTCGCTTGGCGGCGCGGCAGGATTACGATACCTTTGCGCAAGAGGAATTAAAGGAGCGGCAGGCTTTCTTTTATCCGCCCTTTTCTCAGATATTGAAGCTGACAGTGTGGGATAAGGACGAGGGAGCAGGCTTGGCGCTGGCGCAGAAGCTGGTGTTTTATCTGCAGCGGCTGCAGCTGGAAAAGAAGCTGGCCGATGTGCAGATTGCCGGGCCTTTTCCGGCGCTGGTGGCGAAGGTGCGTGACCTGTACCGCTTCAATGTTTTGCTTAAAGCGGCGGATATGCAGCCGGTGAAGGAGGCTTTGTTGAACAGCGAATTCAAGGAGCAGCCTAATTTGTTTTTTGACGTTGACCCGGCGTCGGTTATTTAAATGCGGTTGACCGAGGTTTGCTTATTTGCGCCCGGATGTGCTATAATAAAAAATTAAGATATATATGCGGGCAGGCTTTGTTCTGCCTGCTTTGATAACAGATCAGATGGTTTTTAAGGAGGCTTTTTGCGAATGGCAAATAATAAATTGCTGAAGATTTTAGTGGCCGGCGATCCGGTGCTGCGTCAGGTAGCCAAGCCGGTGGAGCGGATAGATAAGAAGCTGCTGCGCTTATTGAAGGATATGGCGGAAACCATGTACGCCGCCGACGGCGTGGGCCTGGCTGCGCCGCAGGTGGGCGTATCCAAGCGCGTAGTAGTTATCGATGTGGGCGAGGGCCTGCTGGAGCTTATCAATCCTGTGATTGTGAAAAAGGAGGGCTCGGCGCTGGGCAGCGAGGGCTGTCTTTCCGTGCCTGATTACGAGGGCGAGGTGGAACGCGCCAGCTATGTGGAATGCGAATTTACCGACCGCAGCGGCAAACGAATGCTGCTGCAGGCTCACGAGCTTTTGGCTGTGTGCATTCAGCATGAGCTGGATCACCTGGACGGTATTTTGTTTATCGACAAGGCTGCTACGCTGACGCCTAAGCAAAGGACTACGCCGGCAGATGTGGTGAAATAAGGATTAAGGGAGCGAGAAATTTTATGATGCGGATAGTATTTATGGGCACTCCCGATTTTGCCGTGGGCAGCTTGAAGGCCATAAGCGAATGCGGGAAATATGAGATTGCAGGCGTTGTTACCCAGCCTGACCGGCCCAAGGGACGAGGCAATAAAATGCTGATGACGCCGGTGAAGGAGTATGCGCTGAGCAAGGGCTATACTGTTTATCAGCCTCAGCGCGTTAAAACTGCGGAATTTATCGAGGTGCTGCGCGCTTTGCAGCCTGATTTAATTGTGGTGGCTGCTTTTGGTCAGCTGCTGAATAAGGAGCTTTTGACGCTGCCAAGATTCGGCTGCATTAACGTACACGCTTCGCTACTGCCTAAATACCGCGGCGCTGCGCCGATTCAGTATGCCATTATCAAGGGCGAGAAGGAATCCGGCGTAACTATTATGCAGATGGACGTGGGCATGGATACCGGCGATATGCTGGGCAAGGTAATTGTGCCTATCGAAGAGAATACCACTATGGGAGATTTGCACGACCAGCTGCGGGATAAGGGCGCAGAGCTTTTGCTGCAGGTGATGGAGCAGATTGAAAAGGGTACGGTAAGGGCGGAAAAGCAGGACGACAGCCAGGCGACTTACGCCAGCCTGCTGGACCGCAGCATGGAACGCATCGACTGGTCGAAGCCTGCGCAGGAGGTACACAATTTAATCCGCGGCTTTAACCCTGCGCCCAGCACCTTTACGACGCTGCCTAACGGCAAGAGCCTGAAGCTTTGGGGCAGCCGCTTAACGGCGCAGACCAGCGCTGCCGCTCCCGGTACGGTGGTGGCAGTGGGCAAGCGCAGCTTTTTTGTGGCCTGCGGCAGCGGCGTACTGGAAATTACCGAGGTGCAGCCGGAATCGAAGAAGCGCATGCCTGCGCAGGTGTTCATTAACGGACGCGGCGTGCAGGAGGGCGAGCTTTTAGGCGGCCCTCAGGAGTAAAAAGGAGTTTCTTATTCCATGATGGAAGACGCATTTAAACCGAAAAAAAGAATTTTTATGGCTTTGACCTCTGTCAGCGCGCTTTTGGGCGCTATGATGATTTATATGGTCTGGAGGGTGACGGTGCCCGGCTTGGCGCAGATATCTTGGCTGCTGCCCATCGTTTTTGGTCTGGTGGGCGCGGTGCTGGTAGCGGCGCTGCTCAGCGGCGTACTGGGAATAGTGATGGCGCTTTTGGGACTGCCGGTGATGAAGCTGTTGTTTTTCTGGGCTTGGAAGGCTATAAATATCTTATTCCCTTTTGCCGTAGTGCTGGGACGGCTTTTTAATATTCCCCGCGACAGAATCGAGCAGTCCTTTATCGAGGTCAGCAATAATCTGGTGCTGCAGCATAAGGTAAAGGTTTCTGCCAATCGCATTATGATTTTAACGCCCCATTGTATTCAGCTGGATACCTGCGTGCATAAGATTACCCGTAATGTAGAGAATTGCCGTCAATGCGGCCGCTGTTCCGTAGGCGAAATGCTGGGGCTGGCTCATAAGTACGGCTGCCATTTTGCCGTGGCTACGGGCGGTACGCTGGCACGGCAGATGGTCAAGCAGGCGCGTCCCAAGGCCATTGTGGCCGTGGCCTGCGAGCGCGATTTAACCAGCGGTATTCAGGACGTGTTTCCACTGCCGGTTTTGGGCGTACTCAATGAGCGCCCTTTCGGTCCCTGCTTTAATACGCGCGTGGATATTAAAAAACTGGAAACGGCCATTTTAGCTTTTATGGATGACGAGGAAGCAAAGGAAAAGAATGCAGAAGCAAACGATAAAGCAGCCCAAAACTAAGCAGGCACGTTCAGCGGCACCCAACGCCCGCAGCGCGGCGCTGACGGTGCTGCAGCAGGTATTGGCGGAAGGCGCTTATACGAACATCGCCGTTAATAAATATTTGCGCGCTCATGCCCTGGAGGATATGGAGAGGCACTTTTTTACAGAATTGGTTTATGGCACGGTGAAGGCAGCAGGCACGCTGGACTGGTATTTGGAGCGCTGTGTCAGCCGTCCGCTTGGGTCCGTAGCGCCGGAAATTTTGCAGGTGCTGCGGCTGAGCGCTTACCAGCTTTTGTTTATGGAGCGGATTCCTGCTTCGGCGGCCTGCAACGAGGCCGTAAAGCTGGCGCGCAGCGTTAGCCACGAGGGCAGCGCTAAATTTGTCAACGGTGTATTGCGCGGTTTGCTGCGCAAGCTGCAGGCAGGGGAGATAGCTTTGCCTGACCCGCAGCAGGACGACGCCGGGTACTTGGCGATTAAATATTACCATCCGCGCTGGCTGGTGAAGCGCTGGCTGGGGCCCTGGGGCAAAGAGGGCACAGAGGCGCTTTTGGCCTTTGATAATAGTCCTGCGCCGGTGTGCCTGCGGACGAACACCTTGATGACGACAAGAGAGCGCCTGCTGGCCGCTTTGCAGGAGATGGGTGCGGAGGCGCACACTTCCCGATGGAGCGAAGATGGCATCGTTTGCGATAAGCTGCCGTCGCTGAGCGGTATGCTGGCAAAAATGCAGCAGGATTTTTATGTGCAGGACGAAAGCTCTATGCTGGTGGGCCGCGCAGTGAACCCGCAGCCGGGTATGCGCGTATTGGATTTGTGCAGCGCGCCCGGCGGCAAGGCAACGCATCTGGCGCAGCTGATGCGTAACCAGGGAGAGATAATCGCCTGCGATATTCATGAGCATAAGCTGCGTTTAATAGAAGAAAATGCCCGGCGCTTAGGCGTAAGCTGCATTAAAACGCTGCTGAACGACGCCGGCGCATTGCGGGAGGAGTGGCTGAATACCTTCGACCGGGTGCTGGTGGACGCGCCCTGCTCCGGCATGGGCGTGCTGCGGCGGCGGGCCGAAGCACGTTGGTGTAAGCAGCGCAAGGATTTAAAGCTGTTTCCGCCCTTGCAGCTGGCTATTTTAAATAATGCGGCTCGCTATGTTAAAGAAGGCGGACGCTTGGTATACAGCACCTGCACCATCGAGCAGGCAGAAAATCATTATTTAATTGAAGAATTTTTGACGCAGAACAGCCAGTGGCAGCGCGTGCCCTTGACCCATCCCCTGACGGGCGAGACGGAGGAGGAGCTGCAGCTGCTGCCCCAACGCGACGGGGTGGACGGCTTTTACATCTGCGTTTTGGAGCGCAGGTAAAAGTAATGAAGCAGGATATTTTTGGCTTAACAATTGAAGAGCTGCAGGCGGCGCTGACGGCTAAAGGCATGAAGACCTTCCGCGCTAAGCAGGTGTTTCAATGGCTGTATCAAAAATCAGTTTTTGATTTCAGCGCTATGCGCAATTTAAGCAAGGCGGATATAGCGCTGCTGGAGGAAAACTTTACCGTGCTGCCGCGGCGTATTGCGGTGCTGCGGGAGCAAAATTCCAGCGACGGGCTGACCAGCAAGCTGCTTTTGGGACTGCCGGACGGCAACAGCGTGGAAACGGTGCTGATGCGCCATGATTATGGCTGCAGCGTCTGCGTTTCCAGCCAGGTGGGCTGCGACATGCATTGCGCTTTTTGCGCCAGCGGCTTGAACGGAGCGGTACGCAATTTATCGGCTGCTGAAATTATCGCGCAGGTATATTTATTTAACGAGCGTCTGCGCGGGGAAAACACTATGGTCAGCCGCGTGGTGGTTATGGGCAGCGGCGAGCCCATGCTGAATTTTGACGCTGTTATCGGCGCGCTGGATTTTCTGCACCGCGAGGATACCTGCCTGATGAGCTATCGCAATATGACGATTTCCACCTGCGGCATTATTCCGGGTATCCGGCGTTTAGCGGAGCAGGGCAAGCCTATCAATCTGGCAGTTTCCCTGCATGCGGTGCGCAGCGAGCTGCGTACCAGCCTGATGCCGGTCAACAAGGGCTTTCCCTTTGCCGACGTCATCACTGCGGCCGAAGCCTACAGCGAGGCTGGCGGCAGGCAGGTGACTTACGAATATATTTTGCTGAAGGATAAAAACGACAGCGTGCAGGACGCGGAGCTATTGAGCAATTATCTGCGCTTTAAGCACGCCAGCGTCAATTTAATACCGGCCAATCCCGTGCCAGAGCAGGGCTTTGAGCGACCGTCCCGGCAGCGGGTGGAGCGTTTTCTGAAGATTTTGCAGAAAAACAGAATTAACGCGACTGTGCGTAAGGAAATGGGTAAGGATATTGACGCGGCCTGCGGACAGCTGCGGGCGAAATTTGCTAAGGAACAGGAGCATAAATGATGCGGGTAGTCAGCAAGACCCATGTGGGCCTGGTCAGAGAAAATAATGAGGACGCCCTTTTAGTGCGCGAGCCCTATTTGTTTGCAGTGGCGGACGGTATGGGCGGCTATGCGGCAGGCGAGATTGCCAGCCGTTCCACTATTAAGGCCTTTGAGGCGGCGACCTACAGCCTGCGCCGCGAGCAGGGCGAACAGAATGCCGCAGAGGTGCTGCAGGAGGCTTTTGCCAAGGCCAACGCTCATGTCTATAAAATGGCGGTAAGTAACGATAAATTCAAGGGCATGGGCACAACGATGACTGCGCTCTATCTGCCGGGAAACGGCGAGGCCTACTGCTGCCATATCGGCGACAGCCGTCTGTATCTTTACCGCAACGGGCAGCTGCGGCAGGTGACACGCGACCACACCTTTGTAGCCGACCTGCAGGAGCAGGGCAAGATAACTAAAGAGGAAGCCTTTGTGCATCCGCAGCGGCATATCCTGTTGCAGGCCATGGGCGTGGACGAGGAGATTCAAAGCGATTGCCTGCATTTTGCCGTGGAACCGGCGGACAGAATGCTGCTGTGCAGCGACGGGCTTTCCGATATGCTGCGGGACCGGGAAATAGCCGGGATTATCGGTACAGAGGATTTGCAGCAGGCGGCTGATAAATTGCTGGAGCAAAGCCTGGACAACGGCGGCAGGGATAACGTATCTTTGATTTTGATAGATTTAACGGCGCAGGGGGAGGAAGGCTGCAATGGATAAAAAGGGCAAAACCATATTGAGTGGGCGCTATGAGATAATCCGCGCTATCGGCTACGGCGGTATGGCGGAGGTTTATCTGGCGCACGATCAGCTGCTGGACCGCAATGTAGCCGTTAAAATGCTGCGCGACCAATTCCTGGAGGATAAGGAGCTGCTGGAGCAGTTCCGGCGGGAGGCTAAATCGGCGGCGCGGCTGGTGCATCCTTATATTATAAATATTTACGACGTAGTGTCGGAGGGCAGCAGCCAGTATATCGTTATGGAATATGTGGACGGCGTGACGCTGAAGGAATATATGCAGGAGCATAAGCTGTCTTTGAACGCCGTACTGGAAATTGCCGTACGGCTGGCGGACGCTTTGCAGCACGCTCACAGCCATAATATTATTCATTGCGATATTAAGCCGCAGAATGTGCTGCTAGATAAGAACATGAATCCTAAAATCGCTGATTTCGGCATCGCCAAGATGGTGACGAACCAGACCATGGTATATTCCAAGTCGGTGATGGGTTCCGTGCATTACATTTCGCCGGAGCAGGCCAGCGGCGGCAAGATTACAGCCTGCAGCGACGTATATTCTCTGGGCGTAGTGCTTTTTGAAATGCTGACGGGGCAGGTGCCCTATGTGGGGCCGACGGCGGTGGCTGTGGCTATGATGCACGTGGAAAAGCCGGTGCCGCAGCTGGCGGATTATATGGAAAATGTACCTGAAGGCATACAGGAGATTATCAATAAGGCATTGGCTAAAAATTGTGCGGAGCGTTATGCTGACGCCGGGCAGCTGCGCCGCGATTTGCTGGCTTTGAAGATGAAGCTTTTCCCGTTCAGCAGCGAGGATTATACGCAGGAATTGGGACCGGTGAAAACCAGCGCCGTTAAAGAGGATAATCCGGGCGAAGGCGCAACTATGATTATGAAGCCGGTACGGCGGGGGAGCCGCTGGAGCAGACGGCACAGCTGCCGGAGGCCCAGCCGGAGGAAACGGTTCAGAAGGTACAGGCGGAAGCAGGGGAACAGGGGAAAATGGCAAAGAGAAAGCTGAATTATACGAAGCTGCTGATTTATATTACGGCGGCAGTGGTGATGATATCCGTGGCGGCACATTTTATTTTCAACCGTACTTTGGCAGAAATAGCCGTGCCTGACGTTACTAAAATGACGGTAGTGGAGGCGCAGAAGCTGCTGGAGGAAAAGGAATTTAAGGTGGAGCTGGAGGAAAAATACGGCGACCCGGCAAAATTCAAGCCGGGAACCGTTATGGAGCAATCGCCGGCAGCGGGAGAAAAACGCAAGCAGCGCAGCTTGATTATACTGACTATTTGCAAAGGCGCAGAGCTTAAACCGGTGCCTGATTTAGCGGGTATGTCCTTGTCCAAGGCCGAGCAGACGGCGCTTAACTCCGGCTTTAAGCTGGGCAAGATAACCAAGAAGCATGTGGACGGTCAGCGTATCGGCAGCGTGCTCAGTCAATCTCCCAAGGCTTTGGATAAAGCGCCCAGGGGCAGCGGTATCGACCTGGTAGTGAACGAGGGCGATAAAGAGGTGCCTAACTTAATCGGCAAGCCCATCAGCGAGGCGAAAAAGCTGCTGGCCAGCGCAGGCCTGACCTTAGGCGAGATAAAAACCGTCACCGACCACAGCGCAGTGAAGAATGTAGTGCTGGCTTCTAATCCTAACGCCGGAACTAAAATCGGCGCAGGCGACGCCGTAAGTATTACGGTGGCCGAAGGCAGCGGCGAAAAGCGCAGCGCTTATGTAGATTTTGTAGTGCCGGGTAATAAACCGACGAACGTCGAAATTGTCTTAATTGACGAAAATGGAAAGAAAACCCTTTACAGCGGCAGCCAAAAGGGCGGCGTGCGCTTGCGCCAGCGCGTGGAATATACCGGCAGCGCCCGCGTGCAGATGCTGTGCGATGGCAAGCTGGCCAGCGAAAAGAGCCTGTAAATTATGACAGAGCTGCAGGGCAGGGTCCTGAAAAATTATAACGGTTATTATTATGTAAGCGTAGAAAACAGCATTTATACCTGTAAGGTTAAAGGGCGGATGAAGCAGAACCGCTTTTCCTTGGTTACCGGCGATTTGGTAAGTTTGTCGCCGGGAGCCGCAGGCGAGGGAATGATAACCCAGGTGCTGCCGCGCAAGAATTTTTTGCCGCGGCCTACGCTGGCTAATCTGGATTTATTTGTGGCAGCCTTTGCCTGCGCAGCGCCGGACTTCAGCTTTTTGCTGGCCGATAAGCTGTTGACCTTGGCTGCGCTGGCGCGGATTCCGGCATTACTGGTGCTGAATAAGGAGGATAACGCGCCTGTAGGCTTGATTGATAAAATAAAAGCGGTGTACGAGCCCATAGGCTACGAGGTCTATACTCTATCGGCTAAGAACGGCACCGGCGTCGAAGCGCTGCGGCAGCGCCTGCGTGGGCAAATCTGCGCTTTTGGCGGTCCTTCGGGCGTGGGCAAATCTTCGACTATCAACGCCATTGACAGCAGCGTTGCTTTGCGTACCGGCGCGGTCAGTGAAAAAATTGGCCGCGGCAAGCATACTACGCGCTTTGCCCAGCTGCTGCCCTTTGACGAAGGCTATATCGCAGATACGCCGGGCTTTGGTAATTTGCTGCTGGAGGGCTTGGAGCCGCAGCAGGTGCAGCAGGCCTTTCGTGAGTTTGCCTTGTATGAGGACGGCTGCCGTTTTTGCCCCTGCACTCATACGCATGAGTCGGTGTGCGGCGTGAAGGAAGCAGTGCAGGACGGACGGGTGGCGGCCAGCCGCTATGAGTCTTATTTGGCGATGCTGCAGGAGGTCAGGGATCTGAAAAGAAATTTATAGGCTGGCGCAGAGCGCTGCCTTTATGGGAGGGATAAGAGATGCTTAAAATTGCTCCGTCGATTTTGTCCGCCGACTTTGCTTATCTGGCAGACGAAATCAAGAAAATCGAGGAGGCGGGAGCCGATTGGGTGCATATCGACGTTATGGACGGCTTGTTTGTACCTAATTTAACCTTCGGCGCGCCGGTGGTTAAAAAAATACGCAAGGTAACGCCGCTGTTTTTTGACTGCCATCTGATGGTGGAAGGCCCAGAAAAATATATTGCTGATTTTAAGGCAGCAGGGGCGGACCAGATTGTCGTTCATGCAGAGGCTACCAAGCATCTGCACCGTTGCGTACAGCAGATTAAAGGCGAAGGCATGAAGGCGGGCGTAGCGCTGAATCCGGCAACGCCTTTGAGCGCGGTGGAGGAAATTCTGCCTTATGTGGATATGGTGCTGCTGATGACGGTGAACCCTGGCTTTGGCGGGCAGTCCTTTATTGAAAGCATGGCACCGAAGATTAAGCGCCTGCGCCAAATGATTAAAGACGCAGAGCTGAACGTGGATATTCAGGTGGACGGCGGTATTAATGATAAAACTGCTAAGCTGGTGCGCGAGGCGGGGGCTAATGTTTTAGTAGCGGGCTCCTATGTGTACGGCGCTCAAGACGTTAAGGCTGCTATTGCCAGTTTGAGGGCTTAACAAAAAATTTCCCGATTGACGGTGTTTGCCAATCGGGAATTTTTTTATGCGTTGTTTAATTTTACATATCGTGGAATTGCATGCCGATATTGCTGTGGCGCAGGAAGTTCAGCGTTACCTCCGGGAAGGAAGCGTAGCTTAAAACGTCCTCTATGGGAGCGTTGGGGAAGCCTTCTTCCGCCAGCTTTTCACGCAGCTTTTTCAGCTGTGGCGCAATGTCGTCTGCCGGGCGATGGTCAATCTGCGGCGCAGCGCCGATGGCAAGCTTGCGTACTTCGGGGTCAATCGGTCCCGGAGTGCGGCCGTATTTGCCAAGAATAAGGTCCTTAACCTCGCGGGGAATCATTTTGTAGCGGCCTAAAGCCACATTGAGTACGGCCATGGAGCCGACAATCTGGCTGGTAGGAGTTACCAGCGGCGGATAGCCAAGCTCAGCGCGCACGCGGGGCATTTCCTCCAGCAGCTGCGGATATTTATCTGCTACGCCCATTTCCTTCATTTGGTTGAGCAGATTGGACAGCATACCGCCGGGAATCTGGAAGGTCAATACCTTGGGGTCGATGGGGATATTAGCGTTTAAATTGAAATCGTTGGTCAGATTGGTGCGTACCTTTTTGAAATAATCTGCCAGCTCGTGCAGCGCGCCGAGGTCGATGCCCGTATCATAGGGAGTACCCTGCAGCGTTGCTACGATGGATTCAGTGCAGGGTTGGCTGGTAGATTCGGCAAAAGGCGACAGCGCCGTGTCGATAATATCCACGCCTGCTTCAATTGCTTTTAGGTAGGTCATGTCGCCCATGCCGCTGGTGAAATGGGTATGCAGGTCAATGGGCAGGTTCAGCTCGGCTTTCAGGCTGCGAATCAGGCTTTCAGCAGCGTAAGGACGCAGCAGGCCGGCCATATCCTTAATGCAGATGGAATCGGCGCCCATTTGCGCCAGCTCTTTGCCTAAATTAACAAAATCGCTGTCCTTGTGATAGGGGCTGATAGTATAAACGATACAGCCCTGCACATGAGCGCCGGCTTCTTTGGCGGCACGCATAGCGCATTCCAGATTGCGGGTATCGTTGAGGGCGTCAAAAATTCTGATAATGGAAACGCCGTTGGCTACGGAGCGTTTAACGAATTCGCGCACTACGTCGTCAGCGTAATGGTTGTAGCCTAAAATATTCTGACCGCGCAGCAGCATTTGGATAGGAGTTTTCGGCAGATGCTTTTTCAGCGTGCGCAAACGCTGCCAGGGGTCTTCGTTAAGAAAACGCAGGCAGGCGTCAAAGGTAGCGCCGCCCCAGGCTTCCAAGGCATAATAACCAGCATTATCCAGCTGCGCCAAGGCGGGCAGCATATCCTTAATACGCATTCTGGTGGCTGCCAGGGATTGATGGCCGTCGCGTAATACTGTTTCCACTATTTTTACTGGTTGCTTGTCCATATTTCTTCGCTCCTTATTTTAAAATTGTGTAATGCTTTTTTATAATACCATTATAGCATATTTTAATGGATACTGTATACATGATTTGACGATAAAATTACCGCAGCAGAATAGCTGCGGTAAAATATTTTTGCAGATTATATTTTAATTGCGCGTCGGCTGATTGCTGACCACAGGCTTGCCCATAATCTCATTGATGCGCTGCTTCATGCTGCGGCGCTGGGTGGAGGGCTTCGTGCTTACTGCAGGAGCTTGCTGCTGAGAGGACTCTTGAGCTTTGGCAGATTTAGCGTTGTCATTATTGCTCTTGCCGTCTTGAGCGTTATCCTTGTTTTGCTCCTTATCCTTATCTTTTTCGTCGTCCTGCTTTATTTCAGGCTCGGCAGGAACAGCTACGCCGGGATTAGTAAAGCTGCTGCGCGGAGCGGCGGCTAAAGCGTTGCCCATAAAATCATGCCAAATAGACAGAGGCGTGGTGCTGCCATACATATGATTCATCGGCTTGTTATTGTCGTCGCCAACCCAGACTGCTGTACACAGGTCGGGTGTAAAGCCTACGAACCAGGCGTCGATGAAGGTATCGGTGGTACCTGTTTTGCCTGCCGCCGGACGGCCGATGCCCATACCGCCGCCGGTGCCGCTGATGAGTACGTCCTCCAGCATATTGGTTGTCAGATAAGCGGCTTCTGCATCAATAACGCGCTTGCTTTGGGGCTTGGCTTCATAGAGTACTTTGCCGTCGCGGTTAACAATTTTGAGCAGTGCTATAGGCTTGCAGTAAATGCCGTTGGTAGCAAATACGCTGTAAGCGGAAGCCATTTCCAGGGGGTTAACGCCTTTGGTCAGACCACCTAAGGACATAGCTAAATTCATATCGCTGTAAGAGCCGGAATCCACCAATGTGGAAATGCCCATTTTTTCAGTGTTGGCAATGATTTTATCTACGCCTACTTCACGAGCCAATTTAATTGTAGGAATGTTTATGGAGCGCTTGAGCGCAGTTCTCAGGCTGACCTTGCCATGCCAGCTTAAGTCGGAGTTCTGGGGCTTCCAGCCGGGAGAAAATTCCTCCTCCTTATCTTCAATAACGTTGGCGGGAGTAAAGCCGTTCTGCATAGCGGTTACATAAACGAAAGGCTTAAAGGCGGAACCGGGCTGACGCACGGCCAAGGTAGCGCGATTGAATTTATCGTCGCCGCGGCCGCCAATCATGGCCTTAACATAACCGGTTTTGGGGTCTACGGCAACTAAAGCCATCTGCGGCTGTGTGCGATTATTGCCATCTTTATAATAATTGGGCAGATGGCTCATTGCGTTTTCCGCAATTCTCTGCATATCGGAATCCAGAGTGGTGTAAATTTTTAAGCCGCCCTTGTATAAGGCGTCGGCGCCTACCTCTTCGATAACCTTCTGACTTATCATATCAAAGAAATAGGAGCGGGGATTACTGTTGGCCTTGTGGGAGGTGTTATAAGCAATTTTTACAGCCTTGGCGTTGGCGGCCTGATCGGCAGTAATAAAGCCGTACTTCACCATTTGGTCGATAACCAGCTCCTGACGTTTTTTACTTTCCTGAGGATTCTCAAAGGGATTGTAATAGTTGGGGCTTTTAGGAATAGCGGCCAGCGTAGCTGCTTCGGCGATGTCAAGATTTTGAACATGCTTGCCGAAATAATATAAGGAAGCGCTTTCGATACCGTAAGCGCCTTCGCCAAAATAGATTTGGTTCAAATACATAGTGAGAATTTCATCTTTAGTATATTTTTGTTCCAGCTCTTTGGCGATAAAGGCTTCTTTAATTTTGCGGACAATGGTGCGCTCCTGCGTCAGAAAGGCGTTTTTAGCCAGCTGCTGGGTAATGGTGCTGCCGCCCTGAACCTCGCTGCCGCTTAAAGTGGATACGAGAGCGCGGGCCGTACCGCGGTAATCGATGCCGCCGTGCTCATAGAAGCGATTATCTTCTATAGCGATAAAGGCTTGCTGAATATGCTTGGGAATTTTGTCGATTGTGACTGGTATACGGCGTTCTTCAGATAATGTGGTATAAATAGTATTGCCATTTATATCGTAAAATTGAGAAGCCGCGTCAGGAATTAAAGTCTCGTCCATATTGGAAGGTGCGAACAGGCTGGAAAAGCCGTAAAGCACGGAGACTCCCATAATCATCAGGCAAATTACGCAGATGACTAAAAATTTTAGTACCTTAAACATTTTCTACCTCTTCTACAAATTATTAACTAATGCATGAAAGGGTCTGCATAGTAAGACTATTATAGCATTTCCGCATTGTTTTGTCATATATTTCCTGCTGAATAAAATGCTGCCGTAACGGGTTTAGCATAAACGTGCAAAAAAAGTCGAAAAAAAGTAAAAAAGGGTGTTGACAATCGGAAAGCAGAGTGGTATTATATACAAGTCGACGCGATACGGCACTGAATAAACGCCAACATCGCTAGACAAAATGAAGATGTTGGCAAAGAGGAATTGCTCAGATTCGCGAAGCCGCAAGATTTGCGAGCGAGATAATACTAAAGTATATCGAGCGAGAAAATCACAGCGGCGACAAAGAAGCTGACAATTTATCGAAGCCAAGAACCTTGAAAACTGAACATCAACCTAGAAAAAAGCGAATGTGCGGGTCGAGCGCGTAAGCGCAAGACCAAGTCAAATATTTC
>NZ_CAJMEH010000017.1 GCF_905212365.1 uncultured Phascolarctobacterium sp.
GTATTTGAACCGCCGTGTACCGAACGGTACGCACGGTGGTGTGAGAGGTCGGCTGTTCAAATAATGGGCGGCCTCCTACTCGATTATGTGTAATTTTATGTCAATAACGCATAGAGTGCGCATATTAAAATATACATGTATACAATTTGCAATAGCTTAACAGCTCTATTATAATTAAGATTACAGTTATACTGTGATTAGTTTTTTTGATTTTGAGAGGGGAAATGATTATGAATACTTCGCTGCCTGCCAAGCAGGGGCTGTACGACCCTTGGTTTGAGCACGACGCCTGCGGCGTTGGCGTAGTGGCCAATATCAACGGCAAAAAATCCAATAAGATTCTGCGGCAAGCGCTGGTGGTGCTGCATAATATGGACCACCGCGGCGGCCAGGGCGCGGACATGAATTCCGGCGACGGCGCAGGCGTGCTGCTGCAAATTCCGCATAATTTTTTCGTCAAGGAATGTGCTAAGCTGGACATCGAGCTGCCGGAGGAGGGCAAGTACGCCGTAGGCTTCATCTTCTTGCCGCCGGACGCTGTAGAAAGAGAGAATGTGCAGCGTCATTTTGAGCGCATTGTGGAGGGCAACGGCCAGACGGTTTTAGGCTGGCGCAAGGTTCCCGTACACCCGGAGGTTTTAGGTGAAAAGTCGCGGCAGAGTATGCCCTTTATGGCGCAGGTTTTCGTTAAGCCGTCGGATAATATTTCCGACCGCCTGGATATAGACGACAACGCTTTTGAGCGCAAGCTGTACAGCATTCGCCGTCAGGCGGAAAATTACATTCGCTACGGCAAGCTGCGCGGCGGCAAATACTTTTATGTTGCCAGCCTTTCTTCCAGAACCATCGTGTATAAGGGTATGCTGACGACGGAGCAGCTGCGTACCTTTTATGCCGACATGGAGGACAGTTCAATGGAAACGGCGCTGGCGCTGGTCCATTCCCGGTTCAGCACCAACACGTTCCCCAGCTGGGAGCGTGCGCATCCGTACCGTTATCTGATGCACAACGGCGAAATCAATACGCTGCGGGGCAATATCAACTGGATGCGCGCCCGTCAGACCATGTGCGGCAACAGCCTGTGGGGCAGCGATATCAGCAAGATTATGCCGATTATCGATGAAACCGGCTCCGATTCCGGCATGTTTGACAACTGCCTGGAATTTTTGGTGATGTCAGGCCGCAGCCTGCCCCATGCCGTGATGATGATGATACCGGAGCCCTGGGGCAAGAATCCCCATTTGGACCCGGATTTGAAGGCTTTTTTTGAGTACCACAATTCTTTGATTGAAGCCTGGGACGGCCCCGCCGCCATGGCCTTTACCGACGGCCGCACTATCTGCGCCGCATTGGACCGCAACGGCCTGCGCCCTTCCCGTTACTATATTACGGACGATAATACCATTGTGCTGGCCTCCGAGGTGGGCGTGGTGGATATCGACCCGTCGACGATTATTAAAAAGGACCGCCTGCGTCCGGGGCGCATGCTGGTTATCGATACGGTGCAGGGCCGCATTATCGGCAATGATGAAATTAAGCGCCAGATTGCGAGCGAGCATCCCTACCGCGAGTGGCTGGACAAATATTCCATCAAGCTAAAAAATATTCCCTTGCAGGGCGAGCTGCCGGTTCCAGACAGCCAAACGCTGCTGCAGCGCCAGCGGGCTTTTGGCTATACGCTGGAGGATTTGACGAAGTTTTTGCGTCCTATGGCGCTCAAGGGCATCGACCCGCTGGGAGCCATGGGCAACGACGCGCCGCTGGCTGTGCTCAGCGAAAAGCCGCAGCTTTTGTACAATTACTTCAAGCAGCTTTTTGCGCAGGTGACGAATCCGCCCATCGACGCTATCCGCGAGGAGGTCTTTACGGATACGACCAGCGCCGTGGGGCCGGAGCTGAACCTTATCGACCCGCAGCCGGAAAGCTGCCGTCAGATTTCGGCGGAATCGCCGGTTTTAAGCAATATCGAGCTGGCTAAGCTGAAGCATATCCCTGATTTCGACGCCGCCGTTATCCCTATGCTGTACAAGGTCAGCGAGGGCGGCGCGGGCTTGGAAAAAGCCCTGGACGCTATTTTTGCGCAGGCCGATAAATATATTGACGAGGGCAAGTGTATTCTGATTTTGTCCGACCGCGGCGTGAATAAGGAGCTGGCGGCCATTCCGGCGCTATTGGCCGGAGCTGGCCTGCACCACCACCTGATTGCCAAGGGTACGCGCCTGCGGGCTTCCATCATCATCGAATCGGCGGAGCCGCGGGAGGTACACCATATGGCGCTGCTTTTGGGCTACGGCGTCAGCGGCATCAATCCCTATCTGGCCTTTGAAAGCCTGGAAAATATGTGCGGCAACGGTATGCTGGACATCGGCTTTGAGGAGGCGGCGGCCAATTATATCAGCGCCTGCACTCACGGCATCGCCAAGATTTTGTCCAAGATGGGCATTTCCACCGTGCAGTCCTATCGCGGCGCGCAGATTTTTGAAGCCATCGGCGTGAGCAGCGCCGTGATAGATAAATACTTTACGGGCACGCCGTCCCGTTTGGAGGGTATCGGTCTGGAGGAAATCGCCAAGGAGGTGGCCATGCGGCACGAGCCTGCCTTTGCTGAGGATAAGCTGGATTTATTCAGCTACGAGTCGGGCTCCCACTATCAGTACCGTAACGGCGGCGAGAAGCATACCATCAATCCGGAAACCATCGTTAAGCTGCAGCAGGCCTGCCGCACCGGCGATTATAAGCTGTTCAAGGAGTTTTCCGAGCAGCTGGGCGGCAGCGAATTTGCCAACCAGAACCTGCGCAGCATGCTGACCTTTACGCCCCAGCGCCTGCCCATCGATATAGACGAGGTGGAATCGGTGGAAAGCATCTGCCGCCGCTTTAAGACCGGCGCTATGAGCTACGGCTCCTTGAGCCAGGAGGCGCACGAGTGTCTGGCTATCGCCATGAACCGCCTCGGCGGCAAATCCAATACGGGCGAGGGCGGCGAGCATCCCAGCCGTTTTCAGCCGCTGCCCAACGGCGACAGCAAACGCAGCGCTATTAAGCAGGTGGCTTCGGGACGTTTTGGCGTCACCAGCAATTATTTGGTCAATGCCGACGAGATTCAAATAAAAATCGCCCAGGGCGCTAAGCCGGGCGAGGGCGGGCAGCTGCCGGGCGGCAAGGTTTATCCCTGGATTGCCGAATGCCGCGGCACGACTGCGGGCATCGGCCTGATTTCGCCGCCGCCCCATCACGATATTTACTCCATCGAGGATTTGGCGGAGCTGATTCACGATTTGAAGAACGCCAATCCCCGCGCCCGTATCAGCGTTAAGCTGGTATCCGAGGTGGGCGTGGGCACCATTGCGGCGGGCGTAGTCAAGGCCTGCGCCGACGTGGTGCTTATCAGCGGCTATGACGGCGGCACGGGCGCGTCGCCGCGCACCAGCATTAACCACGCCGGTCTGCCATGGGAGCTGGGCCTGATGGAAACCCATCAAACGCTGCTTTTGAATAATCTGCGCGACCGCGTAACACTGGAAACAGACGGCAAGCTGATGACTGGCCGCGACGTAATCATCGCCGCTCTGCTGGGCGCAGAGGAATTTGGCTTTGCTACCGCTCCTTTGGTAGCCATCGGCTGCATTATGATGCGCGTCTGCAATCTGAACACCTGCCCCATGGGCGTGGCTACTCAGGACCCGCAGCTGCGCAAAAACTTCCGCGGCAAGCCGGAATACGTAGTCAACTTTATGCGCTTTATTGCGCAGGAAACACGCGAATACATGGCTATGCTGGGCTTCCGCACCATAGACGAAATGGTGGGACGCACGGAGGTGCTCATCCCCAAGCCGGAAAAGGCGCGCAACTGGAAGAATAAAAACCTCGACCTGTCGCCGCTGCTGTATAAGCCGGAGGTAGAGCCGGGGGCCAGCCAGGTCTGCACCAAGAAGCAGAACCATCAGCTGGAAAAATCGCTGGATATGCGGGAGCTGCTGGATATCTGCCGCCGCAGCCTGAATGATAAAAAGCCGGTGCGCATCACGCTGCCCATCAAGAATACCGACCGCGTAGTGGGCACGATTTTAGGCAGCGAGATAACCCGCCGCTACGGCGCTGAGGGTCTGCCTGCCGATACGGTCAGCCTGCATTTCAAGGGCAGCGCGGGCCAGAGCTTCGGCGCTTTTCTGCCCAAGGGCGTTACGCTGGAGCTGGAGGGCGACGCCAACGACCATGTGGGCAAGGGCCTGTCCGGCGGCCGCATCGTTATCTATCCCGATAGCGAAGCGCGCTTTAACCCACATGAAAACGTGATTATCGGCAACGTGGCCTTTTACGGCGCTACCAGCGGCGAGGCCTATATCAGCGGCATCGCAGGAGAACGCTTCTGCATCCGCAACAGCGGCGTTAACGCCGTTATCGAGGGCGTAGGCGACCATGGCTGCGAATATATGACGGGCGGCACGGTGGTTATCCTGGGCCGCACGGGCCGCAATTTCGCTGCAGGCATGAGCGGCGGCGTGGCTTATGTGCTGGACACGGACGGCGATTTCGCTTCTTACTGCAATAAGGAAATTGTGCTGCTGGAGCCCTTGGAGAGCATCAGCGACAGCATGACCGTGAAGAAAATGATTCTCAATCACGCGCAGTACACCGGCAGCAAGCTGGCGCTGGCAATTTTGGATAACTGGGAGACATACCGCGGCAAATTCGTCAAGGTCATTCCCAAGGATTATAAGATAGTTATGGAAAAGCTGAACGATTATCTGCAGCAGGGCGTGGGGCTGGAGGAAGCCACGCTGAAGGTTTTTGAGGAGGTGAAGGCATAATGGGCAAGCCGACAGGATTTATGGATTATACACGCCGGGAGCTGGCTCAGCGCGCTCCCTCGGAACGCATCAACGATTGGCAGGAAATCAAGACCAGCAGCCTGCCCCATCGGGAGGAGCTGCGCTGTCAGGCGTCCCGCTGCATGGACTGCGGCGTGCCCTTCTGCCACAGCGGTATTATGCTGAACAGCATGGTCAGCGGCTGTCCGCTGCATAATCTGATGCCGGAATTTAACGATTTGCTGTACCGCGGCATGGACGCTTTCGCTTACGCACGTTTGTCCAAGACCAATAATTTCCCGGAATTTACCTCCCACGTCTGCCCCGCTCCCTGCGAGGGCGCGTGCAACGCCGGGCTGGTCAACGACCCGGTGACGATTAAAAATATCGAGCAGTATATTATTGAAAACGCCTTTGAGCAGGGTCTGGTGCAGCCGTACAAGCCGGCGCGCCGCAGCGGCAAAAGGGTTGCCGTAGTCGGCAGCGGACCGGCAGGCTTGGCCTGCGCCGACCAGCTGAACAAAGCGGGGCATTTGGTAACGGTGTACGAACGGGCCGACCGTCCCGGCGGCCTGCTGATGTACGGCGTGCCTAACATGAAGCTGGATAAGAAGCTTATCGAGCGCCGCGTTAAGCTATTGCAGGAGGCGGGTATTACCTTTGTCCTTAACGCGGAGGTGGGCGTGAAGCTGGCGTCCAGCACTCTGCTGGAGGAATACGACGCCGTGGTGCTGTGTACCGGCGCTACGGTGCCCCGCGATTTGCCGGTGAAGGGCCGTGAGCTGGCAGGTATTTACTTCGCTAAGGAATACCTGCACGGCGTGACTAAGAGTCTGCTGGACAGCAATTTTGCCGACGGTCTGGCAGTGGACGCTAAAGGTAAGGACGTGGTGATTATCGGCGGCGGCGACACGGGCAACGATTGTATGGCGACGGTTATCCGTCAGGGCTGCCGCAGCGTGCGCCAGCTGGAAATCAACCCCTGTTTGCCGCACAGCCGCGGCGAGGATAATCCCTGGCCCCAGTTCCCGCGGGTATTTAAAACTGACTACGGTCAGGAGGAGGCTATCTGCAAATTTAAAGAGGACGCGCGGGAGTTTTGCGTGACGACGAAGGAATTCATCGGTGAAAACGGGCATGTGACCGGCCTGCGCTTGTGCCAGAACCGGTGGCAGCAGGTCAACGGACGCCTGACGCCGGTGGATATTGCCGGAACGGAGCGCATTGTACCGGCGCAGCTGGTGCTGCTGGCCATGGGCTTTACGGGCAGCGAGCAGCGCTTGCTGGACGAGTTTGGCGTGGTCAGGGCCGCTAACGGCAGCATTGCCGCCGACGATAAAAATTATCTGACCTCCGTACCCGGCGTGTTTGCCGCAGGCGACACCCGCCGCGGGCAGAGCCTGGTGGTTTGGGCGATAGCAGAGGGGCGGGGCGCTGCCGCGGCCGTGGATAAATATTTGGCGGCGCAGGGCGAATAATAGCTTAACACAGCTGTTGGAATAAACGCTCAGCGGTTACAGGACGCGATATAATTTGATATTATTTAATGAAGTAAACCGGAGGCTGGCAAGCGTCAGCTTCCGGTTTTAAGCGATCTGCAGTGCTGTAGGTCGCTTTTCTTATGGAAACGGCTTTTTATAAAAAAATTTTGCGGTACGGCGCCGTTTCACAAAAATATAGAAATGCGCATGAAAAAAGTATGATATAATTAAACAGTAATATGCTGCGGCAATTAGCTGGAGCTAATGCAGACGCAGTAAAATTCGCTGGAAAAGAGGAGCGTTGGCGTGTATAAATTTGCTTTATCGCGGCAGTTTTTTAGAGACGTATGGTATTTGACTAAAAGCTATTGGCAGTCCGAGGAAAAGAAGAAGGCGTTCTTCCTTTTGGGCTGCATCATTTCCCTGACGCTGGGCATCGTTTATATGCTGGTGCTGCTTAATCAATGGAACAACAGCTTTTACAGCGCTTTGCAGAATTACGAAACGGAAAAGATTTTTGACGAGCTGCTGCATTTTTCTTGGCTGGCGGCCATCTACATTATTTTGGCCGTGTATTCCTATTATTTGCAGCAAACGCTGATTCTGCACTGGCGTCGTTGGCTGACGAATCGCTTTATCGATATTTGGTTGAAAAATAAAACCTACTACCATTTGCAGATGTTCGGCAAGGACACGGATAACCCTGACCAGCGTATCAGCGAGGACGTGCGCTTGTTTGTGGAAATGACGCTGGGCTTCAGCGTGGGCTTGCTCAAAGCCTTCTGCACCTTCGCTTCCTTTGTCGTTATTCTGTATAAGATGTCCGGACCCTTTACCATGCAGCTTTTTGGCCGCAGCTGGACAATCGACGGCTATTTGTTCTGGGCGGCGCTGATTTATTCCATCATCGGCACTTATATTACGCACATCGTGGGGCGCAAGCTGGTGCAGCTGAATTTTATCCAACAGCGCTACGAGGCTGATTTTCGTTTCAGCATGATTCGCTTGCGCGAAAGCGCCGAAAGCGTCGCCTTCTACCGGGGCGAGGGCCAGGAGGGCGTGGTTTTTAAGGACCGCTTCAAGCTGCTGCTGGATAATTTCTGGAAGCTGGTCAATAAGCAGAAGCAGCTGGTATGGCTGAACTCCGGCTATTCGCAGATTGCTATTATTTTTCCTTTTGTGGCGGCCATGAACCGTTATTTGAGCAAGGAATTTACTTTAGGCGGCTTAATGCAGGTATCCAGCGCCTTTGGCAATGTGCAGGGCGCGCTGTCGTATTTCGTCGATATGTACACAAGCATTGCGCAATGGCAGGCGGTGGTGATGCGTCTGACTTATTTCGGCAGGCATATGCAGGAGGTTTCTGCCGATGCGGAGCGCTTCCATTTGGAGCGTTTTGCTACCTCGGCGGCTGTTAGCGCGGATAAAATGCAGGTTAATCTGCCCGACGGTTCGCCGCTGCTGCAAAATATCTGCTTCAAGCTGGAGCCGGGGCAGAACGTGCTGATTAAAGGCGGCAGCGGCAGCGGCAAGAGCACCTTGCTGCGCGCAGTGGCTGGCATCTGGCCTTTTGTCGAGGGCAAGATTAATCTGCCCAAGACGGACGAGCTGATGTTTATTCCGCAGAAGCCTTATCTGCCCTTGGGAACGCTGCGCGAGGCTTTGCTGTATCCGGGGACTAAGCCTGTGCGCGACGAGGCGCTAAAGCGGCTGATGGAAACCTGTCAGATTGGCTATTTGCAGGATAAGCTGGACATGGCGGCCGATTGGAGCCACGTTTTGTCCGTAGGCGAGCAGCAGCGTCTGGCCTTTGTGCGCGCTCACATTCAGCAGCCTATCTGGCTGTTTTTAGACGAGGCCACTTCGGCACTGGACGAGGAAACGGAGGCGGCTATGTACCGCCTGCTGGCAGAACGCTTGCCGCGGACTACGGTGGTCAGCGTAGGCCATCGCAGCACTTTGAATAAATACCATGCGCTGGTATTGCGTATTGATAAACAAGAGCACAGTGTGCATTTAGAAAAACTTTAAGGAGGCTGGAACAATGCAACCCTTACAAATCGTGGATAATATTTATGATGTGGGCGTACAGGACTGGGCTGTGCGCGATTTTCACGGCTACAAAACGGAGCGCGGCGCGACCTACAATGCCTATTTGATTATGGATGAAAAGATTACGCTGGTCGATACGGTTAAAGCGCCCTTTGCCGAGGAGCTGCTGCGCAATATCAGTCAGGTAACGCCGCTGGAAAGCGTGGATTATATCGTTATCAACCATGTGGAACCGGACCATTCCGGCGCTATGCCCGCGCTGGCCAAGGCCTGTCCTAACGCCAAATTTATTATTTCCATGGCCGGCAAGAACGAAGCGATTCAGCATTACGGCGACATATTTGATTTTATGGTAGTGAAGGACGGCGCAACGCTGAATATCGGCAAGCGCAATCTGACCTTCGCTATGATGACTATGCTGCATTGGCCCGATAATATGGCTACCTACTGCGCGGAAGAAAAAATTTTATTTTCCAACGACGCTTTCGGCCAGCATTACGCTACCAGCAAGCGTTTTGACGACGAGGTAGACCAGGGCGAGCTGTTCTATGAAGCGCAGAAATATTTCGCTAATATCTTGTGGCCATACGCCAAGCTTATTGGCAAGGCTTTGGCTAAGCTGGGCGGTTTGGATATCAAGCTGCTTGCGCCCTCTCACGGCGTTATCTGGCGCAGCGGTATTGCCGATATTTTGGACTGCTATGGCAAGTGGGGGCAGGGCGTGTGCGACGGCAGTTTGATTATTGCCTACGACAGCATGTGGGGCGGCACGGAAAAGCTGGCCCGCGCTATTGCCAGAGGCGCGCAGCGCGCAGGCATAGTGGTGAAGGTGTTCAAGCTCAGCCAAACGCCTAACAGCACCGTGGCTGCCGAGCTGTTTACGGCCTCCGGCCTGCTGGTGGGCTCTCCTACTTTGAACAGCGGCATGATGCCGTCCATGGGCTCCTTCCTGACCTATATCAAGGGCTTGGCTCCGGTGGGCAAAAAAGCAGCTTCCTTTGGCACCTTTGGCTGGGCCGGCGGCGCGCAGAAGGATATGGACGAAATGCTGGGTAAATTTGTGCCGGAGGTACTGCCGGGCTATCAATGCAAATGGACGCCGCAGGCCGTAAATTTAGACGCCGCAGAACAATTTGGTTACGATTTTGCCCAGGAGCTGCTGGAAAAAGGCCAGAACGGCGAAGGCTGCCAGTGCTGAAAGGCGTATGCCGTAGAGATTGCTTTGTGAAAATTTTATGAAAAGCTTATTTTGGCGAAAAGCTTATATCGCCAAAGACTTTTTTGGTGTATAATATAAATAACTAAATAGGAAAGCGAGGTTGTATGATGAATACTAAGGCTGAAAAGTTTAATAAATTTTTGGATGAAAAAGGCATTAAAGTATTTCAGGTGCAGGAGGTCGAAGGCGATCTGCATCCTGTAGTTTACCGTTCCGCTATGGAGGTTGAAGGGCAAAACCTGCCGACCATGCTGGTTATCGACGACAGCATTTATGTAATGCTGCAGGTTCGCGTTGGCGCGGGCTTAGTCAAAGAGGGCAATAAGGCTGCCGTTATGGAGCACATCAACAAGCTGAACGAAAACTACAAGGTTTTCAAATATTATGCCGCTCCGAACGGCGACGTTGTTATCGAAAGCTGCATTCCTTCCACGGACGAGCAGTTCGTACCCGAAATGGTACACGCTGTTATCGACGTAGTGCTGAAGCACCTTATGGAAGAATATTCCAAGCTGATGAAAACCGTTTGGTCCAACTAATTTCATAAATTCCGTTTAGTAATAAAGGGAGTAGCTGGCATGGGCGCGGCCCGTGTTTGCACAGCCGTCAGTACGATTTTTTAAATCCGGCTTGCGAGTAAATGGCGAGACTTTGTTATAGTAGATTTACTATAGCATTGTCTCGCCTTTTTATATTATTGGACGAAAGCTGCCGCCGCAATGCCGCGGCTTGCGGTCAGACCGGCAAGAAACGGAGCTTTCTTGAAATATATATTCAGCGATAAATTTTGCAGATTATTGGAGGTAGGAAAATGCAAAAGTATGGTTTAACTACGGCACAGGCTGCTGAAGCCCGCAGAAAGTATGGCAGCAACGCGCTGTCCGCGCCGCCGCGCGCTACCTTTTGGGATAAGCTGTGGGAAAATTTCCAGGACCCGATGATTAAGATTCTGCTGCTGGCTCTGCTGGTCAACGCGGCTTTCGCTTATCTAGGGCATGGCGATTGGCTGGAAACTGCGGGCATTTTTATGGCCATTATTTTAGCCACCTTTGTTTCGACCTGGTCGGAATACAGCAATGAAAACGCTTTCCAAAAATTGCAGGAGGAAGCGGCCCGCATTCGCTGCCGCGTTTGGCGTGACGGCGAACCGCAGGAAATCGCCATCGACGATTTAGTAGCTGGGGACGCCGTTATTTTGCAGGCCGGCGATAAGGTGCCGGTGGACGGCGTGCTGCTGGAGGGTTCGGTAAAGCTGGACCAGGCGGCGTTGAACGGCGAAAGCGAGGAGGCAGCCAAAAGCGCGGCGCCCCAGGGCTTTGTTTGGGAAGCAGGCGGGACGGATTTTTTGGACGAGCATCGGCTATACCGCGGCAGCGTAGTGGTAGAGGGCGCCGGCGTGATGCAGGCAGTCAAAGTAGGCGACGCATCGGTCTATGGGCAGCTGACTAGGGAGCTGCAGGACGATGAGCGCGACAGCCCGCTGAAACTGAAGCTGAAAGGATTGGCGCAGCAGATAAGTAAGTTCAGCTATGCCGGAGGCGTGCTGATTGCCGCAGCGGTGATGCTGCATAAGATGCTGCTGGCAGGCGGTTTTGCCGCTTATACGGCCAATATGACGCAGGTGGCGGGCGATTTGCTGCAGGCCGTCATTTTAGGAATCATCATTATCGTTATGGCAGTACCCGAAGGGCTGCCGCTGATGATAGCTATTGTTTCCTCGCTGAATATGCGTAAAATGCTGAACGATAATGTTTTGGTGCGCAAATTGGTGGGCATTGAAACGGCAGGCAGCTTAAATTTGCTTTTTACGGATAAGACGGGCACAATAACTAAAGGCAAGCTGGAGGTAGTGCGCTTTTTGACTGGCGATGTGCAGGAGTATGCCGGGTTTGGCGAGCTGCCGGAAAAAATTAAGGAGCTGACCTACCAGCAGGTTGTTTTGAACACGTCGGCTTCAGTAACGGCGGATAGTATTGTGGGCGGCAATATGACCGAGGCCGCGCTGAACAAGTATCTGGCCGATTACCGCATGGAGCGGACGCCGGAGAGAATACGCTTTGCGCCGTTCAACAGCGCCAGCAAATATTCCTGGGCGCAGGTTAAGGGCAGCGGCGGTTCCTATTGCTTAGTCAAGGGCGCGCCGGAAAAGCTGCTGCTGCGCACCGCTTATTATTGGGCGGAGGACGGCAGCAGGCAGCCCTTTACCGCAGCTCTGCAGCGGCGACTGGAGCAGCGGATGCTGGAGCTGGCCGGTCAGGCTATTCGTATGCTGGCGCTGTGCAGCAGCGAGGGTACGCCGGAGGACGACGTGCCGCAGGAGGGCCTGACGCTGGTGGGAGTAGTCGCTATTCGCGACGATGTGCGCCCGGAGGCGGTAGAGGCTATTGCCGCAGTACAGGAGGCGGGGGTGCAGGTGGTGATGATCACAGGCGATCGCAAGGAAACTGCCGTAGCCATTGCCAGGGATGCGGGGCTTTTGCGCCGTCCTGAGGAGATTGTCTGGTCGTCGGCAGAGCTGGCGGCGCTGAGCGACGAAGAAGTTAAGCTGCTGCTGCCGCGTTTGCGGGTGGTAGCGCGGGCCTTGCCCATGGATAAATCGCGTTTGGTGCGCTTGTCCCAGGAGCTGAATTTGGTGGTGGGCATGACCGGCGACGGCGTTAACGATTCCCCGGCGCTGAAAAAGGCGGACGTGGGCTTTGCCATGGGCAGCGGTACGGAGGTAGCCAAAGAAGCGGGCGATATCGTTATCTTGGACGATAATTTCCTGAGCATCAAGAAGGCGATACTCTACGGCCGCACTATTTATAATTCTATCTGCAAGTTTATCGTGTTTCAGCTGACGATAAACCTTTCGGCGGTCGCCATCAGCTTTATCGCACCTTTTATTGGTATCGATAAGCCGTTGACGATTACGCAGATTTTGTGGATTAATCTGGTAATGGATACGTTGGCGGCTTTGGCCTTTGGCGGCGAACCGGCTTTGGCCGAATATTTAGAGGAGCGGCCCAAACGGCGCAGCGCGCCTCTCGTCAGTCGCGAAATGCTGGCCAGCATCGCTATGGGCGGCGCGTACATGACCTTGGTAGCCATTGCCTTTTTTAAAAGCGCCTGGGTGGATCATCTGTTCCGCGACGTGGCGGATCATATTTACACTTATACGGGCTTTTTCTGTACCTATATTTTTATGGCGGTGGCCAACGGCTTTAACGTGCGCACGAAGGATTTGCAGCTGCTGAGAAATTTGGAGCTTAATAAAGGCTTTTTGCAGGTTATGGCGTTGATTGTGGCTATTCAGGTGCTGCTTACTTATGTGGGCGGCAGCATATTGCGTACAGCGCCGCTGAATGCGCATGAATGGCTGGTGGTGATTTTCTTCGGCGCGTCCATAATAGCGGCGGACCTGCTGCGTAAGCTGCTGGTAAAGCGCTGCCGCGTAATTTCGCCCTTTATCTAATGCTTGTGGTACGCGCAATATATTGCATATAAAAAGGACAGTTCGTGCGAGCTGTCCTTTTTGCTACTTTTAACTTTGCGTTTTAAATTTCTTTCAGCCACAAGCCGTGCAGGTTGCAGTATTCATAAGCCGCTATGGCCTTATCGCCTTCGGTAAGCGCAAAGGTGGCTTCGGGTTTATCGCCGGGCTTTAAGGTTTTCATTTGGCCGCCTGCCGCGGTTTGCAAATAGATGAATTGGATGTAATGCTCCGGCAGCATGGGATGGGCAACGCTGCCTACGGCTACATGTACCATGTTACCGTCTACGGTTACTACGGGAACGTGCTTTTCCTGTGCTGCATCAACCGTGTTGGGAACAAGCTCCTGCATTTCCTGAGTGCAGCAGGTCATGGGTTCTTTGCCGTCCGTTACCACATTTAAAATACTGCCGCATTGTTTGCAAATGAAAAATTTAGGCATGGTCATTTTTATCGCTCCTTTGAATTTTATTAAGGCGGAAGCTTTAAAGTCTGCTTCCTTGCCTTGCTATGTTTTTATTATACTACTAAAAATATAAAATAGATAGTGCTTCACAAAGAGTTTTATTATGTGAAGTAATTTTGTATTGTGTGATAAAAATATGACGAAGGAAAAATTGACGAGAAATAGATTTTTGTGTTTGTTTTTTGAAAAATATGATAAAATTATGATTAATTGAGGACTTATATACGAGGTGAGTTTATGGAGAAGAAAAAGGATAGGTTGGATTTAACGGAGGATTTATTTATAGGCAAAGGCGCGCATAAAGCGGTTTACCGGCATCCGCATAATACTGATTTATGCGTTAAGCTGATTTATTCCGAGCCTGACGTAGACTTGGAGCGTGAACTACATTACAGAAAAGTACGCGATATACGTAATCAAGCGTCCGCTTTATTGCCGAGGTATTATGGTACTGTTGCCGCTAATCAAGGAACAGGCTATATTTTTGAGCGGGTTTGCGATTATGATGGAATGAATAGCATAACATTGAAAGATTACCTGAGTAATCCCCCCCCCGATAAACTTGTGTCTTTTACAAAGTGAAATTGTTAACTTGCTAAAGAGGTTTAAGGGACAATGGTTTCAGGAAAAAATAGTTACCAGCGACGTCGACCCAGCAAACTTTTTGGTACAGAAGCTTTCTGCTGTGGAAAAACAGATTAGAATAGTTGACAATATAGGTACGCCGGTTCTTATTCCTTTAGCATTTTATTTTGATTATTTTGCCGATAAGCGATTTAAGCGTTATTGGCGGCGTTTTGTAGATAGATTAGCGCGGGAATATCCTAATGTAGTTACGGACAGTATTGTAGAAAAGCTTTTGTAAGTCCGTCATGTATACATAATATCTCCGCTGCGCATCTTGCATTTTTGACTGCGATATAGTAAAGTAGTATAAGACTTATAAGAGTTTTCCAGATGGGAAAGGTGTGTTGTATTATGAATTTTAAAAAGTTTATTAAAGCAGCGGTCTGCTGCATGATGGCGGCTGCTTTAGCCGTAATGGCCGGCTGCGGCGGCAGCGAGAAAAAGGCTGAAGCTCCGAAAAAGGTTTTGAAGGTTGGTATGGAATGCGCTTACGCTCCCTACAACTGGTCCCAGACCAACGCCGACGGCGGCGCAGTGAAAATTGCCGGGTCCAGCGAATATGCTTATGGCTATGACGTTATCATTGCCAAAAAACTGGCTGATTCCATGGGCGCAGAGCTGGAAGTACACAAAATTGAATGGGACGGCCTGCCTCCCGCAGTTGTCAGCGGCAAAATCGACGCTGCTATCGCCGGTATGTCCATTACCTCCAAGCGCAAGGAAACTGTTGACTTTACTAAACCCTACTATTATGCTAATGTCGTAGCTTTGGTTAAAAAGGGCACTCCGCAGGCTGAGGCTAAGAGCGTTGCCGATTTGAAGGGCTCCGTTGCTACCTCCCAGCTGAACACTATTTGGTATGACCAAATCGATCAGATTCCCGACGTTAAAAAGCTGCCCGCTATCGATACCGTTCCTGGTATGATTGTGGCTTTGAAATCCGGCAAATGCAATTTGATCGTTACCGATATTCCTACCGCTAAGGCTGCAGCTTTCGCTAACCCTGAGCTGGCTATGATTCAGTTCCCCGAAGACAAGGGCTTCAAGACCTCCCGCGAGGACGTAGAAATCGGCATTGCCGTTAAGAAGGGCAATAAAGAGCTGCTTGACGCTATGAATAAGGTTTTGGGCGGTATGACCGAAGCTGACTTCAATAAGATTATGGATGAAGCTATTCAGAAACAACCGTTGGCAAAATAAAATGCTGATATTTAGGGGCGGCAGTGTGTCGCCCCTTTTTTCCGTAATTTGGAATTTTATTAAGGTGGTGTAATTGATGCCAGAAACATTTTTTGGCTGGGTTGCTTTTTTGCTGGACCAGTACGGCTCCGTACTGCTGAAGGGCGCTGCAGTAACCTTGCTGCTGGCCGTGGTCGGTACCTTTATCGGCTGCTTAATAGGCCTGGTAGTGGGCGTTATCCAGACTATTCCCATGGAGGATAATGACAGCGCTTTCAAAAAGCTGTGTATCCGCTGCGTGCAGCGTTTTCTGGACGCCTATGTGGAGGTGTTCCGCGGTACGCCGATGATTGTGCAGGCCATGGTGGTTTATTATGGCGCGATGAGCGTCTTTGATATCGATATGTCGCCTATGTTCGCCGGCTTTTTGGTAGTATCCATCAATACGGGCGCTTATATGGCGGAAACGGTTCGCGGCGGTATTGAATCTGTGGATTTGGGACAAAAGGAAGCGGCTATCGCTATCGGTATGGACCATTTTCAAACCATGCGCTGCGTTATTCTTCCCCAGGCCTTGCGCAACGTTATGCCGCAGCTGGGCAATAACCTGATCATCAATATCAAGGATACTTCGGTCTTGAACGTTATTTCCGTTACCGAGCTGTACTTTGCTTCTAAATCGGCTGCCGGTGTGTACTATAAGTATTTTGAAATCTTTTTCATTACCTGCGTCGTTTATTTCATTATGACATTTACCACTTCCCGCCTGCTGCGCTGGCTGGAAAGCAAGATGGACGGCCCCAAGGATTACCAGTTGGTGACCTATGACCCGATGATGGACCCCTGCGGCGCTGTGCCGTTGCCTACGAAAAAGCAGAAAGGACGGTATTAAGCTATGGATAAGGAATTACTTGTTTCCGTCTGCGACCTGCATAAGGATTTTGGCGAGCGACAAATTCTGCGCGGCATCAGCTTTGATATTTACCGCGGCGACGTAGTCTGCGTTATCGGCCCTTCGGGCAGCGGCAAATCCACGTTGATTCGCTGCATCAATTATCTGGAGCATCCCACGGGCGGACACATCGAATACCGCGGACAGAACGTCATCGAAGCTTTTAAAAAGCTGACGCTGTTCCGTACCAAGGTTGGTATGGTGTTCCAATCCTTTAATTTGTTCAACAATATGACGGTTTTGGAAAATTGTATGGTAGGACAGATTAAGGTTTTGGGCAAAAAGAAGGAAGACGCTAAAGCCACGGCCTTGAAATATTTGAAGCACGTAGGTATGGACAGCTACGTTAACGCTAAGCCCCATCAATTAAGCGGCGGCCAAAAGCAGCGCGTAGCGATTGCCCGCGCTTTGGCATTGGAGCCGGAGGTGCTGCTGATGGACGAGCCCACCAGCGCTTTGGATCCGGAAATGGTGGGCGAGGTGCTGCGGGTTATCCGCGATTTGGCTAAGGAGGGCTTGACCATGGTTATCGTTACCCATGAAATGGCCTTTGCTCGCGACGTATCCAGCAGAGTTATTTTTATCGACCAGGGTGTGATTGCGGAGGACGGTACGCCGCAGCAGCTTTTCGGCCAGCCGAAAAATCAAAGAACGAAGGACTTTTTGGCGCGCTTCCAGAATAATTAAGGACTGCGCGTCTGCGAGGGACGCCGGGCGTAGAGAGTACGCTGCGGCGTCTCTTTTTGTTCAGGGATTTTTGTCATTGTTGTATTTTATGTGACTTTTTAAAAGCGTTAGAGGAATATAATCTATGATTGGCGAATAAGATAGCAAGAATTTTTTAGACAAGGTGTGATGAATGATGAGGGCTTTACGCAGTATTTTATTTTTAGCGCTTTTGCTGCTGTGCCAAACGGCGTGGGCTGCTAAAGGCACTATTTTGTATATACCGTTGGACAACAGGCCGGTCTGCCTTGCTTATACGGTGCAGACCATGCGGGCCGCAGGCTGGGATGTGCAGACGCCGCCTGCGGCATACATTGCCGACGATAAGCGCTGCGGCGACCCGGAGCAGCTTTTTGCCTGGCTGGAGCAGCACGCTAAATCGTCTGCGGCAGTGGTGGCTTCTTCCGACGCGCTGCTGTACGGCGGGCTTGTGGCCAGCCGTACTCACGAAATTCCTCTGGAGGTTTTGCAGCAGCGGGCGGAACGCCTAGTTAATTTGAAGAGCACCCATGGCGGGCAGACGGTTTATGTGTTTACGACTATTATGCGTTCGCCCAAGGCCAGCGCTGCTCCCGTAGAGCCTGCCTATTATAAGGAATGGGGGCCGAAGCTTTTCCGTTTGGGCGAGCTGGAGGATAAGCTGGAGCTGAAAGAGATTCGCCGCCGCGAGGTGCGGGAGCTGGCCGATTTGCGTGCGGAAATTCCGGTGGAGGTTTTAGAGGATTTGCACACCCGCCGCAGCAATAATATCCGCGCGACGGAGCTTTTGCTGCACGGCGTGGAAAGCGGCGATTTCGATTATCTGCTGATTGGGCGCGACGATACGGCTACCTTTTCCCAGGCGCATCGGGAAGCCCGCAGCATGGATATTCTAGTCAACGAGCTGCCGAAGGAACGCATCCGTTTCTTCGCCGGCGCAGACCAGCTGGGCATGCTGCTTTTAAGCCGCGCTTCTTCGCGTTTGCAGTACGAGCTGCCGCTGGTAAACGTAACCTACGCTCCCGGCAAGGGCGGCGCGACGGTGCCCACGTATGAGGATGACACGATAGCCGAAAGCGCTAAGCAGCACATTTACGCTGCCGGAGGCTTCCCGGCGCGGCTGCGCCGTCATGCCGATTTGGTGCTGGCGGTGAATACGCCTGCCGACGGCGTAACGCTGGAAGCGAGCGATGCAGGCAATAATTATAATGTGCCGCCGGAAACGGAGCGCTTTGTGAATAAAGTGGAGCGCTTGCTGAAAAATAAACATCAGGTGGCTGTGGCCGACGTTAAATACGGCAATGGCGCTGATAACGGCTTGGTAAAAGAGCTGTTTGACAGAAAAATGGCTTACAGCCTGGCTGCTTACGGAGGCTGGAATACGGCGGGCAACAGCCTAGGCTTCGCTTTGGCGCAGGGGCTTTTGTACGATATGTACGCGCCGGAAGCGCAGCAAAAGCTGCTGGAGGTGCGCTATTTTGACGATTGGGCTTATCAGGCTAACGTGCGCATGCAGGCTTATCGCCAGCTGATTTGGCCCAACTATTGGCCGAACAGCGGCTTGGACGATGAGCAGCGCGGCGCTGCCGAGCAATTTATTACCCAGGAAATAAAGACGCTGACCGCTCCGTATATGGGCGACATGGCTGCGCGCTATCAATTTACGCTGCCCTGGAGCAGAATGTTTGAGGTAAAGGTAGAAAGTAAAAATGAAGGATAAAATATATGTGCGGCCGGTGACGGAGGCGGACGCCGCAGGCTTAGCGAAGCTTTACGAGCCCTTCGTTATCAGCAGCGACCACAGGCTCAGCGACGTATCCTTTGAATATGCGGCGCCCTCAGCAGAGGAATTTCGCCAACGCATTGCGGCTATCAGCGCGGACTATCCCTATCTGGTGTGCCAACAGGGCGGCGAATATTTAGGCTATGCTTATGCGCATCCGTTTATTCCCCGCGCCGCTTATCAGTGGGGCGCGGAGGTAACTATTTACTTAGCGCCTGCGGGGCAGGGCCGGGGCTTGGGCAAGGTGCTGTACGACGCATTGGAGAATATTTTGCGCTTGCAGGGAGCCGTGAAGGCTTACGCCTGCGTCACTGCCAGCAACGAGCACAGCGTTAAATTCCATGAAGCGCAGGGCTACCGTATTGTGGGGACTTTTAATGATACGGGCTTTAAACACGGGCACTGGCTTGATATGGTGTGGCTGGAAAAAACTTTGGCCGAGCTGCCGCAGGAGCCGCAGCCTTTAGCGGGCTGGCGCGAGTTGCAACAGGAAAGTGTGGCGAAGATTTTGGAGGAGGCGAACCAAGCGGCCTCAGGGCTGTAATGATAAAGGTAGGACAGAGTCTATGGATTTTAAAAAATATTGCAAACAACACCGTCATAGTTCCAAAGCGGAAGAATTTTTACGCTATATCGGGCCGGGGCTGCTAATAACAGTGGGCTTTATCGACCCGGGCAACTGGGCGTCCAATTTGGCGGCCGGAGCGGATTACGGCTATTTGCTGCTGTGGATGGTAACGCTATCGACAATCATGCTGATTATTTTGCAGCATAACGCTGCGCATTTGGGCATCGCCACAGGCTTATGCCTGTCGGAGGCGGCGACGGCTTACTTGCCTAAATGGCTGTCGCGTCCCATTTTACTGTCTGCGGTGCTGGCTTCCGTTGCCACCGCTCTGGCTGAGATTTTGGGCGGCGCTATTGCGTTACAGCTGCTCTTTGGTTTGCCGCTGTGGCTGGGCAGCATTTTAATGGCGGCTTTATGCTCGTGGCTGTTACGCTCTAATTCCTACAGCAAGCTGGAAAAGATTATTATTGGTTTTGTGTCGCTGATAGGGCTTTCGTTTTTAGCGGAAATCGTTATGGTGCCGCTGGATTGGGGCGCGGCTGCCAGGGGCTGGGTTACTCCCAGCATTCCGCAGGGCTCGCTGCTGGTTATTATGAGCGTTTTGGGCGCGGTGGTAATGCCGCATAATCTGTTTTTACATTCGGAGGTTATTCAAAGCCGCCACTGGAATTTAGAGGATGAAGCGATTATCGAGCGGCAGCTGAATTTCGAGTTTTTGGATACGCTGTTGTCTATGAGCATTGGCTGGGCGATTAACAGCGCCATGATTTTAGTCGCGGCGGCGGTATTTTTTGCCAATAAGGTGCAGGTCAGCTACTTGGCGCAGGCGGTGGACTTGCTGCGGCCCTTGCTGGGCAATAACGCGGCGGTGCTGTTCGCCGTGGCGCTGCTGTTCGCAGGCATTTCGTCGACGGCTACGGCCGGTATGGCGGGAGCCAGCGTGTACGCCGGGATTTTCGGCGAGGGCTACGATGTTAAGGACCCCCATTCCTGGCATGGCGTGCTGCTGACCTATTGGCTGGCGGTGCTGGTAATTTTATTTATCGACGACCCCTTCAGCGGACTGATTTATTCGCAGATGGCCCTCAGCGTGCAGTTGCCCTGGACGATCGGGCTTTTGATTTATCTTACCTCATCTAAAAAGGTTATGGGACGGTTTGCCAATAGCCTGCGCTTGAAGCTGACGCTTGGCGTTATCGGCGCGATAGTTATTGCGCTGAATATTATGCTGCTTTTGGAAGCGTGCGGCGTGGTGAAGTTTTAGATACGTAAAAAACAAAAAACCTCAAGTACAATCTTAGTGCTCTGTACTTGAGGTTTTGCTTTACATGAACGCTTTTAATTTTTCCAGGGAACGGCTTTCTTTTCCAGCCATTGCAGCAGCAGATTAAAGATTAAGCCTAACAGGGAAAGAACGATAACGCCGGCCATCAAGCGGTCGGTAATCATTAAATCGCCGTAATGCAGGATCAGCGCGCCGATGCCGACCTGGGCTGCGATCATTTCGGCGGCGACTAAAAGCAGCAGCGAAGTGCCTGCCGCCAGCCGCAGTCCGGCAAAAATCATCGGCAGGGCGTTGGGCAGAACTACGCTTTTCATCGTTTTCCACCAGCTGGCGTTAAAGCTGACCGCTACCTTGATAAGCAGGGTGTCGACATTTTTCACGCCGCTGTAGGTGTTCATCGCCACGGGGAAAAAGACGCCTAAGGAGATGATCGTTACTTTGGACAGCTCGCCGATGCCCAGCCACAGAATAAACAGGGGCAGCAAGGCAATCTTCGGAATAGGGTAAAGGGCGTTGACGATGGGGCTGCCGATTTTATCGGCCAGCGCCGAGGTGCCGGTGACAAGGCCGACGGCCAGACCGATAAGGCTGCCTACGGCGAAGCCTGCCAAAATGCGGTACATACTGGCGGCCAGGCTGACGCCTATTTCTCCGTCGGCAATCAGCGTTAGCAAAGCAGAAATAATCTGGCTGGGCGCAGGCAGAAAGAGGGATGACACTACGCCCGCACGGCAGATAAGCTCCCACATAATTACTACGCAGATAATGGAAACGACGGATACCCAATGGGGATAACTTTTCTGCCAATGGGTCATACGGTTGCGGACAGTATATTCATGCTTAGCCATTGGTTTCCACCTCCATCAGAGCGGCGCGGGCGTCCTTGCTGATATGCTCCCAAATGATGCGGATAAATTCAGCGACTGCTTCGGCGTGTTCCGGCTTGTCGCGGTCTGCGCGGGGAATACCGATGGTTAAAATTTTGCTGACCTTGCCGGGGCGGCGCGACAGCAGCACGACTCTGTCGGCCAGCATGACGGCTTCCTGAATATTGTGGGTAACGTACAGGGTGGTCAGGCGCGTTTTTTCCCACAGCGTTACCAGCTCCTCCTGCATGATGGTGCGCGTTTGGGCGTCCAAGGCGCTGAAGGGTTCGTCCATCAGCAGCAGGTCAGGCTCGATGGCTAATGCGCGGGCGATGCCGACGCGCTGGCGCATACCGCCGCTTAATTGATGCGGAAATGATTTTTCAAAGCCTTTGAGGCCGACAAGCTCAATGTAATGCTCGATGCGTTCCTCCCGCTGGGCGGCAGGCATACCTGCGGTTTCCAGGCCAAAGGCGATATTATCGTGAACGCTGCGCCAGGGAAAGAGCCCCGTTTCCTGAAAAACGATGCTCATGCGCGGCTCATAGCCTTCTTCTATTTCTGTAAATTTAACTGTGCCGCTGGTGGGCTGCAAAAGCCCGGACGCAATGTTAAGCAAAGTGGATTTACCGCAACCTGACGGGCCTACTAATGCTACAAATTCTTCCTCGTTTACTGTCAGCTCAATATCCTGCAGAACGGACAGCGCTTGGCCGCGGTTATTGGTAAAATCCTTGCAGATTTTATCAATTACTAATTTCATAAGCTGCATAACCTCCCATAATACTAAAACAGAAAGCAGGGTGGATCGCTCCGCCCTGCTTCAAGCTATACCTGACTTATTTGGCTGCCGCCTCCTGGAAGGAGGTAATGGCGACGTCCTTGACGTCCAGCTTGCCGGACATCATTTTATTAGCGGTGTACCATTTGATCTGGGTGTCGATATCGGAAGCCAGCAGCTGGCCGTTCTTATCGATGTAGGGCAGGCCTGCCTTAATATCTTCGGCCGGAGCCTTGACGTATTTGGCTACGATATTAACGACTTCGTCCAGCTTTTTGGCGTCCTTCTTTTCAATGGCCGCTTCGTAATAATAGTTGCAGGCTTTAACGTAGGCCTTCATAAAGCGTGCGGCGGCGTCCTTGTTCTGCATAAATTCAGGAGAGTAGAAAATTGCCGAGGTCTGATAGGGAATTACGTCGCCAACTTGTACTACCAGCTTGCCGTAGCCGGCCTTTTGTACCTTAGTGATGTTGGGCTCGTTAAGGATGCAGCCGTCGATTTGCTTACTTTCCAAGGCTGCCATAACGGCGCTGACCTTGTTCAGCGGTACGATTTCCACGTCGTCCAGGCTCATACCCTGGGTTTCCAGCATACGGCCCAGCATATAATGGAAGGTAGAACCCTTTTGCGTAATGCCGATACGCTTGCCTTTCAGGTCCTTCAGGCTTTGTACGCCGTTGTTAAAGTTATCTGCGGTGACTAACAGCGCGGAGGAAGAATAGCCCTTCTGCTCGCGTCCTTTATCCGCTACGATGCCCAGCTTCTGGCCGTTGGCAGCCATATTGTAGAGACTGGCGGTGATGCCGGTAGCGCCTACATTTACCTTGGAGGAGGCGGTTGCTACGGCGATAGGATGGGCGGCGTCAAACCATTGGGCGTCGATTTCAATGCCCTCGTCGGCGAAGAAGCCCTTATCCATAGCGATAAACAAGGGCGCGCTGCTGGTCAGGCGCAGCATACCTAGGCTTACCTTTACTTTTTCTTTCGGCGCTTTGCTGGGGGCGTCGCTGCCGCCGCAGCCGGCCAGCGCCAGCATCATGCACATAGCCATGAATACAGCTAAAATTTTTTTCATAAAATATACTTCCCTTCTCCCATACTGCTGAGATAAAATATCAATGCTATTCTACACCATTTAGCATAAAAAAGCAGTAGATTTTGTGAATTTTTTACTGAAGCGGCTGTATTTTGTACGCTTTGTTACAGTAAGAGCGAGGAGAGAATGGACGAAGGCAAGGGTAAAGAGACTATTTATATTCCTTGAATTATTTCAGATTATATGTTACCATAAAGATGACTAAATAATGATAAAATTATGATAAAGGAGCGTGTGTATCCAATGATCCAAATTAAACCGGTATCTGATTTAAGAAATAAATTTGCCGAAATTGAAAAATTAGTTAATGAAGGGAGCCCTGTGTACCTGACTAAAAATGGCTATGGTACGATGGTCGTTTTGAGTATCGAGGCATATTCAAACCTGATAGATGGAGTGGAAGATGCTTTAGATTTTGCAGACGCTGCCGCTGCCGCAAGTGATAAACGACTTGAGCATAGCGAAGTATTTGGAAAATTGAGGGCGATGATAAATGGATGATAAAAATTATAAATTAAGGTATTTACCAGTGTTTTATGATGATTTAGAGGAAAAAGTACTCTATATCGCCAAAAAACTTCATAATCCTGCTGCTGCAAGGGAATTACTTGACGCTGTAGAACATGCTATTTTAGAAAGGCTTCCCTTTTGTGAGTCTTTTGAATGCTTTCAATCAAAAAGGGAGAGAAAACATCCTTATTATCGTATCTATGTTAAGAATTTTGTGGTTTATTACGTCGTTATTAACGAGGACCTTGGTGGGAAGGTTATGGAAGTAAGAAGATTGCTGTATAAAAAACAAGAGCGCTGGAATAAACTATAATATATTTTTATGGCCATCTTTTGAAACTTTAGTAAAATCTGTGTGCTTTGTTACAATAATCGCCAAATAATGTTATAATAAATTTAATATGAAACGCTTAGTAATGGTTAGCGTTGGGGAAGGAAGTGACAGAGTGAAGAACTCTTGGAAGATAAAGCTGGCCGCCGCAGGCTGCAGTATGCTGCTGTGTACCGGCGCTGCCGCCAGCGAAACGCTGCTGGCCAGTACGACGCTGCAGCAGGAGCAGGGCAAGGCAACAGTGGAGCTGTGGGGCGAGCGTTTGCCCGGCGGCTACACGGAACAGCTTTTGCTGCTGCTTAAAGAGGAAGGCAAGCTGGTAACCGCTTATGCGCCCTCTGTCAAGGGAGGTTATAATCCTGTTTTACAGGCGGTGCAGGTGAAGCCGCTGCCGGAACAGGCAGAACGCCGTAGTGAGGCTGCTCCGCAGCAGCTGCTGCTTAGCTTGGGACAGGGAGACTGGGAGGCAGGGAGCGAATACAGAATTATTGATTTTACCAATCCTAAGCAGATTGCGGAGCTGTTTAGCGCTGCCGATAGCATGGGCATCGTCACTAATGCTTATAATAAGGAAGGCGCTTTGGAAATTATACTGCAGGACGGGCAGAAAAACAGCGCACCGCTGCCGGAAGGGTTGCCGAAAAGCGGCAAGATGGAATTCGGCGGCTTATTTTCGCTGACAGCATATGATGTGGACGGCGACGGGCAGCAGGAGCTGCTGACAAGCCAGCAACTGACGCAGCGCAGGCAGCTTTTGGCGGATGTGGGCGCAGTATGGCGGCTGCAGCGGGATGCTGCTAAAAACGAAAAGTGGCAGCGCAGCGCTTTTACCGTGATGACCGCAACGCCGGTGGATAAAAGCAATACGATTAACGACGGCTGCGATTTTGACGCGGGCAGCATTCTGCCGCGCAAAATGGTAGTGCCGGGCGGAGAGGCGACCTATCCTGCGTTTGCGTCGAAAAACGTGCAGCTGCAAAATAAAATTAACGCTTATCTGGAGAAAGAATGCGCAGAATATTTGCAGCTCTTTTACCGGGGGCAGGCGGATATGGCCTTTAAGGTGCTGCGTGCCGACAAGCAGCTGCTGTCCCTGCAGCTGATAAGCGGTAAAAACAGTTTTATCCATCATCAGCTGCATTTGGACCCTGCTACGGGCGAGCCGGTGAAGCTGGAGCAAATATTGAATCTTAGCGACCCGGATCTGCGGCCGCTGCTCAATCTGCTGTGCACTAATAAAAGTATGGATTTCACGGAGGGTGTGCCCAGCGAATGGTATATAGAGGGCGGCAATCTCTTTTTGGTGCAGCGTATTTGCGGCAATGACGAAGTCGCAGGCTTTGCTTTGGGCAACCTTCATAAATTCTTGCTGGATAAGAAATGGCTGCAACAAAACTGACTGGCCAGTCAGCTAATGGTGAAAAACAGAGCAAAATGGAGATAATAAGCGAATTGAGAGTATAAATGCGTTTAATTGGATTTGCTTTTATCCACAGGCTCATTTATAATAGAAGTATTCTGAAACTGAGCCATCGTCTATTTTTGTGTATATATAGATATGATAGTTTCTGAGTAGAAGAATGAAGGAGGTTTTTCTATGTTAAGTTTTATCCGCTCCAGCCGCGCTAAGAAATCGCTGGCTGCAGCTTTTGCGGTGGCGGTGATGCTGACGGCGGCAGGCTGCGCTCAAAAAGAGCAGGCTCCGCAGCAGGCCACGCTGGTAAGAACCATGCAGGTAGTCAAGCGCGATACCCCTATTGTGTATGATTACACCGGTTTTGTGGAAGCTCAGCAGGAAATGGAGCTGAAAGCCCAGGTTACAGGCCAGATTACCGGCAAATTTTTTAAAGGCGGCGACAATGTAACGGCGGGGCAAACGCTGTACACTATTGACCCGCGCACTTATCAAAATAATTTGCTCAATGCTCAGGCCGGTTTGGCTAATGCCCGCGCCGCTTTGGCTAACGCAGCGATGGACGCTGAGCGTTATACTAAATTGTACGAACAAAACGCCGTGTCCAAGCAGGTGCTGGATAACGCTATCATGCAGCGCGACCAGGCGCAGGCTTCGGTAAACGCGCAGGAAGCGTTGGTAGAAAACGCTCAAAAGGATATGAGCGAAACTACTGTAACCGCTCCCTTTAGCGGTCGTATCGATACTACGGCTTTAGAGGTCGGCAACTATGTTACAGTTGGACAAACTACTTTGGCGAAAATTTCCGATACCAATCCGGTGTACGTTAAGTTCAGCGTAGCCGAGCCGGAATATTTGAAGCTGGCTAACTCCCGTAATAATGAAGGCGGCGCTTCTTTGGAAAATTTGACCGCTGTTTTGGCCGACGGCAGTACTTATGACCTGAAGGGCAGGGTATCCGAGGTTAACCGCGGTATTAACGACAATACCGGCACTTTGACCATCAGAGCGTTGTTTGACAACCCTGAACGCAAGCTGCTTCCCGGAATGTTTGCTCATATTCAGGCTATCGGGGGTACCCAGGAAAATGCGCTGCTGATTCCTCAACGTTCCGTTGTAGAATTGATGTATAAAAAATTCGTCTATGTAGTGGGCAGCGACAATAAGGTGTCCATGAAGGAAATTACTGTCGGGCCTATCGTTGGCCGTATGTATATGGTTGAAAGCGGCCTGCAGGGCGATGAAACCTTAGTCGTTGAGGGCACGGGCAAGATGCGTCAGGGTACTGTGGTTAAGCCCGAGCCGATGACGGAAGCTGACCTTGATACTGCTGAAACTAAGGCAGCACAGTAATAAGGAGGCAGTCTAAATGGCACGTTTTTTTATTGATCGCCCGGTTTTTGCTATAGTTTTGGCTATTATCATTACGCTGCTGGGCACCATTGCTGGATTAAGCCTGCCGATTGCGCAGTATCCGCAGATCACTAAGCCGCGTATTTCCGTAAGGACGAACTACACCGGCGCCAGCGCGGATACAGTCGAAGAATCTGTAGCGCAGGCTATCGAGCAGAAGGTAATGGGCGTAGAGAATATGCTGGATATGTCATCTAACAGTACCAGTTCCGGCGAATATCGCTTAAATGTACAATTTAACCTAGATAAAAACGCCGATATTGGTTCCGTAGAGGTACAGAACCGCGTATCCCAGGCTAACAGTTCCATGCCCAGCGAAGTAATCAGCTATGGTATTACGACCGCTAAGGAATCTGCCGAAACGATTATGTATTTCGGCCTGTATTCTCCTAATAAGACTTATGACGGTATGTTTTTGCGTACCTATGCCGACGCCAACTTTATCGACGCCGTTAAGCGCGTAAAGGGCGTATCCCAGATTACCGAATATGGTCCGGAATATTCCATGCGTATTTGGCTGAAGCCGGAAAAAATGGCGCAGCTGGGCGTTACGGTAGAAGACATTTCCGCGGCTATTAAGAGCCAGAACATTCAGGCTCCCGTCGGCTCCATCGGCAACAGACCAACCACCGCCGAGCAGGAGAACGCTTATTCTGCCAGCGCTCAGGGACGTTTGAAAACGCCTGAGGAATTTGGTAACGTAATTATTCGTACCAATAACGGCGATAATCTGAAGCTGCGCGATATTGCCGAAATCAAACCCGGCCCCCGCAGCGATTTGACCAGTACGAAAATCAACGGCGGCGACGCCGTAGTATTCCCCGTAGCGCTGACTTCTGACGCCAACTCTTTGGAAACCGTAAAAAATATCAAAGCAGCTTTGGCGGACGCGCAAACACGTTTCCCGGACGATATGGAATTGATTATCGTTCTGGATAACACCCAATTCATTATTGAATCCCTGGAAAAGGTTGCCCATACCTTTTTTGAAGCGTTGGTATTGGTTATCTTCGTAGTATTTATCTTCTTAGGCAGCTGGCGTGCAACGCTGATTCCGCTGCTGGCTGTACCTGTATCTTTGATTGGTACGCTGGCGTCCTTCATGCTGCTGGGCTTTACCATTAATACGCTGACGGCCTTCGCGATGATTCTGGCAATCGGCCTGGTTGTCGACGACGCCATCGTAGTAGTAGAGGCGGTAGAGCATCACATTCAGGAAAATGGTATGTCGCCTAAGGAGGCTACCTACCGCGCTATGAACGAAGTATCCGGCCCTGTTGTGGCTATCGCCTTCGTTCTGTCCGCCGTATTTATCCCTGTTGCATTTACCGGCGGTACTGTAGGCGAGCTGTACAAGCAGTTTGCTATCACCGTATCCGTATCCATGATGCTGTCGGCTATCGTAGCTCTGTCCCTGACTCCGGCACTGTGCGCTTTGATTCTGGTTAAGAAGGGCTCGGAAGAAGCTCCCAAAGGCTTCATTGGCAAGATGGTAGCGGGATTTAATAATTGGTTTGCCAGTACTTTGGCAAAATATGTTAAGAATGTGGAATGGTGCATCCGCAAATCCAAGCTGGTTCTGGCCTGCCTAGTTGTTATGGTTATCTGCATCGGCGCTTTGGCAAAGGCAACGCCTACCGGCTTCGTTCCTAACGAGGACCAGGGCAGGAGCGCAGTATCTGTTGCTTTGCCGGAAGGCGCTTCCGCTAACCGTACCCAACAGGTGCTGACCGATTTGGAAAACCGCATTAAAAAATTGCCCGGCGTTAAAAATATTCTGGCTGTAAGCGGCGTTGATATTCTTACCGGCTCTCAAAAGGCCAGCTCCGGTCTGGTAGTAGTAAGCATGAAGGATTTTAAGGAGCGCGATAATTCTATTCAAGATATTATCCCTCAGATTTGGGGCGTGAGCGCACAGATTCCTGACGCTAATATCATGGCCTTCCAGCCGCCTTCTTTGCCTGGCGCTTCCGAAACCGGTACTTTGAGCATGTACATCATGAACCTGGGCGGAGAGGATGTAAATACTATGGGCGAGCGTGCCAACGAATTTTTGGCTAAAGCGCGCCAGCGTCCGGAAATCGCTACTATTTACTCCACCTTGAATACCAATACGCCTACCTATCAATTTGAGGTAGATCGCGAAAAGGCTGAATCCCTGAACGTACCTGTATCCAGCGTATTTACTGCTTTGCAGGCTTATTTGGGCGGCATTGAAATCAACGATATCAACAGCTTCGGCCGTATCTGGAAGGTTGTTATGCAGGCTGACCCTGAATACCGTACCCAGGCCGACGATATGCGCTACTTCTTCGTGCGCAGCAATAGCGGCGCCATGGTACCGCTGAACACGCTGGTAACTTCCAGCAAGAAGAATACCTCCGTCATTATGACTCGTTATAATGGCGCCAGCGCAATTAAGATTGCAGGCGACCCGGCTGACGGCTATTCCACCGGTCAGGCTATGGCTGCTATTGAAGAGGTTCTGAAAGAAACGCTGCCCACTACCTATACCTACGAGTGGGTTGACCAAAGCCGCGACGAGGTTGAGGCAGGCAGCCGTTCTACCCAAATCTTCATTATTTCGCTGGTATTCGTATTCCTGTGCCTGGCAGCTCTGTACGAAAGCTGGACCATTCCTCTGGCAGTACTGCTGTCCGTGCCTTCCGCAGTATTCGGCTGCTTCCTGTCCCAATACCTGCGCGGCCAGAACAACGACGTTTATATGCAGATAGGCTTGATCACGCTGATTGGCTTGGCTGCCAAGAATGCTATTCTGATCGTTGAATATGCTAAAATGAACATGGAAAACGGCATGGACGTTGTGCATGCGGCTATCGAAGCTGCGCATTTACGTTTGCGCCCGATTCTGATGACGTCCTTCGCCTTTATCCTGGGCTGCCTGCCGCTGGCAGTAGCTACCGGCCCGGGCGCAGGCGCGCGTGTGTCCATGGGCAACGCCGTAGTTGGCGGCATGACCATTGCAACATTATTTGGTATATTCCTCATTCCTGTGCTCTTTGTAGTTGTAGAACGCTTCTTCAACCGCAAAAAGAAGAATGACGTCAGCGAACAGCTGTAATAAGCGATAATTGTAAATCGTTTTAGCAAATCCCCGCTTAATTCCATTGTGGATTGGGCGGGGATTTTTGCTGTTTATTATAGCCCTTCAGATTGTATTTAGAAAATATAGCAAGTTTAATAAAGATAAAATAAGCAATTTTAGTAAATAATATAACCGAAGAGCGTAAGCTCCTTGTGACTTTAGCAACAGAACATAAAAAATTTTAAAATTATACTTATTAAAGTAAGACAAAAAGTAATCTTACAGAGTTTTCCCCGTAATTATTGAGGAAGAGGTGAGTGTATGGGTCCCGTAACAACTAATCCGTGGCTGATTGCCGTCATTAACATGACTATTGTTTTCGGTGTGCTGATCGCTTTGGGCGCGTTGATGAGCCTGATTCAGGTAGTCGATCCGACTAGGGCTAAAGCGAAATAATCCAGGTTTAGAAGCAGCAATGCTGCTTTAAGCAGCTTCGCGCAGCGCAAGCAAGGCGCTAACCGTTGCAGACGCAATGCCTGCATCCTCAACAGGCCAGGGGAGACTGGAGAGAAGACGGATTGTTCTGCCGAGCTTTGCTGCACAATGAAGCAATTTTATTGCCTTTGGCAATACGCACTTATATTACATCCCGTTGATGGGAAACAAGGAGGAAATTATCACATGTTTGAAGCATTTATCGTTGCTTTGTCTTCCGTATGGGCAGACAGCGGCTTCTCCGCTTTGACCGGCGGTCATGTAATCATGATTTGCGTTGGTCTGCTTCTGCTGTATATGGCTATTGGCAAAGGTTTTGAGCCCTTGCTGCTGTCCCCGATCGCATTTGGCTGCATTCTGGCCAACATTCCTAAGAACGGTTTTGAGGCTCCTGGCGTAATGTCCGTTATTATGTACGGTATTAACCACGAAGTATTCCCGCCGTTGATTTTCTTGGGCGTAGGCGCAATGACCGACTTTGGTCCGCTGATCGCTAACCCCAAAACTCTGCTGTTGGGCGCTGCTGCACAGGCCGGCGTATTCGTAGCTCTGCTGGGCGCTATGCTGATGGGCTTCACCGTACAGGAAGCAGCTGCTATCGGCATCATCGGCGGCGCTGACGGCCCGACCTCCATTTATCTGGCTGCTAAAATGGCTCCTCAGCTGTTAGGCGCTATCGCCGTTGCTGCATACTCCTATATGTCTTTGGTTCCGCTGATTCAGCCTCCTATCATGAAGCTGTTCACCACTGAAG